>NZ_JBVJMD010000001.1:260208-524660 GCF_055584385.1 Streptomyces sp. NPDC104096
ACGCGGCCTCCCGCACGCGCCTTCCGGCCACGCGGCCTCCCGCACGCGCCTTCCGGCCACGCGGCCTCCCGCACGCGCCTTCCGGCCACGCGGCCTCCCGCACGCGCCTTCCGGCCACGCGGCCTCCCGCACGCGCCTTCGCTCACCTCGCACCGCAGTCGGCGGTCCGGGCCCAGGACCCGTACCGGGCCCGTGAGGGTCAGCCTGGCCGTGTGCCGGATCTCCGCGCTGGAGACCCCCAGCCGCAGTTCCAGTGCGCCCGGTTCGACGACCCGGCGGCCCGCGCGGTCGGTGAAGGCGGACAGGTCCGGGTGGAAGTGGAAGGTCACGCGCCGCGCCTCGCCGGGCGCCAGTTCCAGCCGTCGGTAGCCGATCAGCCGGACGTCGGGTCGGGTCACCGACGCCACCGGGTCGTGCAGGTACAGCTGCACCACCTCGGCGCCCGCCCGGCCGCCCGTGTTGCGGACGGTCACCGACACGTCGTACGTGCCGTCGGCGCCACCCGCGTCGCTCGAACCGTCCGTGCCGGTCCGGGCCTGCGGACCGTCGAAGTCCTCCCACGAGAACTCCGTGTACGAACGTCCGTGGCCGAAGGCGTACAGCGGGGTCGGGTCGAGGTTGCTGACCTCGCCCGCCAGGCCCAGCGGCGGCTGGAGGTACGTCCACGGCTGGCCGCCCGGCAGCCGCGGCACGCTCACCGGCAGCCGCCCGGAGGGGTTGACGCGGCCCGACAGCACCCCCGTCACCGCCGGGCCGCCCTCCTCCCCGGGGAAGAACGCCTGGACCACCGCACCCAGCCTGCCCTGCCAGCGGCCGAGCGCGTACGGGCGGCCGGTCAGCAGGACCAGGACCACCGGGACGCCGGTCGCCACCAGCCGGTCCAGCAGCTCGCCCTGGCGGCCCGGCAGGTCCAGGTCCGCCACATCGCAGCCCTCCCCGGACGTGCCGCGGCCGAACAGACCGGCCCGGTCGCCCAGGACCGCCACGCACACGTCCGCCTCCGAGGCCCGCGCCACCGCCTCCTCGAAGCCCGAGTCGTCCGGGTCCGAGACCCCGCAGCCCTCGGCGAAGGTGACCTTCGCGTCGGGGAGCTCGGCGCGCAGCGCCTGGAGCACCGTGGGGACGTCGATGCCCATCGGCACCTGCGGGTGGTGCGTCAGCACGTGCGAGGGGAACGAGTAGCAGCCCAGCATCGCGAGCGGGTCCGCCGCCCGGGGGCCGACGACCGCCACGCGCGCGTCGGGGGCCAGCGGCAGGACGCCGTCGGGGTTGTCCAGCAGGACCACCGACTCCTCGGCGAGGCGCCGGGCCAGCGCGCGGTTCGCCGCCGAGTCCAGGTCGACGGAGGCCGTCGGCTCCGGGGACCAGTCCTCGTCCAGCAGACCCAGTTCGCACTTCTGGAGCAGGACGCGGCGGGCCGCCCGGTCCACCAGGTCGGCCGGGACCGTCCCCTCCCGCACGGCCGCGACCAGGTCCCGTCCGTAGCACTTCAGCGTCGGCAGCTCCACGTCGATGCCGGCCGTGAGCGCCAGCCCGGCCGCCTCGGCGGGCGAACCGGCGACCCGGTGCAGGGCCTGGAGGAAGCCGATGCCGAAGTAGTCGGCGACCACCGTGCCCGTGAAGCCCCACTCCTCGCGCAGCAGATCGGTCAGCAGCCAGGGGTCGGCCGAGGCCGGCACGCCGTCCGTCTCGTTGTACGCCGCCATCACGCTGCGCGCCCCGCCCTCGCGCAGCGCCATCTCGAAGGGCGGCAGCGTGACGTCGGCGAGTTCGCGCAGGCCCGCGCGGACCGGCGCGAGGTTGCGGGCGCCCACCGAGGACGCGTACCCGGCGAAGTGCTTGAGCGTGGCGACGATCCCGGCCGACTCCAGGCCGCGCACATAGGCGCTGCCGACCGTGCCGACCAGGTACGGGTCCTCGCCGATGGTCTCCTCGACCCGCCCCCAGCGGGGGTCGCGGACCACGTCCAGGACCGGGGCCAGGCCCTGGTGCACGCCCACCGAGCGCAGGTCGCGGCCGATGCGCCGGGCCATCTCCTCGACCAGCGGCGGGTCGAAGCTGGCTCCCCAGGCCAGCGGTACGGGGTACGCGGTGGCGCGCCAGGCCGTGAAGCCGGCCAGGCACTCCTCGTGGGTGACGGCCGGGATGCCGAAGCGGCCGGCCGCGGCGATGCGGCGCTGGGCCACGGCCAGGGCCCGGGCGCCGAGGTCCGGGTCGACGGGGGCGGTGCCGAAGGGACGGGTGAGCTGGCCCAGGCCGAGGGTGATCAGCTCGGCGTAGTCGGCGGCGGAGTGGCCGTCGGTCATGTCGTGCTGGTGCGGGGCGACCCCGTCGCCGGCGGTGTCGGTGTCAGCTCCCACCCACACTCCGTAGAGCTGGGCGGTCTTCTCCTCCAGGGTCATCCGGGCCAGGAGGTCGTCGACGCGGGCGGCGGCGGACCGAGCGGGGTCACGCCAGGCGGCGGTGGTCATGAAGCTCCACTCGGTAGGAGGTGTTCGGGGTGCTGATGACGCCAGTGCCGAGGGTGCAACTCGAATGTTTCGATATGCAATTCGAATGTTCCGGGAACCTATGGTGCGACAGGGGGTTCGTCAAGAGGTCGTGCAGGGATACGATCGCCGCCATGACAGCCCCGGAGCCTGCCGAAGCCCAGATGACAGGGCGGTCCAGCCGGACCGCGACGCTTGCCGAGATCGCCCGCGAGGCCGGCGTGTCGGCGCCGACTGTTTCGAAGGTCCTCAACGGCCGTGCCGATGTCGCCCCCGCCACCCGCAACCGGGTGGAAGAGCTGCTGCGCGTCCACGGCTACCGGCGCCGCCGGGCCGAGGCCAGCCGCTCGCCGCTGATCGACCTGGTCTTCCACGAGCTGGAGAGCGCCTGGGCGATGGAGGTCATCCGAGGCGTGGAGAACGTGGCCCGGGACGCCGGGCTGAGCGTCGTGCTGAGCGAGAGCGCGGGCCGGCTCACCCCCGGGCGGACCTGGGCCGACCAGGTCGCCGCCCGTCGCCCCTACGGCGTCGTCCTCGTCCTGTCCGGGCTCGACGAGTCCCAGCGCGCCCTGCTGACCAGCAGGTCCATCCCGTTCGTGGTGATGGACCCGGCCGGCGACCCGGGCGCCGACGTGCCGTCCATCGGCGCCACCAACTGGCAGGGCGGCCTCGCCGCCACCCGGCACCTGATCGACCTCGGGCACACCCGCATCGGCGCGATCAGCGGACCGGCCACCATGATGTGCAGCCGCGCCCGGGTGGACGGCTACCGGGCCGCCCTGGAGACGGCCGGCCTGCCCGTCGACGCCGGGCTGATCAGGGCGGGCGACTTCCACCACGACGCCGGTTACCGGCTCGGCCGCGAACTGCTGAGCCGGCCGGACCGGCCCACCGCCGTCTTCGCCGGCAACGACCTCCAGGCGCTCGGGCTCTACGAGGCCGCCCGCGAGCTGGGGCTGCGCATCCCGGACGACCTCAGCGTGGTCGGGTTCGACGATCTGCCGGTGGCGCGCTGGGTGGGGCCGCCGCTGACGACCGTACGGCAGCCGCTGACCGAGATGGCGGAGGCGGCCGCCCGGCTGGTGCTGGAGCTGGCGCGCGGCGAGGGGGCGCCGACCGCGACCCGGGTGGAGCTGGCCACCAGCCTGGTGGTGCGGTCCAGCACCGCGGCCCCTGCGGCACCCACGGCCTCCGTGGCACCCGCGGCCCCTGCGGCCTCCGTGGCACCCGCGGCCCCTGCGGATCCCGAGGCCCCTGCGGCTCCTGCGGCCGGAAGTTGACGTATTGACGGGTGGGGTCGGTGCCTCCACACTCCACCGAAGTCAATCGGCTGGACGACCGAAACTTTCGGAGGCACCCGCAATGAGAACCTCCAGATCGTCATCGTTACGCACCCGGCTCGCCGCCCTGCTCACCGGCGTCACCGCCGTCGGCGCCCTGCTCGCCGCCGGCATGACGTCCGCCCAGGCCGCCGACACGCCCCTGCGCGACCTCGCGGCCGCCAAGGGCAAGGTCGTCGGCACGGCGGTCACCGGCTCCAAGCTCACCGGCAGCTACGGCGACATCGCCGGGGCCCAGTTCGGTTCGCTCACCCCGGGCAACGCCATGAAGTGGGGGTCGGTCGAGCCGACCCAGGGCACCTTCAACTGGGCGGAGGCCGACCAGATCGTCGCCTTCGCGCAGGCGCACAACCAGCAGGTGCGCGGCCACACCCTGGTCTGGCACAGCCAGAACCCGAGCTGGCTGACCAACGGCACCTGGACGTCCGCCCAGCTCGGCACCCTGCTCCAGAACCACATCGGCACCGAGGTCGGCCGCTACCAGGGCAGGATCACCGCCTGGGACGTGGTCAACGAGCCCTTCAACGAGGACGGCACCTACCGTTCGACCCTCTGGTACAACGGCCTCGGCGCCGACTACATCGCCAGCGCCCTGACCTGGGCACGGGCCGCCGACCCGGCCGCCAGGCTGTACATCAACGACTACAACGTCGAGGGCGTCAACGCCAAGAGCACCGCCCTGTACAACCTGGTCAAGTCCCTGAAGGAGCGCGGCGTCCCGATCGACGGCGTCGGCCTCCAGGCCCATCTGATCCTCGGCCAGGTGCCGTCCACGCTCCAGCAGAACATCCAGCGCTTCGCCGACCTCGGCGTCGACGTGGCGATCACCGAGCTGGACATCCGGATGGCGCTGCCGGCCGACAGCGCGAAACTGGCCCAGCAGGCGGCCGACTACAAGGCGGTCACCGCCGCCTGCGTGGCCGTGACGCGCTGCGTCAACCTGACCGTCTGGGGCTTCACCGACTCCGACTCCTGGGTCGACAACACCTTCCCGGGGTACGGGGCGGCGACGCTGTACGACGCGAACTACGCCCCGAAACCCGCGTACTACGGCGTCGCCGAGGCGCTCGGCGGGACGACGACCACGCCGCCGCCCTCCACCGGCGCCTGCACGGCGACGTACAGCGTGGTCAACCAGTGGAACACCGGCTTCACCGGCCAGGTGAGGATCGCCTGCTCCGGGGCCTCGCTCTCCTCCTGGAAGGCGGTCTGGACGTACGGCGCGGGCCAGCAGATCGCCCAGGCCTGGAACGCGACCTGCACCCAGTCGGGCGCGGCCGTCTCGTGCGCGAACTCCTCCTACAACGGGTCGGTCCCGGACGGCGGTTCGGTGACGTTCGGGTTCAACGCGTCCTGGAGCGGGAGCAATCCGCTGCCCACGGTGACCCTGGGCTGAGATCGCACCGAGCCCGTCCTGAGAAAAGTGAGATTTTCTGAAGAAAAGTGTCCCAGGTAAGCCCGTTGTCATAATTGGGACTTAAGTTCCTCTGCGTGACCGGACACGACGAGAAACAGGACTGGGACACGGGCAGACGCGGAGGCCGGCGGTCGATCGTCCTCAGGGCCGCCGGCCTCACCCTCGCGGGCGCCCTGGTGCTCGGCGCAGCGGCGACGGGCTGGGTCTACTGGCACCTGAACAACAACATCAAGAGCGTCGACATCAACAGCGCGCTCGGCGACGACCGCCCGGCCAGGGCGGTGGCCACGCCCACGTCCGGCGGGTCGGCGTCCCCCTCGCCCGCCGCCTCCGCGCCGGCGACCGGGGCGCTGAACATCCTCGTGCTGGGCTCGGACTCGCGCAGCGGCGCCGAGAACCGGGAACTCGGCGGCGGCAGCAGTTCCGGCGCCCGCTCCGACACGGCGATGGTCGTGCACCTCGACGCGGGGCGCACCACGGCCACCGTGGTCAGCATCCCGCGCGACACCCTCGTCACCCGTCCGTCCTGCCCGCTGTCGTCGGGGCGCTCGACCGCGGTGGCCTACGGCGCGATGTTCAACAGCGCGTACGCGGTGGGCGGTCCGGTCTGCGCGGTGAAGACCGTCGAGTCGATCACCGGCGTACGGATGGACCACTACATCGAGATCGACTTCTCCGGCTTCGCGAAACTGGTGAACGCGCTCGGCGGAGTCACCGTCACCACCGACGAGGACATCGACGACGACGACAGCCATCTGCACCTCGCGGCGGGCACCCACCACCTGGACGGCAAGCGGGCCCTCGCCCTGGCCCGCACCCGGCACGGCATAGGCGACGGCAGCGACCTCGGCCGCATCGGCCTCCAGCAGAAGCTGGTGAAGGCGCTGCTGGAGCAGATCGCCTCGATCGACCTGCTGACCGACCCCACCGAGCTCTACGGGGTCGCCGACGCCGTCACCGGCAGCCTGACCACCGACACCGGACTCGACTCGCTGGGCGAACTCACCGGCCTGGGCGAGAGCCTGAGGGGCCTGGCGGCCGACCGGGTCGAGACGGTGATGATGCCGGTGGTGACCGCCCCGTCGGACCCCAACCGGGTGGTGGCCCGGGAACCGGCGGCGAGCGAACTGTGGGAGTCCCTGCGCTAGGTCCTGTCGTTCTGCCGTTCTGTCGTTCGAGCTGTGCCGCTGACCTGCGGATACGTACCCCGGAGAAGATTCTTCGAAGAATTCCGGCGACCGTGTCGATCCGGCCGCCCCCTGTTCGACGCACAGGTGAGAGGCGGGGAAGGACCCCGCCCGGGAGACTCGGCACCGTACGGGTCGCCCACCGCCGTGAGGAGTCACCATGCCCCGCTTCCTTTCGCTCGTGCAGATCGACGAAGCCACCGCACCCGCCGAGGGACCCAGCCCCGAGCTGATGCGGCGGATGGGCGAACTGATCGAGGAGATCACCAAGGCCGGTGTCATGCTCCAGACGGAGGGCCTGACGCCCAGCGCGCAGGGCAAGCGCGTCCACTACGCGGGCGGGCAACTGTCCGTGACCGACGGCCCCTTCACCGAGGCCAAGGAGGTCGTCGGCGGCTACGCCATCATGCAGTGCAAGGACATGGCCGAGGCCGTGGAGTGGACCAAGCGCTTCCTGAAGGTGCACGAGGAGTTCTGGACGGTGACCTGCGAGGTGCGCCAGATCGCCGAGGGCTGAGCGGTCACGCCCTAGGTGTATTGACCCGCAGGGTTGTTGACGCGGCTGATCGGGGGCGTCTGGCACGCGCGCTCGCCGCGTTGTCGGGATCACCCCGATACATCCGGTATCGGGGTGACCCTCCGCCTTGCGATCGCACGCACCAGACGCCGCCGGGCCCGCCCTTCGGGCGGACGACGCCACTTTCGAAACACGCCCTGGGCGGTGTCAGTGCGGAGGTGTTCGATGGGGGGTTGTGAGCCCGCAACCCCCCGCCGACCCGCGCGGCGCCATCGAGACCGTCTTCCGCCTGGAGTTCCCTCGCGTCGTCGCCGCCGTCACGCGGATCGTGCGTGACATCGGCATCGCGGAGGAACTCGCCCAGGACGCCCTGGTCGCGGCCCTGGAGCAGTGGCCGCGGGACGGGGTGCCCGACAACCCGGGCGCCTGGCTCGTCACCACCGCCCGCCGCCGCGCCGTCGACCTGGTACGCCGCCGGGAGAACTACGCCCGCAAGCTCGCGGAGATCGGCCGCGACCTGGAGACCACGGTGCCGGCGCAGGAGCCCGCCGACCCCGACGACATCGACGACGACCTGCTCCGGCTGGTCTTCACCGCCTGCCATCCGGTGCTGTCCGCCGAGGCCCGCACCGCCCTCACCCTGCGCCTGCTCGGCGGGCTTGGCACGTCCGAGATCGCCCGCGCCTTCCTCACCCCGGAGCCGACGGTCGCCCAGCGCATCGTCCGCGCGAAACGGACCCTCGCCGCCAGGAACGTCGCCTTCGAGGTGCCCTCGGGCCCCGACCGCGAGGCCCGCCTCGGTTCGGTCCTCGACGTCATCTACCTGATCTTCAACGAGGGGTACGCGGCCACCGCCGGGGACGACTGGCTGCGCCCGGCGCTGTGCGAGGACGCCCTGCGCCTCGCCCGGCAGCTCGCGGCGCTGATGCCCAAGGAGCCGGAGGCGCACGGCCTCGCGTCCCTGCTGGAGTTCCAGGCCTCCCGCACCGCCTCCCGCACCGGCCCCGACGGCGAGCCGATCCTGCTCAAGGACCAGAACCGCCGCCGCTGGAACCGCATGCTCCTCGCCCGCGGTGTCGACGCCCTCGCCCGTGCCGACGCCGTCACCACCGGCATCCCCGGCCCGTACGTCCTCCAGGCCACGATCGCCGCCTGCCACGCCCACGCCCACACCTACGAGGACACCGACTGGCAGGCCATCGCGACCCTCTACGGCCTGCTCGCCGTCCGCGCCCCCTCCCCGGTCGTCGAACTCAACCGCGCGGTGGCCGTGTCGATGGCGGACGGCCCGGCCCCGGCCCTGGAGATCGTCGACGCCCTGGCCGCCGAACCCGCCCTGCGGGACTACCACCTGCTGCCGAGCGTCCGGGGGGACCTGCTGGCACGGCTGGGCCGCACGGCGGAGGCGCGCGCGGAGTTCGCCAGGGCGGCCGCCCTGGCCCGCAACCAACGCGAACGGGAACTGCTGCTACGCCGGACGGAGTCCTGAGCCGAGTCCTGAGCCGAGTCCTGAACCGAGTCCTGAAGGGCCGCGGGGAACCGCGCGACCGGCCCGCGGGCGGCGCGGGCGGCGCCCCGGGTTCCGGCGGCGGGCGCTCAGGCCTCCCCGGCCGGACGGCCGATCAGCATCGTCGGCGCCCCCGCCACCCGGGTGAGGAACACCGTCGCCGCGTTCGGCCCCTGCGGCTTGACCTTGCGCCTCAGCTCCTCCGGCTCCACCGCCGACCCGCGCTTCTTGACGGTCAGCACCCCGACCTCCCGCTCCCGCAGCAGCGCCTTCAGCCGCTTGACGCTGAAGTGGAGCTGGTCGGTGATCTCGTACGCCGAGGCGTAGACGGTCGGGCGCAGTTCGTCCGACGTCACGTACGCGATCGTCTCGTCGACGAGGCCGCCGCCGACCTCCTCGGCCACCTCGGCCACCAGATGGGCACGGATGACGGCGCCGTCGGGCTCGTACAAGTAGCGTCCGACGGAACGGACCTCGGGGTCGGGCAGGCCGCGTGAGAGCAGGGTGCGCGGGCCGGGCAGCAGGGTGGAGCGCACCGCGCCCGGGCTCGTCCCGAACCACAGCACCGCCTCCTTCACGTCCCCGCCGTCCGAGATCCACTCGGCCTCCGCCTCGGCGGGCACCGCCTCGTGCGGAATGCCGGGCGCGACCTTCAGCGCGGCGCGCGGCGCCGCCAGGGCCGTCCGCACCGCCCAGGACAGCGGCGGCGAGTACGCCTCCGGATCGAAGATGCGGCCGCGTCCGCCCCGGCGCGCCGGGTCCACGAAGACGGCGTCGTACGACGACACGTCCACCTCCGTGACGTCCGCCTCGCGCACCTCGATCAGATCGGCGAGCCCCAGCGCGTCGGCGTTCGCGCGCGCCACGGCCGCCGTCGTCGGGTCGCGGTCCACGGCCAGGACCCGGATGCCGGCGCGGGCGAGCGCGATCGCGTCGCCGCCGATGCCGCAGCACAGGTCCGCGACCGAGGTCACGCCGAGTTCCTCGAACCGCCGCGCGCGGTAGCCGGCCACCGTCGCCCGGGTGGACTGCTCCACCCCGTTGGGCGTGAAGAACATCCGCCGCGCATCCTCGGCCGGGAACTTCGCCGCCGCCCGCTGCCGCAGCCGTGCCTGGCCGAGCGCCGCCGACACCAGGTCGGCGGGGTGCTCGCGGCGGAGCCGGGTGGCGACGGCGAGTTCGTCGGCCGGGGCGGTGTCGCGGACCTCGTGGAGGAGGGCGCGGCCTTCGGGCGTGAGGAGGGCGTGCAGGTCGTTCACCGGCTCATTGTGGGCCAGTCGGTGGACGGCGCGCCTCCGGTGGCGGTGTCGGGGCCGGTCGGCTGCCGTGGGCTGGGAGGATCCAGCAACATGCGAGTAGTCGTACAAGCTGAAAAAAATGGTTTTGTTCGGACTTCGAAAAGCTCCCGGATCTCTCGGATCTCCCGCGCCTGCCGGATCTCCCGCGCCTGCCGGGCCTCCCGGATCCGCGGCGGTGTCGCCGCGCTCGCCGTCGCCGCCGTCGCCTCGGGCTGTGTCCAGGGCGGCGAGTCCGCCCAGGTGCGCCCGGCCCCCGGACAGCCGCTGCTTCAGGCACCCCCGGCCCGCGCCCTCGACGCCTACGCGGGCCGGCTGCGCGCCGAGTACGCGGCGCGGGTGGCCGCGGCCCGGCGCTGGGGCCTGGCCCGGGTCCCGCTGACGGCCCCGGCGCCACCCGCGAGGAAGCCGCGGATCACCGCACGCGCCGGTTTCGAGGTCGACGGCCAGGAGGAGCGGAACCTGCCCCCGGTCTTCACCACGATCCCCACCAAGAAGAAGATCCTCTTCCTCACCATCGACGACGGCGCCGAGAAGGACCCGGCGTTCCTGCGCATGATGAGCGAGCTGAAGATCCCGTACACCGCCTTCCTCAGCGACTACCTGATCAAGGACGACTACGGCTACTTCGGGAAGATGCAGCGCAACGGGGTGGTCCTGAACAACCACACCCTGCACCACCCCTACCTCCCCGGACTGTCGTACGAGCGGCAGAAGCAGGAGATCTGCGGCATGCAGGACGTGATCGAGCGTCAGTACGGCAGGCGCCCGACCGTCTTCCGCCCGCCCTACGGCAACTACAACCGGGACACCCTGGTCGCCGCGAAGGCCTGCGGCATCAAGTACGCCCCGATCTGGGACGAGGAGGTCTTCGTCGACCACTGGGAGTACCGCGAGTGGGACCAGGACCTGCACCCCGGCGACATCGTCCTGAGCCACTTCCGGGGCCGCTCCGACTGGCAGGGCACCATGCCCGACATGGTCCGCCGGTTCCTGAAGAAGGTGACCGACGAGGGGTACGCGGTGGCCCGCCTGGAGGACTACCTGTGAGGCTGCGGGCACTGACCGCGGGAGTGCTGGCGTCGGCGGTGCTGCTGCTCACCGGCTGCGCCCAGTCCGTCGACCCGATCGAACGGCTGGGCAAGAAGGCGGCCCAGCGGGTACGGCCGCACGGCCCGGCCGTCCCACAGACGTACCGTCATTGGGGGCTCTCGGCCCCGCTGGCCCCGGCCCCCCGGCGGGCGGCCCGGCCGCTCACCGCCACCGCATCGGGCCTGCCCGAGGTGGTCCACCGGGTCAGGACCCACGACCGGGTCGTCTTCCTCACCTACGACGACGGCGCCGAACGCGACCCGCGCTTCGTCGACATGGTCCGTGAACTGCGGCTCCCGGTCAGCATGTTCCTCACCGACAGCGTCGCCGGACCGGGGTACGGACACTTCGCCCGGCTGCGCTCGGTCGGCGCGAGCCTCCAGAACCACACCCTCGACCACCCCTCCCTGCGCGGACTGCCCTACGTCGGCCAGCGCGCGGAGATCTGCGGGCAGCAGGAGAAGCTCAGGACCCGCTTCGGCCTGCGTCCGCGACTGTTCAGGCCGCCCTACGGGTCGTACGACCACGCCACCCTGCGGGCCGCCGCCGGGTGCGGTATCTCGACGGTGGTGTTGTGGCGGGTGTCGATGGGCGCGGTCGGCCTGAGGTACGCCCGGGGTCCGCACCGACTGCTCCCCGGCGACATCGTGGCCATCAGCCCGGACGAGACCCAGGCCCCGAGCCTCAGAAGGCGCACCACCCATCTGCTGCGCCGGATCCAGGAACAGGGACTGACGGTGGCTCGGCTGGAGGACTACCTGTAGCCCGGCCACCGGCCCGTCGGCTCTGCCGGCGCGCGCGAACCGTGTTCCGCGCGGCGAACGGCACCCCCATCGGGCCCTGCGCCGCCGCCCATCGAGCCCCGCGCCGCCGCCCGCCGAGCCCCGGACAGCCGTCGGCCGGACGCGAAAAACCGCGCCGCGCCGTCCGCAATTGGCACTCCGCTTGACCGAGTGCTAATCGCGGTCATAGTCTCGGCTCTGGCACTCCCCACTGGAGAGTGCCAACACGCGACGGGCAGGTCCGGCACCCGCGACGACGGATCCACCTGGTCGCCACCTCAGACAGTTAACCCCGTGAGATCTCCGAAGGGGGAGGTCGGATCGTGACGACCACCAGCTCCAAGGTTGCCATCAAGCCGCTCGAGGACCGCATTGTGGTCCAGCCGCTGGACGCCGAGCAGACCACGGCCTCTGGCCTGGTCATCCCGGACACTGCCAAGGAGAAGCCCCAGGAGGGCGTCGTCCTGGCCGTGGGCCCGGGCCGCTTCGAGAACGGCGAGCGCCTGCCGCTCGACGTCAAGACCGGCGACATCGTGCTGTACAGCAAGTACGGCGGCACCGAGGTGAAGTACAACGGCGAGGAGTACCTCGTCCTCTCGGCTCGCGACGTCCTCGCGATCATCGAGAAGTAGTCACCTCGCTTCCTCGCGAAGCACTTTGTTCTTGAACTGCGCCCCTGGCCCCCGCGACCATTAATCAGCCGGGCGTCGGGGGCGCAGTCGTTCATCCTGATTCACCTCGAGATTTCCGAGAGGGCAAACGCTCCCATGGCGAAGATCCTGAAGTTCGACGAGGACGCCCGTCGCGCCCTCGAGCGCGGCGTCAACAAGCTTGCCGACACGGTCAAGGTGACGATCGGCCCCAAGGGCCGCAACGTCGTCATCGACAAGAAGTTCGGCGCCCCGACCATCACCAACGACGGCGTGACCATCGCCCGCGAGGTGGAGATCGAGGACCCGTACGAGAACCTCGGCGCCCAGCTGGTGAAGGAGGTCGCCACCAAGACGAACGACGTCGCGGGTGACGGCACCACCACCGCCACGGTGCTCGCCCAGGCGCTCGTGCGCGAGGGCCTCAAGAACGTCGCCGCCGGCGCCTCCCCGGCCGCCCTGAAGAAGGGCATCGACGCCGCGGTCAAGGCCGTCTCCGAGGACCTGCTCGCCTCGGCCCGCCCGATCGACGAGAAGTCCGACATCGCCGCCGTGGCCGCGCTGTCCGCCCAGGACCAGCAGGTCGGCGAGCTCATCGCCGAGGCGATGGACAAGGTCGGCAAGGACGGTGTCATCACCGTCGAGGAGTCCAACACCTTCGGTCTGGAGCTGGACTTCACCGAGGGCATGGCCTTCGACAAGGGCTACCTGTCGCCGTACTTCGTGACGGACCAGGAGCGCATGGAGGCCGTCCTGGAGGACCCGTACATCCTCATCAACCAGGGCAAGATCTCCTCCATCCAGGACCTGCTGCCGCTGCTGGAGAAGGTCATCCAGACCAACTCCTCGAAGCCGCTGCTGATCATCGCCGAGGACGTCGAGGGCGAGGCCCTGTCGACCCTGGTCGTCAACAAGATCCGCGGCACGTTCAACGCCGTCGCCATCAAGGCGCCCGGCTTCGGTGACCGCCGCAAGGCGATGCTGGAGGACATGGCGATCCTCACCGGCGCCACGGTCATCTCCGAGGAGGTCGGCCTCAAGCTCGACCAGGCCGGCATCGACGTGCTGGGCTCGGCCCGCCGCGTCACCGTCACCAAGGACGACACCACGATCGTCGACGGTGCCGGCAAGACCGAGGACGTCCACGGCCGGGTCAACCAGATCAAGGCCGAGATCGAGAACACCGACTCCGACTGGGACCGCGAGAAGCTCCAGGAGCGCCTCGCGAAGCTGGCCGGCGGCGTGTGCGTGATCAAGGTCGGCGCCGCCACCGAGGTGGAGCTGAAGGAGAAGAAGCACCGTCTGGAGGACGCCATCTCCGCGACCCGCGCCGCGGTCGAGGAGGGCATCGTCTCCGGTGGTGGCTCCGCGCTGGTCCACGCCGCCAAGGTCCTGGAGGGCAACCTCGACAAGACCGGCGACGAGGCCACCGGTGTCGCCGTGGTCCGCCGCGCGGTCGTCGAGCCCCTGCGCTGGATCGCCGAGAACGCCGGCCTGGAGGGCTACGTCATCACCTCCAAGGTCGCCGACCTCGACAAGGGCCAGGGCTTCAACGCCGCCACCGGTGAGTACGGCGACCTGGTCAAGGCCGGCGTCATCGACCCGGTGAAGGTCACCCGCTCCGCCCTGGAGAACGCCGCCTCCATCGCCTCCCTCCTGCTGACGACCGAGACCCTGGTCGTCGAGAAGAAGGAAGAGGAGCCGGCCGAGGCGGGCCACGGCCACGGCCACTCCCACTGACCCACCCCGGTGACCCGGACGGGCCCTGACTCACCGTCGGCGTCCACCCGACAGGACTGACGCCGACGGCTTCAAGCCCGACCACTTCGCCCCGCCGCGACATCTCGCGGCGGGGCGAAGTGCTGCCCGGCGAGCTCGCGCCCTCACTGGTACCGGATTGCGGTACCGGTTGGGTGGTACCGCAATCCGGTACCACTTCTTGAGAGGGCGAGTCCATGGCCGTCACCGCCGGCGAGGCCCGAGCCGGACTGTTCCCGCTCATTCAGCAGGTCGACGACGACCACGAGCCGGTCGAGATCACCTCCAGGGGCGGCGACGCCGTACTGATGTCGGCCGACGACTTCCGCTCTTGGCAGGAGACGGTAAGGCCCGGTACCACCACTGAGTGGCGCAGCACGGCGGAAGCCCCCGTTCCCCGGCATCCGGGGAACGGGGGCTTCGCCCCTCGCGGGTCCGTGGGGAGCCGGTGGCTCAGTCCTCCAGTGCGTCCAGTGCTCCCAGTTGTGCCATCAGGCCGAGTCGGTCGTACTGCCACCAGCCCTCGACGAGCTTGCCGTCCTCGCCGCAGCGGAAGACGGTCGTGCCCGTCATCGACACCCGGCGGCCGGTGGCCGGGATTCCCGGGAAGTCGCCGCGGTGCGTGCCCTGCCAGGTCCAGCGGGTGCACACCCGGTCGCCCTGGGCGATCTGCTCGTCCACGGTGAACGCGAAGTCGAAGGCGCCCCGCCACACCTCGAACTCGCGCCGCATGTTGTCCAGCCCGAGGGTGTCCTGCTCGTTGGCGGGGTCGTGGTCGTGGTAGTGCTCCGCCATCACGTCGTTCAACGGGGGCAGTTCACCCTCGGTGGCGATGAGCTCGAGGAGTCTGCGCGCGTTGGCCGCGTACAACTGCTCGTCGCGCACCACCTCCAGATCGGTGAAGGTCGGCATCCCGTCGCAGAGGGCGGCCATCTCCTGGAAGATCCGGTCGGTCTCGGGGAGATGCGAGTTGCGCATCGCGTCCTCGTACGAGGGGAACTCCACGATCTGTACGAAGTGCGCGTCGTCCGACCGGTCCTTGCCGATCAGATCGTGCGTCGCGCTCCGTCTGCCCTTGGTCTCCTCGACCCAGGTGTCCAGCAGCCGGTTCATCTCGTCGAACCGGCTCGTCCTGCACTCGATGAGCTGTACGAACGTCATGACGCCGCCTCCGGCCCCCCTGGGTCCGGTTCCCTCCGGTCATTCTCCCACCGGAGCGGCGGCGTCACCTGTCCGGCGGCGACGCGATCGCGCCGGCGCTCACTGGGGCCCGTACTTGCGCCCCGTCCGCGAGGTGACACCGCCCAGCAGCCCCCGTGGGGTCACCTTCACCAGGCCCATCAGCACCTTGTAGCGCGGGTCGGGAACGGACAGGGTCTTCCCGCGCGCCAGATCGTCGAGCGCCGCCGCGACCAGTTTGTCGGCGTCCAGCCACATCCAGCCCGGGATGTTGTCCGTGCCCATCCCGGCCCGCTGGTGGAACTCGGTCCGCACGAATCCCGGGCACAGCGCCATCAGCCGTACGCCGCTGCCCGCCAGGTCCCGCGCGGCTCCCTGCGTGAACTGAACGACCCACGCCTTGGACGCCCCGTACGTGCCCCGGGGCACGAAGGCCGCCACCGAGGCGACGTTGACGACTCCGCCGCGACCGCGCTCGCGCATCCCGCCGGTCGCCGCGGCCGTCAGCCGCAGCACCGCCTCGCAGTGCACCTTGAGCATCTTCAGCTCGTCGGCCATCGTCACGTCGAGGAAACGGCCCTTGTTGCCGAAGCCCGCGTTGTTGACCAGCAGGTCGACGGGGTTCCTGCGGTCGGCGAGCCGGTCCGCCACCAGGTCGATGCCGTCGTCCGACGCGAGGTCCGCCGTCAGCACCTCCGCCTCGATGCCGTGCCGGTCGTGCAGTTCGGTCGCCTGCTCCCGAAGCCGCTTGGTGTCGCGTGCCACCAGCACGAGGTTGTGCCCGTCCGCGGCCAGCCGCCGCGCGAACGCGGCACCGATGCCCGCCGTCGATCCCGTAATCAGAGCCGTTGTCATGGCCCAAGGGTAGTTACCCGGACGGTATCGGTCCGCTCGGTGCGGCAGGGCGTCCGGACGGCCCCGGTCCGTCCGGCGCACGAGACTCCCCGGGGCGCACGAGGCTTCCCGGGGGGCGCGTGACGACGGTTCAGGGCCGGTGCCGGTCCACGTACTTCCGGGCCGCCGCCAACGACTCCGGGTGCAGCGCCCCACCGGCCAGGAGCAGTCGCGGCAGCAGCTCCCGCTCGGTCGTCGACGCCCGGAACTGGAGGGCCACGGTCACGTCGTGGTCCGGCCGGTGCACGATCTCGACCGGATCGCCCGCCCTGATCTCACCGGGTTCGATCACCCGGAGATAGGCGCCCGGGGCACCCTTTTGCGTGAACCGCTTCACCCACGCCGCCTCGCCCAGGTGGCCCTGGAAGGTGCGGCACGGGATCCGCCCGGAGGTCACCTCCAGCACCACCGCGCGCCCGACGCGCCAGCGCTCGCCGATCCGCGCGCCGGACACGTCGACCCCGAGGGTCGTGAGGTTCTCGCCGAACACGCCGTTGGCGAGCGTGCGGCCCAGTTCGCGTTCCCAGTCGTCGAGGTCCTCGCGCGCGACCGCGTACACGGCCTGGTCGTCGCCGCCGTGGTGCCGTCTGTCGCACACCGCGTCCCCGGCCAGCCCGCTCCCGCCGGTCCCCTTCGGCCCGGGCGCCGCCACCCGCACCGGCCCGTCGGCCGACCGCTTGTCGATGCCGGTCAGGCTCTCCGCCTGATCCGTGTAGGGGACGGTCCGCGGACGGCCCAGGTTCACCGAGAGAAGCTCCATGGACGCACGGTAAGGGGCCCGGCCCCAAAGCGTCGACGCATTATCGGGCGCCGCATCCAAGAAGCGCTTATGCTCGAAGGGTGATCGAGGCCCGCCATCTCCGTGTTCTGCGCGCCGTCGCCGCCACCGGCTCCTTCTCGGCGGCGGGGCGCGAGCTGGGCTGCACCCAGCCCGCCGTCAGTCAGCAGATGAAGGCCCTGGAGGCGTCGGTCGGCACCCCGCTGCTCATCCGCAGCGGACGCGAGATGCGCCTGACCCAGGCCGGCGAGGCCCTCGTCCGGCACGCGGCCGGCATCCTGGCCGGACTCACCGCCGCCGAGGAGGAGGTCGCCGCCATCGCCGGTCTGCGCGCGGGCCGGGTCCGGCTGGTCTCCTTCCCCAGCGGCAGCTCCACCCTCGTGCCCGCCGCCCTCGCCGCCCTGCGCGCCGCGCATCCCGGCACCCGCGTCTCCCTGGAGGAGGCCGAGCCGCCCGAGTCGGTGGAGAAGCTCCGCGACGGCGACTGCGACGTGGCGCTCGCCTTCCGCTACGAGAGCGCGGCGGGCGCGGAGGAGTGGGACGACCTCGTCGTACGCCCCCTGCTGACCGACCGCCTGGTGGGCCTGGTGCCCGAGAACCACCGGCTCGCCCGCGCGCAGTCCGTGGACATCGGCGACCTCGCCCGGGAACCGTGGATCGCGGGCTGCCCGCGCTGTCGCGGACAACTGGTGGAGGCGTGCGAGAGCGCGGGCTTCACCCCGCGCATCGACTTCGCCACCGACGACTACCCCGCGGTGGTCGGCCTGGTGGGTGCCGGACTCGGCGTCGCCGTGCTGCCGCAGCTCGCGGTCGAGTCCGTACGTCCCAGGGGGGTACGCACAGTGACGGTGGAGCCGGCGGTGCGGCGGAGCATCGTCGCGCTCACGCTGCCCGATCTGGCTCAGGTGCCGGCGGTGGCGGCGACGCTGGCGGAACTGGAACGCGCGGCCGTCCGCTGAGGCGCCGCGGACGTCGGGCGTCCCGGGCGCCGGGGTGCCGCACGACGAGAGCGCCGGGGCGCGTCCGAAGCGTCCGAGGCGTCGTCCATGGGGGCCATCGCGTTCCGCCATGGCCTCGTGATGTCTGTGCGTGATGTCCAGGCGTATATGAAAAAACGTTCCTTCAGGTGTTCGAGCCAGCGTCCATGCCGTTGGCCGACGCCGATACGAGCCGGTTGCGCGCCCGGCCCATGAGTTCTTCGCGCTCGTCCTCGGTCAATCCGCCCCACACGCCGTACGGCTCGCGCACCGCCAGTGCGTGTGCCGCGCACTGCGCGCGGACCGGACACCTCATGCAGACCTCCTTGGCCGAGTTCTCACGAGCGCTCCGGGCCGCCCCGCGCTCGCCCTCCGGGTGGAAGAACAGCGAGCTGTCCACCCCGCGGCAGGCGGCGAGGAGCTGCCAGTCCCACAGGTCCGCGTTCGGTCCGGGAAGGCGGGAGAAATCTGCCATTACGTGACCCCTTGCAGCCGTTCTGAGCGGATACGGTGCTCACGACCGTACATCTACGATCTAAGGAGATGAAAATATGACTCATTGCGAATCTAGCCTCGGACACCAACAGATGGGAAGAAATGGGTCTAAATGGGGCATGGCTTGTGATGAAAGGCGGTAGGACAGCCGCGCGCGACTGCCCCGTGTCCGTCCCCTCACGTAGAGTGCCGAAGATGGCACAGAGCCCCGTAACTCTTTCGAGTGACCGTCGTTGAGAGTGCGGATGCGGTTGAGAACGCAAACGCTCGGGCAGGCGTCCGAGACGGTCGACCGCACAGGTGAAGATTTCGTACCAGCCTGGAGGCACAAGGTGACGCGCATCAGCTGCGGAGGGCGGCCATGACATCCGTCCTCGTCTGCGACGACTCCCCGCTTGCCCGAGAGGCGCTCCGCCGCGCGGTCGCGACCGTGCCCGGCGTCGAGCGCGTGACGACGGCGGCCAACGGCGAGGAAGTCCTCCGCCGCTGGGGGGCCGACCGCTCGGACCTGATTCTGATGGACGTACGCATGCCCGGCCTGGGCGGCGTCGAGACCGTACGGCGGCTGCTGTCCGCCGACCCCGGTGCGCGCATCATCATGCTCACCGTCGCCGAGGACCTCGACGGAGTCGCCCTCGCGGTGGCCGCCGGCGCCCGCGGCTATCTGCACAAGGACGCCTCGCGCGCCGAACTGCGCGCCACCGTCACGCAGGCCCTCGCCGACCCGACCTGGCGCCTCGCCCCGCGCCGCCTGCGCTCGGCCGAGATGGGTGCCGCGCCCACCCTCACCGCGCGTGAGATCCAGGTCCTGGAGGGCATGAGCCACGGCCGCTCCAACGCCGAGATCGGCCGGGAGCTGTTCCTCTCCGAGGACACCGTCAAGACGCACGCCCGACGCCTCTTCAAGAAGCTCGGCGCCTCGGACCGTGCGCACGCGGTGGCGCTCGGGTTCCGCTGGGGCCTGGTGCGCTAGGCGTGCCGGATGGACCGGGCGCGTCGTCGCGGGGGCAGCAGAACCCGTAGGAAGTCCCAGGTGGTCCCCGCCTACCTCAAGGTGGGCGGGGATGGCAACCGGGCTCGCCCGCTGCCCGCTGCCTGTTTCGCCGCGGATGCCGCATCCTTGAGGTGTGGAGTTCCTCGGGGACGAGTCGGTCGAGCGGAAGAGGAGGGCGCAGGAGATGAGTTCCGGCGCACCTGCTCATAACGCTTCGGTGCACAACGATGGGCGCGGTGCCACGGACCAATCGGCCGCAGGGCACCATGGTCCGATGCGTGAGGACGACGTGGCCACTGCCCCGGGGGCGATCGGTGCACTGGTCCACCGTGCCGTCGACGGGGACGATCAAGCCACGCACGACCTGCTCGCCCACGTCCACCCCCTGGCGATCCGGTACTGCCGCACCCGGCTGTCCCGGCTGCCGGGTGACGCGCGCCACTTCGTGGAGGACCTGGCGCAGGAGGTCTGCGTCGCGGTCCTCCTCGCCCTGCCCCGCTACCGGGACACCGGCCGCCCCTTCGAGGCGTTCGTCTTCGCCATCGCCGCGCACAAGGTGGCCGATCTTCAGCGTGCCGCGATGCGCCACCCCGGCTCGACGGCCGTCCCGTCCGACGAGATGCCGGAACGCCCCGACGACTCGCTGGGACCGGAGGAGCGGGCGCTGCTCAGCAGCGACGCGGAGTGGGCGAAGAAACTGCTGGCCAACCTTCCCGAGAACCAGCGTGAGCTGCTGTTGCTGCGGATCGCGGTGGGGCTGACGGCGGAGGAAACCGGCCAGATGTTGGGAATGTCACCCGGCGCGGTCCGGGTGGCTCAGCACCGGGCGCTCAGCCGACTGCGGGCGCTCGCCGAGCAGTGAGCGGGTCATGTCACCGGGCCGAACCGCCGGTCGGTGGCAGGGGATCGGTCCGGCCGTTCGGGCCGTCGGTCGCGCGCCGGACCTGAACGGGCGATCCCTCGTTCCCGTACGAACATACGAAGCCGAGAGCCGCCCCGAACCGTGGAATGAGCGACCCCTGCTTCCCGTTAGCATGGACATCCGCACCGATCAAGGCTATTTGGGGATGGTGTCATGACTGCGAACGTCGACGGAGTGCCCGGAAAATTCGCGACACTCGGGCTGACCTACGACGACGTGCTGCTGCTGCCGGGCGCATCGGAAGTGCTCCCCAACGCGGTCGACACCTCGTCCCGCATCTCGCGCAACGTGCGCGTCAACATTCCGCTGCTCTCGGCCGCCATGGACAAGGTGACCGAGTCCCGCATGGCGATCGCGATGGCCCGCCTCGGCGGTGTCGGCGTGCTGCACCGCAACCTCTCGGTCGAGGACCAGGTGAACCAGGTCGACCTGGTCAAGCGGTCCGAGTCCGGCATGGTCACCGACCCCATCACGGTCCACCCGGAGGCGACGCTCGCCGACGCGGACGCGCTCTGCGCGAAGTTCCGCATCAGCGGTGTGCCCGTGACCGACCCGGCCGGCAAGCTCCTCGGCATCGTCACCAACCGCGACATGGCCTTCGAGTCCGACCGCGGCCGCCAGGTGCGCGAGGTCATGACGCCGATGCCGCTGGTCACCGGCAAGGTCGGCACCACCGGTGTCGAGGCCATGGAACTGCTGCGCAAGCACAAGATCGAGAAGCTTCCGCTGGTCGACGACGAGGGCGTCCTCAAGGGCCTCATCACGGTCAAGGACTTCGTCAAGGCCGAGAAGTACCCCAACGCCGCCAAGGACGCCGAGGGCCGCCTGCTCGTCGGTGCCGCCGTCGGCGCCAGCCCCGAGGCGCTGGAGCGCGCCCAGGCCCTCGCCGAGGCCGGTGTGGACTTCCTGGTCGTCGACACCTCGCACGGCCACAACAGCAACGCCCTCAGCTGGATGTCGAAGATCAAGTCGAGCGTGTCGGTCGACGTGATCGGCGGCAACGTCGCCACCCGCGACGGCGCGCAGGCGCTGATCGACGCCGGTGTCGACGGCATCAAGGTGGGCGTGGGCCCCGGCTCCATCTGTACCACCCGCGTGGTGGCCGGCATCGGCGTCCCGCAGGTCACCGCCATCTACGAGGCGTCCCTCGCCGCCCGCGCGGCCGGCGTCCCGCTGATCGGCGACGGCGGCCTGCAGTACTCCGGCGACATCGGCAAGGCGCTCGCCGCCGGCGCCGACACGGTGATGCTGGGCAGCCTGCTGGCCGGCTGCGAGGAGTCGCCGGGCGAGCTGCTGTTCATCAACGGCAAGCAGTTCAAGTCGTACCGTGGCATGGGCTCGCTCGGTGCCATGCAGTCCCGCGGCCAGGGCCGTTCCTACTCCAAGGACCGCTACTTCCAGGCCGAGGTCTCCTCCGACGACAAGCTCGTGCCCGAGGGCGTCGAGGGCCAGGTGCCCTACCGCGGCCCGCTCGCGAACGTGCTGCACCAGCTCGTCGGCGGCCTGCGCCAGACCATGGGCTACGTGGGCGCCGCCACCATCGAGGAGATGGAGTCCAAGGGCCGCTTCGTGCGGATCACCTCCGCGGGCCTCAAGGAGAGCCACCCGCACGACATCCAGATGACCGTCGAGGCACCCAACTACAGCCGCAGCAAGTGACCCGCACGCGCGCGTGACGCCGTACCGGCACGCGCGCGCGTGACGTCGTACGAGAGCACGCCGGGTCGGGTACGACGGCACGTCCGAGGCGTGGACGAGGGCGGCTCCGGAGCTCCGGGGCCGCCCTCGGCGTGCCGGTCGGCGATACTGGTAGACGCTGAAACGCAGAGGGAAAGGCCACAGACGTGACTGAGATCGAGATCGGGCGCGGCAAGCGCGGCCGCCGGGCGTACGCCTTCGACGACATCGCCGTCGTCCCCAGCCGCCGTACGCGGGACCCGAAGGAGGTCTCGATCGCCTGGCAGATCGACGCCTACCGCTTCGAGCTGCCCTTCCTGGCCGCCCCCATGGACTCGGTCGTCTCCCCGGCCACCGCGATCCGTATCGGTGAGCTGGGCGGCCTGGGCGTGCTGAACCTCGAGGGCCTGTGGACGCGGTACGAGGACCCGCAGCCGCTGCTCGACGAGATCGTCGGGCTGGACGACGAGGCCGCCACCCGGCGCCTCCAGGAGATCTACGCGGCTCCCATCAAGGAGGAGCTGATCGGGCAGCGCATCAAGGAGGTGCGCGACTCCGGCGTGGTCACGGCGGCGGCGCTCTCCCCGCAGCGCACGGCCCAGTTCTCCAAGGCGGTCGTCGACGCGGGCGTGGACATCTTCGTCATCCGCGGTACGACCGTGTCGGCGGAGCACGTCTCCGGCTCGCACGAGCCGCTGAACCTGAAGCAGTTCATCTACGAGCTCGACGTCCCGGTGATCGTCGGCGGCTGCGCCACGTACACCGCGGCCCTGCACCTGATGCGCACCGGCGCGGCCGGTGTGCTGGTCGGCTTCGGCGGCGGTGCCGCGCACACCACGCGCAACGTGCTGGGCATCCAGGTCCCGATGGCCACGGCCGTCGCCGACGTGGCGGCCGCCCGCCGCGACTACATGGACGAGTCCGGCGGCCGGTACGTGCACGTGATCGCGGACGGCGGGGTCGGCTGGTCCGGCGACCTGCCCAAGGCGATCGCCTGCGGCGCCGACTCGGTGATGATGGGCTCCCCGCTCGCCCGTGCCACGGACGCGCCCGGCAAGGGCCACCACTGGGGCATGGAGGCCGTCAACGAGGAGCTGCCGCGCGGCAAGAAGGTCGACCTCGGCACGGTCGGCACGCTGGAGGAGGTCCTCACCGGCCCCTCGCACACCCCGGACGGCTCGATGAACCTCTTCGGCGCCCTGCGCCGGGCCATGGCCACCACCGGCTACAGCGAGCTCAAGGAGTTCCAGCGCGTCGAGGTGACGGTGGCGGACTCGCAGCACAAGCGGTAGTCCTCACGGTCGCCGCGCCCGTACGCCCGTACGCCCGTACGGAGAAGGGCCCGACCCACCGAGTGGTGGGTCGGGCCCTTCTCCGTACGGCGGTCGTCGTCAGCCGGCCGTCAGCAGCTCGGCGACGCCCCCGAGGAGCAGGGCGACGCCGACCAGGCAGACGGACGCGTAGAGGACCCGGAAGCCGAAGACGCTGATCCACTTGTCCGGTGGCGTGAAGTCGCCCCTCGCCGCGGCACGCAGCTCGTGGTCGCGCTGCTGGGAGGCCACCATCGCGGTGGCGGCGCCTCGCACGTCGAAGGCGATCCGGCCCCCGGCCACCGTGGCCGGGAGGCCGAGCAGGAACAGGAACAGCCAGACAGGAATCACCGGACCCCGTTCCTCCGGGTGCTCTGGAACGCCACGTACGCGGCGATCGCGAAGAAGACGAAGGTCAGTGGGTCGGCCGTCTCCTGCCAGGCTTCCTGGACCACGTCGAAGTGGTCGAAGAACACCTCGTTGAAGCCGACACCGAGCTCCTTCGCGCCGAGCATGGCCGTACCGATGAGCTGGCCGAGGTAGACGGCGGCCACCGAGACGATCACACCGGCGACCGGCAGCGTCTGGCTGCGACCGCCGGCGCGGCCCGCGGCGATGCCGACCAGGAAGCCGACACCGACGGCGGCGTAGCCGATCTCGTGCTCGGTGAGGCCGACGACGACGCCGTACAGGATGGCGGAGACCAGACCGGCGCCGACGGCGGCGGCGAGACCGAGCACGAAGTTGTCGTGCGCCGGTGCGGCGGGGGCGGCGGGCGCGACCGGGAAGCCCGGCTGCGGTGTGCCCTGCGGGTCACCGGTCTGTGCGAACCCCCGGGCCTGGTCGGGCCGGTCCGCCCGGTCGGACTGCTCCGCGTACGGGTTGTCGGCCGGTGGGACGGGCGGAGGCGTGGTCTGGCTCATGTGGATCCCCCCAGGGATGCGGGCGCGCCCATGGTGTGCGCGGGACGTCGGCACACACCTGAGGGCGCCCGCGTCGCGGGCGCACTGGTGTGCGAGAGCTAGCGCACGTTAGCAGGAGGGAGTGACAACTAGTCAGGGAATTTCCCCGGTCACAACCGGTGCGCCGATCCCGTCGGAGTGGCGCCCCGGGTGTCGAGCAGGAGCTGGGCCTTGACCGACAGGCCCTGCATGTCGTACGTGCGGTGCTGCTGGAGGAGGATCGTGAGGTCGGCGTGGGCCGCCGCCTCGTAGAGGGAGTCCGCGCGGGGCACCGGGCGGTCCAGGACGCTCCAGGACGGAACGTGCGGGTCGTGGTAGCTGACCGCGGCGCCGAGCTCCATGAGCCGGATCGCGATCTCGTGCGCGGGGGTGGCCTGCTGGTCGGCGAGGTCGGCCTTGTAGGTGACGCCGAGCAGCAGTACGCGCGCGCCCCGCGCCGACTTCCCGTGCTCGTTGAGGAGGGCCGCGGCGCGCTGCACGACGTACCGGGGCATCCGGCTGTTGACCTGCTGGGCCAGCTCGACCATCCGCAGGGTGCGGCCCGCCTGGCCGGCCAGGTCCTGCGGGACGGCGTGGCCGCCGACGCCGGGGCCGGGACGGAAGGCCTGGAAACCGAACGGCTTGGTCTCCGCGCAGCGGATGACGTCCCACAGGTCGACGCCCAGGTCGTGGCAGAGGACGGCCATCTCGTTGACGAGGGCGATGTTGACGTGCCGGTAGTTGGTCTCCAGCAGGTGCACGGTCTCGGCCTCGCGGGGGCCGCGCGCGCGTACCACCTTGTCGGTGAGCCGGCCGTAGAAGGCGGCGGCGGACTCGGTGCACGCGGGCGTGAGGCCGCCGATGACCTTGGGGGTGTTCGCCGGGGTGAAGTCGCGGTTGCCGGGGTCCACCCGGCCCGGCGCGTAGGCGAGGTGGAAGTCGCGGCCGGCCCGCAGTCCCGAGACCTCCTCCAGCAGCGGCCGCAGGAATTCCTCGGTCGTCCCGGGGTACACGGGGGACTCCAGGATCACGGTGGTGTGCGGCCGCAGCCGCTCGGCCAGGGTGCGGGCGGCCGCCTCCACCTGGCTCAGGTCGAATCCGCCGTCGGCGCCGCGCGGGGTCGGCGCGCAGATGACGGCGGTGCGGACCCGGCCGAGCTCGGCCGGCCCGGCGGCGGTCCGGAAGCCCCCCGAGAGCATCCGGCGCAGTTCGGCGGGGCTGAGCGAGCCGGTTTCCGGCCCGGTCCGGTACCCGAGTGTGGCGATACCGGCGGCGATGGCTGCCTGGGCCAGGGGCAGGCCGAGAGGACCGAGTCCGATGACGGCGAGATCTGCGGGCATGACGTGGGCCGTCCTTCCCAATAACCGAAGCGGGACAGGTGCGCAAGCCGTGTGGACAAGACGAGCGAGGCGCAATGTCACACTAGGAGTAAATATGACCTTGATGCGGTATTGGTCGGCTGTGTTTCCCGGCAGTCCCGCGAATGTTGTCCACAGGCTGGGAGCGACTGGTGGCTGAAGTCGGGCATCCCGGTCAGGATTGGGGCATGGGGGATGCGGGCCCGGTCCTGCCCCTACAGGGTGTGCCCGGCGCGACCGACGAGCGGGAGGCAGCGGTGAGGACAGCGACACTGGGACCGGCGCAGCGCGCCGAGTCACTGGCATCCATGGCCGAGAGTGAGCTGGACGTGCTCGTCGTCGGCGGTGGTGTCGTCGGCGCGGGCACCGCTCTCGACGCCGTGACGCGCGGCCTGTCCACGGGACTGGTCGAGGCGCGCGACTGGGCGTCGGGCACGTCGAGCAGATCCAGCAAGCTGATCCACGGCGGCCTGCGCTATCTGGAGATGCTGGACTTCGCGCTGGTCAGAGAGGCGCTGAAGGAGCGCGGCCTGCTGCTGGAGCGCCTCGCGCCGCACCTGGTGAAGCCGGTCCCGTTCCTGTACCCGTTGCAGCACAAGGGCTGGGAGCGGCTGTACGCCGGTTCGGGCGTGGCGCTCTACGACGCCATGTCGATGGCCCGTGGCCACGGCCGGGGCCTGCCCAGGCACCGGCACCTGACCCGGCGTCACGCCCTGCGGGTCGCCCCGTGCCTGAGGAAGGACGCGCTCGTCGGCGCCCTCCAGTACTACGACGCCGAGATGGACGACGCCCGTTACGTGGCCACACTGGTGCGCACCGCCGCCTTCTACGGCGCCCATGCCGCCAACCGGGCGCGGGTGACCGGCTTCCTGCGCGAGGGCGAGCGCGTGGTCGGCGCCCGGGTCCAGGACGTCGAGGGCGGCGGGGAGTACGAGGTCCGCGTGAAGCAGATCGTCAACGCGACCGGGGTGTGGACCGACGACACGCAGGCGATGGTGGGCGAGCGCGGGCAGTTCCACGTCCGTGCCTCCAAGGGCATCCACCTGGTCGTGCCCAAGGACCGGGTCAACTCCTCCACCGGGCTGATCCTGCGCACCGAGAAGTCCGTCCTCTTCGTCATCCCCTGGGGCCGGCACTGGATCATCGGGACCACCGACACCGAATGGAGCCTCGACAAGGCCCATCCGGCCGCCTCCAGCGCCGACATCGACTATCTGCTGGAGCATGTGAACTCGGTGCTCTCGGTGCCGCTGACGCGGGACGACGTCGAGGGCGTGTACGCGGGACTGCGCCCGCTGCTGGCAGGCGAGTCGGACGCCACCAGCAAGCTGTCCCGCGAGCACACCGTGGCCCATCCCGTGCCGGGGCTCGTGGTCGTGGCCGGCGGCAAGTACACCACCTACCGGGTGATGGCCAAGGACGCGGTGGACGAGGCCGTGCACGGGCTCGACATGCGGGTCGCCGAGTGCGTCACCGAGGACGTCCCGCTGCTGGGCGCCGAGGGCTACCGGGCGCTGTGGAACGCGCGGGCGCGGATCGCCGCGAAGACCGGACTGCACGTGGTGCGCGTGGAGCATCTGCTGAACCGCTTCGGTTCCGCGGCGCAGGAACTCCTCGACCTGATCGCCGGCGACCCCTCGCTGGGGGAGCCCCTGCGGGCGGCCGACGACTACCTGCGCGCCGAGATCGTCTACGCCGCCTCCCACGAGGGCGCCCGGCACCTGGACGACGTGCTGACCCGGCGCACCCGCATCTCCATCGAGACCTTCGACCGGGGCACGCTCAGCGCCCGTGAGGCCGCGGAGCTGATGGCGCCGGTGCTGGGCTGGGACAAGAACCAGATCGAGCGCGAGATCGAGCACTACGAGAAGCGGGTGGAGGCGGAGCGGGAGTCGCAGCTCCAGCCGGACGACCTGACGGCGGACGCGGCCCGGCTGGGGGCGCCGGACATCGTGCCGCTGTAGGGCGGCCGTGCGGCTGTGGGTCCGTGCGGACGGCTTGCGGCACGTCCCGCTCGAACGAGTGACGCGAGCCGGGATCCCGGCGCGGACGCCGACCGTTCTACGAGGTGCCGGAGCAGAACTCGGCGGTGAGGAGGGCCGGTTCCAGGTCGGGGTCCGCGATCTCCGTCGTGTTCACCCGGAAGGTGAGGACATGACGGCCGTCAGAGGTCGCCGCGGTGCGCACGTAGCTGCCGGTGATGCGTCCGTTGTGCCCCCACACCGTGGTCCCGCAGGGCAGTTTCACGGGGAACAGCCCCATGCCGTACGAGCCGTGTGCGGCGCGGGTGTCGAGCATCTCGAGCATCTCGCGCGGGGGCAGCAGCTCGCCGCCCAGCAGTGCCGCGTAGAAGCGGTCCAGATCGGCGAGCGTGGTCACCAGCTCGCCCGCGGCCCCGGCCACCCGTGGGTCGAGCGCGGTGACGTCGGAGCCGTCGGCGGCGTAGGCGCGGCCGTGCGGGGAGGGCAGGGATCTGTGGGAGCCGGGGAAGGAGGTGCCGGTCAGGCCCAGTGGAGCGATGACGCGGCGCGTGGTCTCGGTGGCGTACGAGTGACCGGTGACCTGCTCGACGACCAGGCCGAGGACGACGTAGTTGGTGTTGGAGTAGGAGAATCGGCCACGTTCGGCCGGAGGGTGGGTGAGCGCGAGGCGCACGGACCGGGTGGCGGTGAGGGGGACGGCGCCCCCGGTGTCCCGGGTGAAGTCGTACAGGCCGCTGGTGTGGGTGAGCAGGGAGCGCAGGGTCAGCGTGCGCCCGTCGTTGCCCGCCCCGCGCACCAGACCGGGCAGGTGCCGCTCCACCGTGTCGGACAACGACAGCCGGTGTTCGGCGGCCAGTTGCAGGACGACCGTCGCAATCAGGGTCTTCGTGATGCTGCCCGCGCGGAAGTGGTCGGAGCGGGAGATTCCAGGACCTGACCGGGCGTAACGGGTGGTCGTCCCGTCGCGGGCCAACAGGGCCGCCGCGGGCGCCCTGCCCCGGGTCGTCAGCTGCGCGAGGACCGTGTCCGTGGGCGGGGTGGAGCGTGCCTGTGAGCCGGCCGGGGCCAGACTGAGGAGCAGCAGGGAGACGGGCACGGCGAGCAGTGTCCGGAGCGGTGGCATCCCGGTTCCTCCCTTGTCACGGGCCATCATGCCCGGTGGTGGGGCGCCGGTTTCACCGGATGCGCAGGTTGCCGGGACTCGGCCGGAGCGGGGTGGGGACCCGGGCCGGGACCAGGTCAGGACCGGGTTGCGGCCCGGGCCGGGACCCGCTCCGCCCCTTGGCCGGAAATCGCTGGAAGCCCTGGCCGGGATCGGTCGGCGGGATTGGCGGACGGGTTCCGGGGGACCCGCGGTCCGGGTGTCCGGACCCCCTCGCGCGGCGATGGGCACCCTGGGCGTCGAGCACTTGTCGGGTGGGGGACAATGGAGGCTCTGTCAGGGCGGGTTGCATGAGGGGACGCATGTCGGAGGCGGAGCGGGCGGGGACATCCCGTCAGGGGAAGAGCGCACGTCTCCTCGCCGGGCGGTACCGGCTGGGAGACGTGCTCGGCCGCGGCGGCATGGGAACGGTGTGGCGCGCCGAGGACGAGACCCTCGGCCGCACGGTCGCCGTCAAGGAGCTGCGGTTCCCGACGAACATCGACGACGAGGAGAAGCGCCGGCTGATCACGCGGACGCTGCGCGAGGCGAAGGCCATCGCCAGAATCCGCAACAACAGCGCGGTGACGGTCTTCGACGTGGTCGACGAGGACGACCGGCCGTGGATCGTGATGGAGCTCGTCGAGGGCAAGTCGCTCGCCGAGGCCATCCGCGAGGACGGAGTGCTGGAGCCCGGGCGCGCGGCGGAGGTCGGCCTGGCGATCCTCGACGTGCTGCGTTCGGCGCACCGCGAGGGCATCCTGCACCGTGACGTGAAGCCGTCGAACGTGCTGATCGCCGAGGACGGCCGGGTCGTGCTCACCGACTTCGGCATCGCGCAGGTCGAGGGCGACCCGTCCATCACCTCCACCGGCATGCTCGTCGGCGCACCCTCCTACATCTCCCCGGAGCGCGCCCGCGGTCACAAGCCCGGTCCCGCCGCCGACCTGTGGTCGCTCGGCGGACTGCTCTACGCGGCGGTCGAGGGATCTCCGCCGTACGACAAGGGCTCCGCGATAGCGACGCTCACGGCGGTGATGACCGAACCGCTGGAGGAGCCGAAGAACGCGGGCCCGCTGCGGGACGTCATCTACGGACTGCTCACCAAGGATCCGGCGCTGCGCCTCGACGACGCGGGCGCGCGGGTCATGCTGAACAAGGTGATCAAGGCGTCCGCGCCCAAGACCGCCGAGCGGGAGCCGGTGGACGCGACGAAGGTCGTGCCGCTGCCCGTGCCGCCGGACTCGCCCGAGGACCGGGGGAGCGCGGCGGGATCCGGGAACAAGCGCGGCGAGGAGGCGGCGGACAAGCTGCGCGGGGCCCTGCGCTCCGTGCGCAAGGCCGCCGTGGTGGCCGGTGCGACGACCTCGGCCGCCGCGACCCGCACCAAGTCCGCCGGCGCTGCCGCGGGTACGGCGGCTTCGGCGTCCCCGTCGGGGTCCGCCGGCGCGCCGGCGTCCGCGGGCACGGCGGCCGGGTCCGCCGGTGCCGGCCTCGGCGCGGGCACGGGTGAGAGGACCGCCCAGGCCGGCGGCAACGCCACCCCGGCCGGGCGCAGTTCGGGCTGGCCCGTGATGACGCCGCCGGATCTGCCGGATCTGCCGCCCAGGTCCGTGCCCAAGGCGCCGCTCACCGACGTGGTGCCGAAGCGGACCCTGCTGATCATCGCCGTGGTGGTGGCGCTGGCGGTGCTCGGTACCGTGCTGGCCCTCACCCTCGGCGGGGGCGACGGCAGCGCCGCCGACGACGGGAACGGCGGCGGGACCAAGGCCGGTGCCAGTCAGAGCGCGAGCGTCGGCACCAAGGAGGACGCGAGCGGCGGGTCCGGCAAGGACGACGACACCTCGCAGTCCGGTTCCCAGGACACGAAGTCGGGCTCCACGACGGGGTCCACGGACGGCTCGTCGTCGGACGCGTCGTCGGGCGGCTCGTCCGACACGGACGACGACACCGGCACCTCCAGCGACACCGCCGCCGCGGTGGCGTCCACGCACGACGGCGGCCAGGGGTACTCGATCGGCCTGCCCGCCGGGTGGAAGTACCAGACCTCGGACTCCGCGGGGGACCGTTTCACCGGGCCCGACGGACAGAAGCTGCTGGTCGCCTGGACCACCACGCCCAAGGGCGACCCGAAGGCGGACTGGGAGAACCAGGAGCGCTACATGACGCGCTCGCAGTACAAGAAGATCCGGATACAGACGGTGCAGTACCGCGGCTGGAACACCGCCGACTGGGAGTTCACCTACGTGGACGGCGGCACGCAGTACCGGACCGTCGACCGCGGGTTCGTCGTCAACGACCACCTCGGGTACGCCCTGATGTACACGGCGAAGGCGTCGGACTGGGACGGCGCACTGCGCAAGAGCACCTGGCAGACGCTGACGGAGACCTTCCAGCCGAAGAAGTGAGCGGGCCGGTCCCCGAGGGTCGGGGGCCCGAGATCGGTCAACCTCTCTTTGCGGGTTGCCTCCGGCACGTATCGTGAGTACTTGCGGACCGTACGCATCCCGCTATGCGGTCGGAACGGGCCGCGAGACGAACGGAATTGACCGACCGGGCGGCAGGGGGAGGCACAGTGGACGACTACGCGGGCCGGGTGCTCGCCGACCGCTACCGCCTGCCGTTGCCGCCCTCCGACGAGTACGAACTCACCGAGAGCCGCGCCTTCGACACCTACAGCGGACAGGAAGTCCTCGTCAGGCAGGTGCCGTTGCCGGAGGTCGTCGAGGCCGAGGTGCTGGACGCCGAAGGGCTGCCCGAGGGGTTCACGGCGCGTGACCGCGCGGCCCGGAGGCCGACGGCACGTGCGCGCACGGACGGGAGCACACGACGGCCGGCCGATCCCGTGGTGCGACGGGCCGTGGAGGCCGCCCAGGCGGCCGCCCGGATCCCCGACCACCCACGGCTCGACCAGGTCTTCGACGTGTTCGCCGAGGGCGGTTCGCTCTGGGTCGTCAGCGAGCTGGTGGCCGCGCGGCCGCTGGCGGCGCTGCTCGCCGAGAAACCGCTGTCGCCGTACCGGGCGGCCGAGGTCGCCTCCGACGTGCTCATGGCACTGCGGGTGCTGCACGCGCACGGCTGGGTCCACCGCAACATCACCGCGCGCACGGTGCTGGTCTGCGAGGACGGCCGGGTCATGCTGACCGGGCTCGCCGTCGGCACGGCCCAGGAGGCGCTGTGCGGGTACGACCCCGTACCGGCCGAGGACGGGACCGAGGGCGGCACGGCGGGCGGCCCCGGGACCGTCGGCGGGCCCGCGGGCTCCACGGGCCCCGGAGGCGCCCTGGGCGGCGCCGGGGCGGCCGGTACCGGCAGTGGCGCCGGTACCGTCGATCCCGAGGCCGCCCGGCGGGCCGCCATCGAGGCACGGGCCGCCGGAGGGCTGCCGCAGGCCGGTACCGACCCGGCCGCGGGCACGGGTGGCGCCTCGGCCGCCGTGGCCCCAAGGGCGGCGCCAGCGAGCGGCGGGGACGTCCGGGCCGCGCGGGCCGGCGCGATCGCCGCGTACCGCGCGGGCGCGCGGGCGGCGGCCCGGGTCCAGGACCTGCAGCAGAACGGCCGGCCGGCCCTGCCCGGGGCCCGTCAGGCTCCCGACGGCGCCGGCTCCGACGGCCGGTCGCAGCCGCCGTACGTCCCCGGCGGCGGTGGACAGCACACGACCGGCACGGTGCAGAACCCCGGCGCCGGTGTGCCGCCGGGGCAGATAGCAGACCCCTACGGCGTGCGCGGAGCGCCCTGGCGGGGGGCGGAGCCGCGCGCCGTCGCCCCCGCGCCCGGGGCCGTGGGCGCCCTCCTGCCCGCCGACCCCGCGCAGCCCCCGGCCCGCTGGGGCGATGGCGCCCCCGGCGCCCCCGCCCGGCGCGGTCCGGCGACGGCGCTGGCCGCCGAGCGGGCCAGGCAGGCGCGGATGGCGCTCGTGGGCCCGGTGACCGAGCGCTGGGCGCCGGAGCAGGCGGGGCCCGTGCACGAGAACTGGCAGCTCGCCGCCCCCATCGGACCCGCGACCGACCTGTGGGCGCTGGGCGCGCTGCTCTTCAGGGCCGTACAGGGGCACGCGCCGTATCCCGAGGAGTCGACGGCCGAGCTGGTCCAGCTGGTGTGCGCGGAGCCGCCCGCGTTCGCCGAGGAGTGCGGACCGCTGCGCCCGGTGGTGGAGTCGCTGCTGCGTCAGGACCCCACCGAACGCATCGACTTCGAGGAACTGGGCGGCTGGCTGCGCTCGCTGGTGCGCTCGGCGCCGGAGCCGGACGCCGGTGCGCACGTCGTGGCGGCGCCGCCCGTCGACCCGAGCCGGCTGCCGATCGTGCGGCGGCGCGGCGAACTGGTGCGCAGACGGCGGGCCGGGCTGCCCGCCACCACGGCGCACGGCCGGCACAAGCGGGCCAGGAGGGAACCGTCCGGCTCGCCGCGCCGCCTGGGCCGCACCCTGCTCCTGCTGATCCTGCTCGTGCTGGCCGGGACGATCGCGTACGCCGTGCTGTTCATGCCGAAAGCCACCGACACCGGCGCGGCCGACACCGCCGGAGCGGCGCGCACGACGCCCGCGCAGGGGGACACCGCCCCCGAGGCGAGCAGCGAGCCCCGCCCCGACCAGACCTCGCCCGCGGCCGACGAGGGCCCCTCCGCGTCCGCCGGTCCCACCGGTACGCAGAGCGGCGGCCCCGACGTCGCCGACGGCTTCACCGTGCGCAAGGACGCCGAGGGCTTCCAGGTCGCGGTGGCGAACGGCTGGGACCGCACCCCGAAGAACGGACTCGGCCAAGTCGTCTACCACCACGGAGACTTCGAACTGATCGTGGTGCCCGGCCGGGACCGCGCGTCGGCGTACGGCACCGATCCGATGGTCTACCAGCGCGAGAAGGAGTACGAGCTGGGACCGTACCGCTCGTCCAGTTGGGCCACCTCCGGCGGGCTGCGGACGATCGAGGTGGGCGGACGGACCATGGCCGAGGGTCAGTTCACCTGGAGTGACGCCGGCGGGCGCCAACTGTTCGTGCGCAACCTGGCGATCCTCGTCGACGGGCGCTACCACGTGGTGCAGGTGCGCGGCCCCGAGGCCGAGCGCGACGAGGTGACGAAGCTGTACGAGCAGGCGTCCTCCACCTACCAGTTCACCGGCTGAACCGGAAAGCGGCGCACCGGCGCGCCGCGCCGCTTCGCGGACCGTGCGGCCGCGGTTCCCGCGGCGGACCAGAAGCGACAACCGTCACAGTGCGGTGTCCTTGGCGCTCCGCGTGTTCCCTGGACGCGGACCGGTCCTTAGTCTGAGCCTGTCAAGAGCATTGCGGGGCAACGTGAATCAGATGCAGGGCCTGCTCCTCGCGGGTCGCTACCGGCTTGCCGACCCGATCGGCAGCGGCGGCATGGGCCGCGTATGGCGAGCGCACGACGAGTTGCTGCACCGGACCGTCGCGATCAAGGAGTTGACCGCGGCGCTGTACGTCTCCGAGGGGGACCGGGGCGTGCTGCTCGCGCGTACCCGCGCGGAGGCGCGGGCCGCCGCGCGGATCAACCACTCGGCCGTCGTCACCGTGCACGACGTCCTCGAACACGACGGCCGGCCGTGGATCGTGATGGAGCTGGTCGAGGGCCGCTCGCTGGCCGACGAGGTCAAGGAGCAGGGGCGTGTCGAGGCCACCGAGGCCGCACGGATCGGGCTGTGGGTGCTGCGCGCCCTGACCGCCGCGCACACCGCGGGCGTCCTGCACCGGGACGTCAAGCCCGGCAACGTGCTGCTCGGCGACGACGGCCGCGTCCTGCTCACCGACTTCGGCATCGCCCAGATCGAGGGCGACAGCACCATCACCCGCACCGGCGAGGTCGTGGGCTCCGTCGACTACCTGGCGCCCGAGCGCGTCCGCGGCCACGACCCCGGCCCCTCCTCCGACCTGTGGGCGCTCGGCGCGACGCTGTACACGGCGGTGGAGGGCCGCTCCCCGTTCCGCCGCACCTCGCCGCTGACCACCATGCAGGCGGTCGTCGAGGAGGAGGTCGCCGAGCCGCAGCACGCCGGTCCGCTGGAGCCCGTGATCGGCGCCCTGCTGCGCAAGGACCCCGCCGCCCGTCCGGATGCGGCGCAGGCCGAGCAGATGCTCGCCGAGGCGGCGGAGGGCCGGCGGCCCAGCGCCGCGCAGGCGTTCGTACCGACGCAGCACGGCGGGTCCGTCGCTCCCGGGCTGCGGGAGACGGGGACCGGCGCGACGGCGTACGGGCCCGCGTACGGGGCTCCGGCCACCCGGCCCGGGACCGGGGCGACGGTCGTGGGGCCGACGCCGATGGGGCCGCCCGGCACCGGCGCGGTCCCGGCCGGGACCGCGCCGTCCGCACGCCCCGGCAGGCGCCGGCTGCGCTCGCTCGTCCTGGTGGTCGTGCTCGCCGCCCTGGTCGGCGGAGCCACGGCGGTGGGGCTGCACCAGTGGGACAAGAGCCGCCGCCGGCAGGACGACGCCGCCTCCTCCAGCCAGTCGCCGGACCCGACGTCGAGCCCGTCGGGCACGTCCGACACCGACCCGGCGACGGCCCCCGACAACTGGGAGACCGTCCCCGACCCGCTGGGCTTCAGCATCGCCCTGCCCAAGGGCTGGAAGCGGTCGGTCTTCAGCGACGACGGCGACCTCACGCAGATCGACTACTCGCCCGACGGCGGCGAGCACTTCGTACGGATCGCCCTCGACAAGTCCCCGGACTTCGCCGATCCCTACCAGCACCAGCTCGACCTCGACCAGCAGCTCACCCGTCTGGTCGATTACAAGAAGCTCCAGCTGGGGGCGAACACCTACCGCGACCGCCGGGCCTCGCTGTGGGAGTACACGTGGACGGCGCTGGCCAAGGACACGAAGTTCCCCGGACCGCGGCACGCGATCGACGAGGTGTACATCGGCCGCAACGGCGTGGAGTACGCGCTGTACATGTCCTCGCCCGCCGAGGACTGGCCCACCACGCAGGAGCAGTTCAAGAAGCTCCTCCAGAGCTGGCAGCCCGAGGCGTGACGTCCTGACCGGCCGGGTCGTTCCGCCCGGCCGTTCAGGGCCCTCGTCTCGCCCGGTGCTTCCGGCCGGGTGTGAACGACCGTTCGTGACCGGCTCGTTGTGACGGATCCCACCGGTCGTGAATCGGCCCCGGGTGGGTGGATTTGGCCGGTGGGCGGCCCGGAGGGCGGCCGTCCGGTGCGGCATGATGGGGCTCATGGGGACCGAGGGGGACGACTCCCGCGTGATCGCGGGCCGGTACCGGCTGGAGGCCCGGCTGGGGCGCGGCGGCATGGGCGTCGTCTGGCGTGCCACCGATCAACTGCTGGGCCGGCAGGTGGCGGTCAAGGAGGTCGCCTTCGACGAGACGCTCTCCCCGGAGGAGACCCGCAGGCAGCACGACCGTACGCTGCGCGAGGCCCGAGCGGTCGCCCAGCTGCGCCACCCGCACGTCATCGTCGTGCACGACGTCGTCGAGCAGGACGAACGCCCGTACATCGTGATGGAGTTGATCGACGGCGGCTCGCTGGCCGACCGGATCGCCCGGCGCGGCCCGGTCGACGTCGGCGAGGCCGCCCGGATCGGCATCGCCCTGCTGAGCGCGTTGCGCGCGGCGCACACCGCGGGTGTCCTGCACCGCGACATCAAGCCGGCGAACGTCCTGGTCGGTGAGGACGGCCGGGTCGTCCTCACCGACTTCGGCATCGCCCAGGTCGCGGGTGCCACCACGATCACCGACACCGGGGCCTTCGTCGGCTCGCCCGAGTACACCGCGCCCGAGCGGATGTCCGGCGCCGGTACCGGACCGGCCTCCGACCTGTGGTCCCTGGGGGCGCTGCTGTGCACGGCCCTCAGCGGCGCATCGCCCTTCCGGCGAGACTCCCTGGGCGGCATCCTGCACGCCGTCGTCTCCGCCGACATCCGTACGCCCGAGCAGGCCGAGCCACTGCTTCCGGTCGTACGGGGCCTGCTCGAACGCGATCCGGAACGGCGGCTGGAGGCGGGGGAGGCGGAGCGGATGCTGCGGGCCTTCCTGGAGACCGGCCGTACGCCGGAACCGGCGTCCTCCGGCCACACGCCGACGCGCCCCGAGCCGCAGCGCCGGCCCGAGTCGCAGAGCCGGGCGGAGCCGCACGGCGGGGCGGAGCCCGCCCCGGCCGACCGGGCCCCCTCCACCCGCGGGGTGCTGGTGGCCGCGCTGCTGGTCGCCGCGATGGCGGGGGCGGGAGTGTCGGCCGCGGCCCTGCTGATGCACGGGGGCGGCGACGGGAGCGGCACGCCGGTGTCCTCGCCCTCGCACGGCTCCGTCAGCTCACGGCCGGTCTCGCCGTCGCACGGCGCCACGGGCGCCGCGAGCTCCACCGGTCCGGCCTCCGCCCCCGCCTCCGGGACGGACACCGCGGCCGTGACGCACTCGCCCGCCCCCGCGTCCGAGAACCGCCCCACCGCCCCTTCCGGCTACCGGGTCGCCGACGACCCGGCCGGCTTCTCGCTCGCGGTGCCGGACGACTTCACCCGCGAGCCCCAGGGCGAGCGGGTCTTCTACATGTCACCGGGGGAGGTCTTCCGGCTCGGCATCAAGGTGACCGGCACCGAGCCGGGCGGCCCGCTCGCGGTGATGCGGAGCGCCGCCGCCGAGGGCCCGGACACCAACCCCGGCTACCACGACGGCCGGGTCGTCGAGACCGCCCACAACGGACGGCCCGCCGCCCTCTGGGAGTTCAGCTGGAACGGCTTCAGCACGGCCGAGGGGCCCCGGCACACCTTCGACCTGTGCTGGGAGGAGAACGGGCGGATGTACGACGTGTGGGTGTCCGCGCCGGTGGGGAAGGTGCGGGAGGCCCGGGAGTACTTCGACGTCGCCGTCGACACGTTCGTACGGACCTGAGATCCGGCGGCTGCCGGCATTACGGCCGGGCGACGTCGCCGGTACTACGGCCGGGCCGGTCAGGGGTGCCGCTCGGGGCGGGGAGCCGGTACCTCCCGGGCGTGACGCCGAACTCCCGGCTGAACGCGTGCGAGAGGGCGTAGGGGCTGCTGTACCCGGTCCGTCGGGCCACCGAGGCCAGCGGCGCGTCCGAGCTCCGGAGCAGGGCCGCCGCCAGCGTCAGCCGCCACCAGGTGAGGTACGCCATCGGCGGCCGGCCCACGAGTCCGGTGAAGCGGCGGGCCAGGGTGGCGCGGGAGACGCCCGCCTCGGCGGCCAGGCGGTCGTTGCTCCAGGGGGCGGCCGGGTCGGAGTGCAGGGCGCGCAGGGCGGCCGTGGTCACGGGATCGCTCAGCACCGCGGGCCATGCGCCCGCCTCCGCGTCCGCCGTCCGGGCACGGACCATGTAGACGAGGAGGAGGTCGAGCAGGCTCGGCACGGCGAGGCAGGAACCGGGGCGCCGGTCGTCCAGCTCGCGGGCCAGCAGGTCCACGGCGGCGCGGAGTTCGGGGTGGTCGCCGACCCGGTTGGGCAGATGCACCACCTCCGGCAGCTCGGCCATCAGGGGGTGCGCCCGGCTGCGGTCCAGACGGTACTTCCCGCACAGCAGCTCGGTCGCCCGCCCGACGCCACCGGCACTGCCGGTGCCCGGTCCGGGTCCGTGCACCTCCTCGAACGGCACCGCCCGGTCCGCCTCCGCCGGGTCCACCGGCCGGTCGGCCAGCACATGGCCCGTCCCGTGCGGCAGCAGCACCGCGTCGCCCGGCCCCAGGGTGACCGGCTCGCCTCCGCCGTCCGGCAGGAGCCAGCAGCCGCCCGCCAGCACCACGTGGAAGCCGGCGCCCTCGTACGGGGCGAGCCGGGTGCACCAGCGTCCGTCCACCCGCAACCGCTGGGAGGAGGGGCGCCCGATACGCATGGCGGAGATCGCGTCGCTGACCACGTCCATGGGGTCAGCCTAGACATCCAATGGCTCGACGGTGAGACGTTCGCGTATCGACAGGAGTCAATCGGGCATCGTGAAGCTCACCGATCCCTTCCTAGGCTTGCCGCCATGACCGATGAACACGTGCAGAGTCTCACCCTCGGCGACGTCGAGATCCTCCGCATCGTCGAGTGGCAGGCCCCCTACGCGCCGACCCGCGCCCTCGTCCCCGACTGCGGTCCCGAGGTCTGGAAGGAGCACCGGGAGCTGCTGGCCCCCGACCACTGGGAGCCGGACGGCGACCTGGCCGTGGTCGCGCTCCAGACCTGGGTGGTGCGCTCCGGCGGACGGACCGTACTGGTGGACACCGGTGTGGGCAACGGCCGTGAACGGCCCGGGAACCCCCTGTTCCACCAGCGCCGAGGGGACTTCCTGGGGCGGCTGGCCCGGGCCGGTGTCCGGCCCGAGGACGTCGACGTCGTCGTCAACACCCACCTGCACGGCGACCACGTCGGCTGGAACACCCGGGACGAGGCGGGGGAGTGGGTGCCCACCTTCCCCCGGGCCCGTTACCTGTTCCCGGCCGCCGACGACGCCCACTTCGGCCCCACGGGCGGCTACGGGGGCGGCGTACGGGTGGACGACCGGCTGACCTACGAGGACAGCGTCGCGCCCGTGCACCGCGCCGGGCAGGCCCTGCTCTGGGAGGGCGTCCACCGGGTCGACGCGCACCTCACCCTGGAGTCCGTCCCCGGTCACACCCCCGGCTCCGCCGTCCTGCGGGTCGCCTCCCGGGGCGAACGGGCGGTGTTCGTCGGGGACGTGCTGCACAGCCCGGTGCAGATCATGCACCCCGAGTGCAGCAGCTGCTTCTGCCTCGATCCGCGCCGGGCCGCGGCCGGCCGCCGTCGTGTTCTCGAACGGGCCTCGGAACTGGGCGAGCTGGTCATCCCGGCGCACTTCGGCGGAACCGGGGTGATGGAGGTGCGGCGCGGGGGCGGTGCCTTCACGCCCGTCCCCTGGGCCGGATAGGTCCCGGGCGGGACGGATCCGGTCCGGCTCCGGGAGCCGCGATGTTCGCGAGCGTCCGTGAACGGCCGGGAACCGACACGACCACGCCCTGATCAGCGCCTTTGTTGCCAGTGACCACTGGCGACATGTGCGTACTCGGTGAATCCCGATTACCGACGGGTACCCAAAGCCTCCGCACCGGCATACGCTGCGGCTCATGACGGACTCGCAGGCCCCGGAGAAGACCGGTACGGGCACCCCCGGACAGACCGGCACCAACCCCCTCGCCCCCGCGCCCGCGGGCGCCCGCACCGCCGCCGACGTGGTCACCCCCGAGCTGGTCGCCCAGCTCACCAAGGGCGTGGCCGGCTCGGGCCGGACCGCCAACCACACGCCGTTCACCGGCGAGAAGCTGGCCGATCTGCCCGAGTCCACGCCCGAGGACGTCCGCCGGGCCTTCGAGGCGGCGCGCGCCGCCCAGGCCGTCTGGGAGCGGACCCCCGTACGGCAGCGGGCCGCCGTCCTGCTCCGTTTCCACGACCTCGTCCTCGCCCGCCAGGCCGAGGTGCTGGACCTGATCCAGCTGGAGACCGGCAAGGCCCGGCTGCACGCCCACGAGGAGGTGCAGGCCGTCGCCGTCGCCGCCCGCCACTACGGCCGCAAGGCGCCCGCCTATCTGCGGCCCAAGCGGCACGCGGGCGCCATGCCCACCCTCACCAGGGTCACCGAGCTGCGCCACCCGCGCGGTGTCGTCGGCCAGATCGCGCCCTGGAACTACCCGCTCGAACTGTCCGTCGGCGACGCCCTGCCGGCCTTCGTCGCGGGCAACGCGGTCGTGATGAAGCCGGACACCGAGACCTGCCTGACCGCGCTGTGGGCCCGTGACCTGCTCATCGAGGCCGGGCTGCCCGCCGACGTCTTCCAGGTCGTCCTCGGCGACGGACCGGTGGTCGGCCCCGAGGTCGTCAGGCACGCCGACTACGTCTCCTTCACCGGCTCCACCCGCACCGGCCGCGAGGTGGCCCAGGGCGCCGCCGCCCGGCTGGTGGGCGTCTCCCTCGAACTCGGCGGCAAGAACGCCATGCTGGTGCTGGCGGACGCCGACATCGAGAAGGCGGCCGCAGGCGCCGTCCGCGCCTGCTTCTCCTCCGCCGGCCAGCTCTGCATCTCCATCGAGCGGCTGTACGTCCACGAGTCGATCGCGGACGCCTTCCTGGAGCGCTTCGCCGCCCGCACCCGGGCCATGCGCCTGGGCACCTCCCTCGCCTACGGCGCCGACATGGGCTCCCTGGTCGGCGAACGCCAGCTGGAGACCGTGAAGCGGCATGTGGAGGAGGCCGTCGCCAAGGGCGCCAGGGTCGTCGCGGGCGGGGTCGCCCGCCCGGACATCGGCCCCTACTTCTTCGAGCCGACCATCCTGGACGGCGTCGAGGCCCCGATGTCCGTGTGCGCCGAGGAGACCTTCGGCCCGGTCGTGTCGATCTACCGCTTCGCCTCCGACGACGAGGCGGTCGAGCACGCCAACTCCACGGCGTACGGTCTGAACTCGTCGGTCTGGACGAAGGACGGCCGGCGGGGCCGGGCGGTCGCCGCCCGTCTGCGCACCGGCACGGTCAACGTCAACGAGGGGTACGCCCCCGCCTACGGCAGCGTCCAGTCGCCCATGGGCGGCATGAAGGACTCCGGCCTCGGCCGCCGCCACGGCTCCGAGGGCATCCTCAAGTACACCGAGGCCCAGACGGTCGCCCAGCAGCGACTGCTGCCGATGGCGCCCGCGCTGGGGATGAGCGACGAGAAGTACGCGGAGTTCATGAGCCGGAGCCTGAAGGTCATGAAGGCGTTCCGCTTCCGCTGACCCCGCCGCCCGCCGCCCGCCGCCCGCCGGCCGCCGTCCGCCGGCCGTTCTCAACGAGGAGAGCACGTGTCACAGGAGAGCTCTGTCCCCACCCAGGACGACGACGGCTCCGGCCACGACTACGACGTCATCGTCGTCGGCTCCGGCTTCGGCGGCTCCGTCACCGCCCTGCGCCTGACCGAGAAGGGCTACCGGGTCGGTGTCCTGGAGGCCGGCCGCCGCTTCACCCGCGAGTCCCTGCCCAGGAACTCCTGGGACCTGAAGAACTACCTGTGGGCCCCCAGGCTCGGCATGTACGGCATCCAGCGCATCCACCTGCTCGGCAATGTGACGGTGCTGGCGGGCGCGGGGGTCGGCGGCGGCTCCCTCAACTACGCCAACACCCTCTACGTCCCGCCGAAGCCCTTCTTCGACGATCCCCAGTGGCGGGACATCACCGACTGGCAGGAGGAGCTGGCGCCGTACTACGACCAGGCCCGGCGGATGCTCGGGGTGCGGCTCAACCCGACCATGACCCCGTCCGACGTCCACCTCAAGGCGGCGGCGCAGCGGATGGGCGTGGGCGACACCTTCCACATGGCACCGGTCGGGGTGTTCTTCGGGGACGGCCAGGACGCCGACGGCGCGGCCAGGGCGAAGCCGGGCGAGCAGGCGGCGGACCCCTACTTCGGCGGGACGGGCCCGGCGCGGCGCGCCTGCACCGAGTGCGGCGAGTGCATGACGGGCTGCCGGCACGGCGCGAAGAACACCCTCAACGAGAACTACCTGTACCTCGCCGAGCGGGCGGGCGCGGTCGTGCACCCGATGACCACCGTCATGTCGGTGACGGACGACTCGCGGGGCGGCTACGCGGTCGCCACGCTCCCCACGGACCGGAAGAAGAAGGGCGAGGGCCGCGTCTTCACGGCCCGCCGGGTCGTCCTCGCCGCCGGTACCTACGGCACCCAGACGCTGCTGCACCGCATGAAGGCGGGCCGGCAGCTGCCGTACCTCTCGGACCGGCTCGGCGATCTGACCCGTACCAACTCCGAGGCGCTGGTGGGCGCCCAGACCGACAACCGGCGCTACCGCCGGGCGACCGGCGAGCCGAAGGTCGACTTCACGCGCGGGGTCGCCATCACCTCCTCGGTCCACCCCGACGAGAACACCCACATCGAGCCGGTCCGCTACGGCAAGGGCTCCAACTCGATGGGCAGCCTGTCGATCCTCCAGGTCCCCTACGCGGAGGGCTCCTCCCGGCTGGCGGCCTGGCTGGCGAACGCCGCCCGGCACCCCGTGCTGGTGCTGCGCTCCCTGTCCAACCGGCACTGGTCGGAGCGGACCATCATCGGCCTGGTGATGCAGTCCCTGGACAACTCCCTGACGACGTATCTGAAGCCGAGCGGCGTCGGCAAGGGGCTGCTCACCGCGCGTCAGGGTCATGGAGCCCCCAACCCCAAGCAGATCAGGGCCGCCTCCGAGGCCGCCTCGGCCGTCGCCGCCGAGATCAACGGCTTCGCGGGCTCGAACGTGGGCGAGCTGACGGGCACCCCGATGACCGCCCACTTCCTCGGCGGCTGCCCGATCGGCGCCACCTCCGAGACCGGCGTCATCGACCCGTACCACCGCCTCCACGGCCACCCCGGGATCTCGGTCGTCGACGGTGCCGCGGTCTCGGCGAACCTGGGGGTGAACCCGTCCCTGACGATCACCGCGCAGGCCGAGCGGGCGATGTCGTACTGGCCCAACAAGGGCGACGCGGATCCGCGCCCCGCGCAGGGGGCGGCGTACGAACGGCTGCGTCCGGTCGAGCCGAAGTCGCCGGTGGTCCCGGCGGAGGCGTTCGGCGCGCTGCGGCTGCCGTTCCTCGGGATGCCCGCGATGCCCCCGAAGCCGGTGGAGCGGCCGAAGGCGGAGGAACAGCCGGCGACGGAGTGACGACCGGAAGCGGAAAGGGACCCGAGCCCCCCTCCGAGCCCAGGTCCCTCTCCGTTGCCGGCATCCCGCGGTCACGCCTCGGGCGTCACCCGGTCCTGCCGTACGTCTTGTGCGGCGTGCCTCACGCCTGCGCGTCGGCCTTGCGGCGGCGCACCATGAACAGCGCACCCGCGCCGGCCACGACGGCGACACCGCCGACCAGGCCGATCGCCGGCAGGGCGGAGCTGGAGCCGGTCGAGGCGAGCGTGCCGGTGGCCGGGATCTCGGCGGCGCCGCCCTGCGGCTGCTTGCCGCCGGCCGGCGGCTTGGTGTCCTTGCCCGGCTTGGCCTCGCCCGGGTCCTCGTTGCTGCTGCCGGGCTTGAGCACGGTGAACTCGTAGACCGAGAACGCGTTGTGCACGCAGTTCTTCTCGGAGTCGAGGTAGCCGCCCATGCCCACGGTGTAGCCGTCGCCGGCCGGCGCCTTGGCGGTGATGTTCACGCGCAGCTTGATGTCGACGGTCTGCTTGGGACCGAGCTCCGTCTCGCCGAAGTACAGGCCGTCGCCGATCTCGTCGGAGATCGACTCCCAGACCTTCGTCTGCGGGTTGTAGTACTCGACCTTGGCGTAGTCGCTCAGCCAGTCGCTCTCGTCGTCGCTCATCGCGTCGTTGTCGATGAACGCGAGCCACGTCACCGTGCCGAGGGACTTGTCGCTGTGGTTGGCGGCGACGAGCTCGAACTTGTGCCAGCCGCTGCCCGCGACGATCTTGCCGGGCAGGCCGGACACGTCCAGGGTGAGCTGGGAGTCGGCGTCGACGCCGTCCTCGTCGACCGGGCAGGCGTCGGGCTCGTCGGTGGGCTCGGACGACTCGGTCGAGCCGCCGCTCGGGGTGGAGCCGCCCTTGGTGTCGGTGGTGTTGCCGGAGTCGGGCGTCTTGTCGGTGCCGGCTCCCGGCTCGGTTCCGGTCCCCGCTTCGCCCTCGGTACCGGACCCGGAGCCCGTGCCCGCGCCGGTCTCCGTGCCGGAGCCGCTCGTCTCCGTGGCCGTCGACGTGGCCGTGGAGGTGTCGGCACCGGCCTCGGGCAGCTGGTCGTCCGCGGGGGTGCTGGCGGAGGTCGGGGGTGTTGCGGGGGTGTTGTCGTCGGCGAACGCTACGGGAGCCGAGAGCAGCGCGAGCGGCGCTATGACCGCGGTCGCTGCCGCGGTGGCCAGGGCTCGGCGAATCTTCATGAAGACCTCGGTAAGTCCGGTGAGCTGCGACATCGTGGCCGCGGGGCACGGTGGTGGGAAGCCTGTGCTCAGGGGGGCGCGGGTGGCCCGTGAGTCGCATGGTTTGATCACCGGCACCGGTGAATGGTTGTACGTCGGTCACAGACTTTTTACAGCTGCGATGTGATCGTTCTGTTTCGGCCGCCGACCGTTCGGCATCCGGGGCATGGCGAAGGGCCCCGCGGGACGAAGCCGCGGGGCCCTTCTTCCGTCAGCACCGACGTCAGGGCAGCGCCGGTGCCTGGGAGCGGCGCCGGGGGGTTGCGCCGCTTGTCGTGCACTGCCTCTGGATCGCCCCGGGTCGGCGCCCCGGCGCGCGGAGGGCGCGAGGGAGGCGCACGGGTGGTCTCGACCTCTGGCGGTCGGGCAGCGCAATGCCATGCGGTTGTGTACGGCGGGATGTGGGGCCTTCTACGAATCGTGCTGGATGGACGCGGCCTCCGCAACCGTTTGACCCAGCATTGTGCATTTTTGCAGTTTCCCGCCGGTCGGCCCCGAGCGTCCCCGGAGCCGACCGTTCTCTTGGGTGACCGGACCGCTGTCCCCTGCCGTCCGGTCACTTCCCCGGAGCGAGGTCCCACGACGCACGGCACGATCCGTACGCCTCATCGCTCCAGCGAGCCACGCGTGGTGTTTCGGGCCCGCCCCTGGCTGACACGGACAACCTGATCAACGAACCGGCGCTCGTGGCGGTCACGCGCCGTACGGGTGAGAGCGGGCCCGAACTCAGATGCGACCCCGGCACAGCTCCAGGAGCAGCATCGCGACGGAGGTGCCGGGCTTGCCCAGCGCCTCCCGGTAGTGGCTCAGCACCTCCATCTCGCGGGCGAGGTTCACGCGGCGGCCGCCGGACGCGATCCGGGCCTCCTGGATGACGGACGAGACGGCCATCCGTTCCTGGACGAGACCGATGATCCGGTCGTCGAGGGCGTCGATGCGCTCACGGGCACCGGTGATCACGTCGGCTGCCTCGTCGGTGCGGGCGCCGGTCCTGTCGAGTACGTCGGCCATGGTGGGGCTCCTCATCGGGTCGCTTGCGGTGAGGTGCCCCGGAGCGGCAGGACCCGGGAAACGGCAGGCGCCCCGGGCCTTGTCGGCCCGGGGCGCCTGGGAAGTCGCTTGTCAGTTGCTCAAGCAGCACGACCATGGCAGCCGGTGGGCCGGTTGCCATAGGTAAACAGGAAGGTCGTCTGCGTGAGCATGCGGCCAGTATGCACGTGGCGACGGCGCGCGTCCACGTCGGGTCGGTCACGTCCCGGACGGGCGTCCACGTCGGCCCCGTCACCGGCACGGGCGGCCCTTCGCGCCCACCCCGGTAGAATCGTTAGCACAGACCCCTTGCCCAGCCGCCGGAAGGCAACCCGTGTCATCAGCGAGTCCCGCCGCCGCCGCTCCCGACACCGTTCTGGTCGTCGACTTCGGCGCGCAGTACGCCCAGCTCATCGCCCGTCGAGTCCGCGAGGCGCGGGTCTACAGCGAGATCGTGCCGAGCACCATGCCGGTCGCGGAGATGCTCGCGAAGAACCCGGCGGCGATCATCCTCTCCGGTGGTCCCTCGTCCGTGTACGAGGAGGGCGCCCCCCGCCTCGACCGCGAGCTGTTCGAGGCCGGCGTCCCGGTCTTCGGCATGTGCTACGGCTTCCAGCTGATGGCCCAGGTCCTCGGCGGCACCGTCGACAACACCGGCGCCCGCGAGTACGGCCGCACCGACCTGCACGTCTCCAGGTCGGGCTCCACCCTCTTCGAGGGCACCCCGGACGAGCAGCACGTGTGGATGTCGCACGGCGACGCCTGCTCCGCCGCCCCCGAGGGCTTCGCCGTCACGGCCTCCACCGACGTCGTACCGGTCGCCGCCTTCGAGAACGACGAGAAGAAGCTCTACGGCGTCCAGTACCACCCCGAGGTCATGCACTCCACGCACGGCCAGCTGGTGCTGGAGCACTTCCTCTACCGCGGCGCGGGCCTCACCCCCTCCTGGACCACGGGCAACGTGATCGAGGAGCAGGTCGCCCTCATTCGCGAGCAGGTCGGCGACAGGCGCGCCATCTGCGGCCTGTCCGGCGGCGTGGACTCCGCGGTCGCCGCGGCGCTCGTCGCGCGCGCCATCGGTGACCAGCTGACCTGCGTCTACGTCGACCACGGCCTGATGCGCAAGGGTGAGACCGAGCAGGTCGAGAAGGACTTCGTCGCCGCGACCGGCGTCAAGCTGGTCGTCGTCGACGCGGAGGAGCGCTTCCTCACCGCGCTCAAGGGGGTCAGCGACCCCGAGGAGAAGCGGAAGATCATCGGCCGCGAGTTCATCCGCGTGTTCGAGCAGGCCCAGGCGGAGATCATCGCGGACGAGGGTCCCGAGGTGGCCTTCCTGGTCCAGGGCACGCTCTACCCGGACGTCGTCGAGTCCGGCGGCGGCACCGGCACGGCCAACATCAAGTCCCACCACAACGTCGGCGGCCTCCCCGAGGACCTGGAGTTCCAGCTCGTCGAGCCGCTGCGCAAGCTCTTCAAGGACGAGGTGCGGATGGTCGGCCAGGAGCTCGGGCTCCCGGAGGAGATCGTCCAGCGCCAGCCGTTCCCCGGCCCCGGCCTCGGTATCCGGATCGTCGGCGAGGTCACCAAGGACCGGCTCGACCTGCTCCGCGACGCCGACGCCATCGCCCGCGAGGAGCTGACGGCGGCCGGCCTCGACCGCGAGATCTGGCAGTGCCCGGTGGTCCTGCTCGCGGACGTCCGCAGCGTCGGCGTCCAGGGCGACGGCCGCACCTACGGCCACCCGATCGTGCTGCGCCCGGTCTCCTCCGAGGACGCCATGACCGCCGACTGGTCCCGACTGCCGTACGAGGTCCTCGCCAAGATCTCCACGCGGATCACCAACGAGGTCCGCGACGTCAACCGCGTCGTCGTCGACGTGACCTCGAAGCCCCCGGGCACCATCGAGTGGGAGTAGCCCTCCTGCAGGTGAAGGTCAGGTCCGCCTGAGCGTCCGCACCGGCGCTCCGGGCCGCCAGACCTGGACGACCAGATAGGTGTCGTCCTCGACGAAGGTCCGCACGACCTCCGTCAACTCGGTGCGGAAGAGGTGGAACGGCTGCGGCGGTTCCACCTCTTTCACGTACGCGCCCTTCGTCACCGGGTCGTCCACCTCGACCGCCCGTCCGCCGATCCGCACGTCCCCGCCACCCATCCCGGTGCCGTCCCCGGGGTTCGCCTGGAGGGTGAAGCGCGGGTCGCGGCGCAGGTCGAGCGCCTTGAGCGAGTCCGGCATCATGCCGAACCACAGCTCGCCGGCCAGGAAGCGCACCTCCAGGCCACTGGTGCGCGGGGAGCCGTCCCGGCGCAGGGTCGCCAGGACGTGATGAGTGAAGGCGCCGAACCGTTCTTCGACGGTTCCGGCGAGTTCGGGTTCGGCCGCGGAGAAGTCTGCCCAGGTCATACGGACCAGTCTTGGGCCTATACCGGACATCTGCTGTCAGGTATAGGTGGCGCGTGAATTTCCGTGGCCCGTGAATTTCTGTGGCGCGCGTCATCTTTGCATAACATCCCTGTTCTCCTGCGCTGACCGACGGTAACTTCCGCCCGGTAAGAAACTCAGTGCTGGAGGACCTATGCACGGGACCCCGCCCCCGCCCCTGCCCACCGACCAGTTGCGGTTCGCCATGCCGCCGATGCACGACGCGCCCGAGGACGAGCGCAGGCATCGCAAGGAGCGGCTGGCCGGCGCGCTGCGGGTGTTCGGGCGGCTCGGCTTCGAGGACGGCGTCTCGGGGCACATCACCGCGCGCGACCCCGAGTTCAGCGACTGCTTCTGGGTCAACCCGTTCGGAATGCCGTTCAAGCACGTCACCGTCAGCGATCTGGTGCTGGTCAACCAGGACGGGCAGGTGATCGAGGGCCGCTACCACGTGAACCAGGCGGCGTTCACCGTGCACTCCCAGGTCCACGCGGCCCGCCCCGACGTCGTCGCCGTCGCCCACTGCCACTCGGTGCACGGCCGCGCCCTGTCGGCGCTCGGCGACCTCCTGGACCCGATCACCCAGGAGAGCTGTGCCTTCTACGAGGACCACGCCCTTTACGACGCCTACACCGGTGTCGCCGTCGACGCCGAGGAGGGCCGGCGTGTCGCGGAGGCGCTCGGCTCGCGCAAGGCGCTCGTCCTGCGCAACCACGGCCTGCTCACCGTCGGCGACTCGGTGGACGCGGCGGCCTGGTGGTTCCTGTCGCTGGAGCGGTCCTGCCAGGTGCAGCTGATGGCGAAGGCGGCGGGCCGTCCGGTGCTCATCGACCACAAGCTGGCGGCGGCCACCCGGGAACAGCTCGGCGGCGACCTGGTGGCATGGATCAACTACCAGCCGACGTGGCAGGACATCAGCCGGAGCGAACCCGACCTGCTGAGCTGAGCGCCCGCCGGGATCCGAGCGGGTCGCCGGGGCTGTCGTCCCGTGTCCCGCCCCGACCGGACCTGCCGAATGCGCGCCATGTGTCGTAGGGCACAATTCGCTGTTGTCGCACCGGAGTTGTCCGGGAGGGGGCGACGGCGGTGTCCGGGCTCCGGGCAGAGCCGCCGGTCCGGTTGGTCATGGTCGTGGTTGCGGGAGAGCGGGGCGTCGGGCGTGGCGGCACAGGAGGCTGGACAGAGCGCGGAGACGGGCGCGCACGCGGGCGGCTGCACCTGCGGTGACTGCCCGCACGGGGCCCGCGAGGGACATCGGCGCGCGGTCGCCGCGTTCCTGCTGAAACGGGACGGGTTCGCCGCCGGACAGGGGCTGCCGGCGGCGGTGGCGCACTCGGTCCCGGCCTCCCGCCAGTGGGTCTCGGAGGAGCTGACGCAGTCCGCCGAGGCCGTCGCCGAACGCGGCCGGGCCGAGGGCGGGGCCTGGCTGGCCCGGCTGTGGGGGCGCACCGCCGGCACCGCGTGGACGGTGGTCGTGGCCCTGCTGCTGGCCCAGGCGCTGACGGCGATCGGCGCGGGCTGGACGGCCGCCCGCACGGCGGGACTGCTGGCGGCGCTGGTGGTGGCCGGCGCCCTGACCGCCGCGTCGTGGTTGCACCGGACGCGCGGTGGCGCGCTGGCCCCGGTCATCGGCGAGGACAACCGTCTGTCGACCTCGCGTGCGGTCGCGGCCGCCTGGGTGCTGTTCGTGGCCTACGCCGTGCTCGTCCTGGTGGGCCGGCTGGCCGCCGCCTCCGACCACGCCGAGCGGGACGCGCTGATCTCCGGCTTCGAACTGGCCCGCGGGGCGGGCGTGGTCACCGTGCTCGCGGTGGTGTGCGGGATCGCCGTCCTGGTGCGGCGGGTGGTCGGGCTGCGGGTGCTGGGGCAGAAGCTCCAGAAGGTACGCGCCCACCGCCCCCGCGCGGCCGACCTGCTCACCGACGACGACGGACGCGGCACGTTCGCCGACATCCAGTACGTCGTGATCAGCACGGTCGCCCTGCTGTTCGGCGCGGTCCGGCTGGCCCGCCGTCCGGACCAGCTGCCCGACCTGCCCTGGGGGCTGGCCGTGGTGGTCCTGGTGTCGGCGGCCACCTACCTGGCGGGCAAGTACGCAGAGGGCGGCCGCCCGGTGATCCTCTCCGTCGTACGGGCCCGGGAGGCCGGAGACCTGGACGCCCCCATCCGCACGGGCGACGACATCGAGATCCGCGGGGCCGGCTTCGTACCGCCCGGCGCGCAGGGCGCGGACCGGCTGTCCCGGATGGTCGTGCGCATCGGCCCGGTGCACGTCCACGTGCCCCTGGTCCCGGTCACCGGCGGCTTCAGCAACCCCACGGACGCCCTGCTGACGGTGCCGGTCCCGGCGGACGTGGAACCGGGACGGGTGGAGGTGCAGGTCGTCACCGCGGCCGGGGTGGAGACCAACCGCTACGAGATCGACGTGACGGACTGACGCGGCAGCCGGCCGTCGGTCCTCGGGGTGGACGGGGACCACGCCGGCCACGGTGCGCTGCCGGGGGCGGAAATCGGAAAACGGCGGTGCCGGGGGTGAGCCGCGGGCCCCTTTCGTACGTATGGTCTGTCCAGGGACCACGTCCTGCGGCGAGAGGCGACTACGAGCGATGACTCATGGCATTCGTACGGATACGCACTCCTCCTATCTCAACGGCGGCGGCTCGTTGCGGGACACCGCGAGCCGCTACGCCCTGCTTCCCCTCCGGATCTTCCTCGGCGTCACCTTCGTCTACGCCGGACTGGACAAACTCACCGACAGCGCCTTCATGAAAGCCTCCGGCGCGGGGTCGATCGGCGAGACGATGCGTGCCGTCCGCGACTCCTCGGCCATCCCGGCCCTCGTTGACCTGGCCCTGAAGAGCCCGGTCGGCTTCGGCTACGCCATCGCCTTCGGTGAACTCGCCGTCGGTCTCGGCACCCTGCTCGGTCTGCTGTCACGCCTCGCCGCACTCGGCGGCGCGCTGATCTCCCTCAGTCTCTGGCTGACCGTGAGCTGGTCCACCGACCCCTACTACTTCGGCAACGATCTTCCCTATCTGATGGCCTGGCTGCCCCTGGTCCTCGCGGGCGCCCCGGTGTTCTCCCTGGACGCCCTGCTGAGCGCACGGCGACGACGCGGCAGTTACGCGTAGCCGGTGGCGGGGCGCCGGTCGCTTTCCCCGGTCACCGGCGCCTCACCCCGAGCAGAGTCCGAGGTCAGACCGGCGTCCTCTGCCGCGCCCCCGCTTCGGGTCCGCGGTTCCGGCGCCGGCGCAGACGTATCCCCTTGGCCAGGATCCCGGCGGCACCCGCCAGGCAGAGGCCGCCCACCACCAGCGGGATCACCGCGAACCACGGGGTCCGCCAGAGCCCGCCCGCGTCACCGGCGAACACCACGCCCGCGAGGCCCAGGAAGAACCCGGCGACCAGCCTCCCCGGCTGGAACTCATGACGCGGCACGAGCCACCTCCACCTGTCCCGCGCCGACCTGGAGATCCAGATCGAGCGTGCCGGCCCGCGTGCCGCCCGAGACGGGCGGCAGGGTCACCTGCGTGTGCTTGCCCGGTTCCACGTCCACGTCCTTCGCGTTGTCGCCCGGCAACCGGATGTCACCCAGCCCGACGTCGATGCTCAGCCGGACCGTCGCCTCCGGCGGTACGACCACCAGCAGCCGGCCCACCCCCACACTTGCCTCGGTGGACACCGTGGTGCCCTCGGCCGGCTCCAGCCGGGACAGGTCCAGCTTCCCGACACCGTTGCCCAGGTCGTACTTCGGCGCGACGTCCGCCACCGCGGCGGGCCGCCAGGTCGTGTGCGTCCAGTGCGCGTCGACGTCCGCCGGGAGCGCGGCCGCGACCCCGAGCAGCGCGGCCGTGACCACCGCCAGGAACACCGACCCCGCCCCGGTGCGGCCCAGCAGCGAACTGACCGCGATGCCCACGCCGAAGACGACGAGCGCGCAGGCCAGACCCATCTGGAGACTGGTGCCGAACGGATGGTCCTGCCGGGTCAGATGGCTGCCGAGGGCTCCCGCGAGCAGGGCGAGCAGGAAGATCCGGCCGCCGATCCGGCGCGGCCCGGAACGACGGGTCCGGCAGGTGCCGCTCCCGTCGTGGCCGCGCGCGTCGCCGACCGGGCCGGTGCCGACGGCCGCGTCGACGTCACGGCGGCGCGAGTCCGCGGGCCCCCACAGATAGCCCGTGCCGCCGACATGCGTCCCGTCCTTGACGATCGGGTCGCGCCACCAGGACGGGTAGGCCGCGGGCACCGGTGGCGCCTGGGCCTCCGGCGGAGCGTCGGCCACGGCCTGCGCGGCCAGCGGATCGGGGTCGGGGGCGCCGCGCCGCTGCGACCAGTACCCCGCGCCCGCGAGGAGGAAGGAGAGGACGACGGCGAAGGCGAGCACGCTGCCGTTGTTCAGCATCGACAGGAAGACCCCGCAGCCGACCAGCGCGAACAGCACGGCGGTCAGCGCCTGGCCGTCGACCCGGCCGGTCAGGAGCTTGCGGACCTCGTTCTCGTCCTCGTCCTCGTACGGGACGAACAGCCAGGCGAAGCCGTAGAAGATCAGGCCGACGCCGCCGGTCGCGGCGAGCACCGCGAGCGTGATCCGGAAGATCACCGGATCCATGTCGAAGTGCCGCCCGAGCCCGGAGCACACCCCGGCGAGCGTCTTGTACCGCCGGTCCCGCCGGAATCCGTGAGGCGTGACGGGCGACCGGCCGTCGTCGTCCCGACCGGCCTCACCGTCGGCACGGCCGGTCGCGCTCCCGGCCCGGCCGGCTCCCGCCGCCCCGTCGGTACCGTCGGCCGACGTCCGGTCCCCGGTCCTTCCCGTCGCGCCGGCCATCACCGCCTCCTCCGCCACGTTCGTCCCCTCGCCTGCTCCCGCCCGCTCCGCCGCGCGCGCTTCCTCACCGGCGGCCGGGTCGGCGTGCGCGCCGGACGAGGCGTCCTCGTCCGGCACGGCGTCCGCGGCACGCGGGTGATCGGTCATGGGTCCATGGTGACGGGCGGGCCACCGTGACGGCAGCCGGGACGACCCTGGCCGGACCCTGATATTTCGGCCCCCGGGAGGGCGCCCGTCGGACCCGGCGGAGATCAGGGGAGTCTCGGGGCTCCACCCTGATGTCCCGGACCTGCCGTCCGTGTGACCATCGGTGGCATGCCGGACGTCGTCACAGAGCCCCTCGCCGAACCACGGCCCCCGCGCAAGCTCTACCGCAGCAGCGACGGACGCTGGCTCGGCGGTGTGGCGCGGGGGCTCGCCGGACATCTCGGGCTGCCCGTGATCTGGGTGCGGCTCGTCTTCGTCGGCCTGTTCATGGCGGACGGCCTCGGCGCCCTGCTGTACGCCGCGTTCTGGTTCTTCGTCCCGCTCGGCGTCGGCGGCGTGGGCGACCAGAAACCCCCGTCCCTGGTCAGCACCGAGACCTCGCCCGACGGTCGGCGCAGACTCGTGGCGCGCAAGCCGGACAAGGGACAGATCGTCGCCCTGCTGCTCATGGTCTCCGTGGCCATGATCTTCGTCAGCAGTGTGAACCTGGGCAGCGGCGCCAAGGCGTACCTCGTGCCGGCCGTCCTGGTCGGCGCGGGCGTCGCCCTCGTCTGGCGCCAGGCGGACAACGCCCGGCGGGCCCGCTGGGTGGAGGTCGGGCGGCGTCGGCGCACGCTGTCCCTGCTGCGCGCCGTGGGCGGTGTCCTGCTGGTCACCGCGGGTGTCTCCGGCATCTTCGTGCTCCAGGGCTCCGCCGCCCACCTCGGCTCGGTGCTCCAGGCGGCCCTCGCGGTCCTCGTCGGCATCACCCTGCTCGCCGGGCCCTACCTGGTCCGGATGACCCAGGACCTCTCCGAGGAGCGGCTGATGCGCATCCGCGCCCAGGAGCGCGCGGAGGTCGCCGCCCACGTGCACGACTCGGTGCTGCACACCCTGACCCTGATCCAGCGCAACGCGGAGAACGCGAGCGAGGTGCGCAGGCTCGCCCGCGCCCAGGAGCGCGACCTGCGCACCTGGCTGTACAAGCCGGAGGGCACCGGCAAGGACGAGGCCGACGAGCCGACCACCCTCGCCGACGCGGTGCGGCGCAACGCCGCCGAGGTCGAGGACAAGCACGGCGTCCCCATCGAGGTCGTGGTCGTCGGCGACTGCCCGCTCGACGAACGGACCGGCGCACAGATGCAGGCCGCGCGGGAAGCAATGGTGAACGCCGCCAAGTACGGTGGCGACGGCGGCGCCGTGCAGGTCTACGCGGAGGTCGAGGGGAGGTCGGTCTTCGTGTCCGTCCGGGACCGAGGTCCCGGTTTCGACCTCGACTCGATACCCGCCGACCGCATGGGCGTCAGAGAATCGATCATCGGCCGCATGGAGCGGTACGGCGGCACGGCCCGGTTGCGGGCGGTGCCGGACGGCGGCACGGAGGTCGAACTGGAGATGGAGAGGGCGGAGAAGACGTCATGAGCGAGCCGACCGAGACGAACGGCACGGCGGGGACGGGCGGTGGGGCCGGGCGTCATGTGCGCGTGGTCCTCGTCGACGACCACCGGATGTTCCGTACCGGGGTGCAGGCCGAGATCGGACGGACCGACGAGACCGGTGTCGAGGTCGTCGGTGAGGCCGCGGACGTCGACCAGGCGGTCACGGTCATCACCGCCACCCGGCCCGAGGTGGTCCTGCTCGACGTCCATCTCCCGGGCGGTGGCGGGGTCGAGGTGCTGCGCCGCTGCGCCCCGCTGATGGCCGACGCCGAACGGCCGGTGCGCTTCCTCGCGCTGTCCGTCTCCGACGCGGCGGAGGACGTGATCGGGGTCATCCGCGGCGGCGCGCGGGGCTATGTGACGAAGACGATCACCGGCACCGATCTGGTCGACTCCGTCTTCCGCGTCCAGGACGGCGACGCGGTCTTCTCCCCGCGGCTGGCCGGGTTCGTCCTCGACGCCTTCGCCTCCACCGACGCCCCGCCGGTCGACGAGGACCTCGACCGTCTCACCCAGCGCGAGCGGGAGGTGCTGCGCCTGATCGCCCGCGGGTACGCCTACAAGGAGATCGCCAAGCAGCTCTTCATCTCGGTCAAGACCGTCGAGTCCCATGTCTCGGCGGTACTGCGCAAACTCCAGCTCTCCAACCGGCACGAGCTGACCCGGTGGGCGACGGCGCGACGGCTGGTGTGAGCGGCGGCCTCCAAGCTCTTCAGCGGTGCCCCGGGGTCGGCGCGGGACCCAGTGCCCGTAGCGCCCACCGGTAGTGCCGTACCGCCTTCACCACGCCGATCAGGCCCGTCAGCCACAGGATCGTGCCGACGCCCATGCGCAGGGCGACATCGCCGTAGGTCGAGCGGCCGGGCTCCGCGCCCGCCGCGGCCGCGAGGGACGCCCACAGCCCCGTGGCGCCGATCGCCGAGGACGACAGCAGCCAGAACAGGCTGAGACCGGGAGAGCGCAGCCGGGCGTCCGTCTGCGGGTGGCTGTCCAGGGCCAGCCAGGCGTCGAGGAGCCCGCTCAGCTGGCGGTCCCGGTGGATGGCGCGGAAGACGGCGACGAGCGGCGGGGTGAGGGCGGCCAGGCCGAGGAGCACGAAGAGGGGAGCGAGGAGGAGGCCCGTCGGGTGCGCCTCCTCGCGCTGCTGGAGCGGCAGGACCAGCAGCGACCAGCCGATGACGGCCGCGAGCGCCAGCAGCCACAGCAGCAGCACCCGGTGCACCCCGAGACTGTGCCCCCGCAGTTCCTCCAGCGCCCGCGACCGGTCGGCCAGCAGCGCCCCGCGGTCCGGCCAGGTCCGGTCGTGGGGCGGCGGTGGGGGAGGCGGCAGCATGGACCCGGGCATCGGGACCCTCTCGGACGGCGCGACGGCGGACGGCGTACGGGCGGCACACTGCCGCTCCGCGCGCCGACGCTACCGTGCCGTGGCGCACTTGATCGTCACGGCGTCGCCGCGTCCGCCCTCTTCCGGCCGTACCCGCGCGGCTGCCGACCGTCGTCGGGCTCGCCGGGCACCTCGTCGCCCGTCCTCGTGGCCCGTCCGCCGCGGCCCTCACACCACCCGCGTCGCCCCCGCGAACGGCATCTCGTCGATGGGCGCGAGCCGCACCGGCGCCGAGGGGTTGGGGGCGTGGATCATCTGGCCGTCGCCGACGTAGATGCCGACGTGCGTGATGCCCGAGTAGAAGAACACCAGGTCGCCCGGGAGCAGTTCGGAGCGGGAGATGCGTCGTCCCGCGCCGATCTGGGTGTACGTCGTGCGGGGCAGGGAGACCCCGGCGGCGCGGTACGCGGCCTGGGCGAGCCCCGAGCAGTCGAAGGCGTCCGGCCCGGTGGCGCCCCACACATAGGGGCTGCCGAGCTTGGAGTAGGCGTAGGCGACGGCGTCCGCCGCCCGGGCGTCGGGGGCCGAGGCCGTCGCGGCGCCCGGCGCCCGGAGGCCGACGCGGGCGTCCGCCGTCCCCCGCGAGGCCCGGCTCGTCGTGCCGCCGCCGACGCCGGCCGACCGCGCGCGCTCGGAGGCCGGCAGCCGGGCCAGCAACTGCCGTGCCGCGTCCAGTTTCCCGGTGATCGTCCGCTTCTCGCGCCGCAGTTCCGCCTGCCGGGCCTTGAGCGAGGTGAGCTGGACGCGTGCGGCCCCGCGCAACTGCTCGATCTCCCGTAACTGCCCGCGGACCCGGGCGACGGCGCCCGCCTGCCGGTCGCCGGCCCGCTCGGCGAAGGCGGCACCGTCGAGGTACCGGTCGGGGTCGTCGGAGAGCGCGAGTTGCAGCGCGGGATCCATGCCGCCGGCGCGGTACTGGGCGGCGGCTATCGAACCCAGGGCGTCCCGGGCCGAGTTGAGCCGCTCCTCCCGGCGGGCCGCCTCGTCGCGCAGGGTCCCCAGCCGCTTCTCGGCGGCCTGCGCCTTCTCGTGCGCGCCGTTGTACTTCTCGGTGGCCGCCTCGGCCTCCCGGTACAACTGGTCCACCTTGGCCCTGACCTGCCCCGGCGTCAGATTCGGCTCGGCGTGACCGGTCCCGTCGAAGACGGTGGCGGTCGCCGCGCCCGCGAGGGCGAGCGTGGCGGCGGTACGGACCGTATTGCCGCTGAGCGAGCGCGGTCGGGGCTTGCGGTGCGCTGCCACGTGGCCTTGCACGTCCTTTCGTACGACCGCCCGTCCCGGAACGGCTCCCGGGCGGACGCACGGCCGCCAGGGGAGCGGACGTACGGCCGCCCGGGGGCGGTCCACGCGTCCGGCGGCGACCACACACAGGGGGAGCGGGCCGCCGCCGGACCTTCTCGGCGGTGGTGGCCGACTGCCGCCCCTGGTCCGGGCGGCGGTGGGGAGCCGGTCACCTGGGGGAGGACGCTAGGCCCGTTTATGTCGGGTGGATAACGTCATGTACGGAACTGTCGCGAGTGGATCGAATGATGGCCTCGAGTGACCGGGATCCGAACCGGGAGCCGTCGCCTTCACGCAGTGTGATGACCGATGGCAGGATTTCCGGACGCAGGCGGGTTACGCGGTGCTATGGCGCGCATATATGCAGGCATCGCCGACGGGGTGGTGTCGGGCGGTGGAGACGCCCCTGGTTAGGCTCCGGCCTCATGGACGTACTCATCCATCTCTTCGTCGGCCTGCACATCATCGGCATCGCCGCGCTCCTCGGCGGCTTCCTCACCCAGATGAAGGCGATGGGCCGCGGCGCCGCCCGCTTCGTCCCCGCGATGCTGCACGGCGCGGCGACGATGCTGGTCACCGGCGTGATCCTGGTCGGCCTCGATCAGGCCGACGACCACCCGGTCAACAACATCAAGATCGGCGTGAAACTGGCCCTGCTGATCGTGATCCTCGGCCTCGTCTACGTGAAGCGGGACGACGAGACGGTGGACAAGGGTCTGTTCGGCCTGGTGGGCCTGCTGACCACGGCGAACGTCTTCATCGCGGTGCTGTGGACCTGACATCGGCGCGGACGGCCTCCGGGACCGCCCGCAGAGCCGCCACGGCGACCGTGAGCCACACGGCCACCGCGACCCACAGCAGCACCTCCCCGATCCCCTTCAGCCACGGCACACCGAGGGCCGAGGAGACGGCCGACGCCGCTGCCGCCGTCATCCCCATCGGGAACACGGTCGACCAGCGCAGCACGTCGTAGCGCAGCCGCGGCCACCGCAGCTCGGCCGCCAGCAGCACGGCGTAACAGCACAGGTCCAGCGCGAGCAGGGCGGCGGTCACGGCGCGCAGGACGCCGCGGTCGTCGTCGTTCCACAGGTAAAGGCGCGCGCTGTCGGCGGCTAGCAGTTGCGCGCCGGCCAGCGCCGAGACGGCGAGCGCCCCGCCGGCCACCCACTGGTCGCCGGCGCCCTCGACCACCTGGCGCGGGTCGAAGCGGGCCAGCGCCAGGCCGTAGAGCACCAGCCCCAGCCAGAACAGCACCAGCGCCGTATGCGCGAGCCAGGCCGTCGACAGGGCCGCGGCGAGGGTGGCCGCCAGCACCGTGAGCCCCTGGGTGGCCACGCACGCGAGGAACACGGCTCCCGCCATACGGTTCCCCCAGTGCCGCAGGACGGCCACGAGCAGCCCCGGCCACAGCACGGCGGCCAGCGCCAGCAGCGCCTCGGCCAGGGTCTGCCGTCCCAGCAGCGAGAAGCGGCTGCCGAGCACCGCGGTCGCGGCGACCGCGGTGAGCGCGGCCGGTGCGGTCGCCCGGCGCACCCAGGCCTCCCGCTCCCACAGCAGCTGGACGGCGAACCCCGCCGCCAGGGCCAGCCAGGCGGCGCAGGCCGGCACCAGGGCGATCCGGGACAGCACCTCGTGCCCGGTCTGCTCCAGTCCGACCGACAGGATGCCGGTCGCCAGCACCGCGGCTCCGGTCGCCGGCTCACGCCACGCCCACCGGGCGCGGAGCGGTGGGATACGGGGGGTGGAGGGCATGCGCCGATGCTAGGGAGCGCCGTGCGCGTCGCGAGCGGGGCACGCGCGCGGGCACCCGTAAATACCCGCGGCCGCAGGCACCGCCCGTCCGCCCGGCGCCTGCGTGGAGGTGCCGGGCGGACGGGCGGTGCCGGGGCCGGGCGTCAGGCCGGGCGGACCACGCTGTGGATCCCGGACTCGCCGTCGTAGTAGATCGACTCCTCGCGGACGTACGCGCCGGGCTTGGGGGCGTGGATCATCATGCCGTCGCCGATGTAGATGCCGACGTGGCTGACGTCGTCGTAGAAGAAGACCAGGTCACCCGGCCGGGCGTCGGCGAGGGAGACGGTGGTGCCGGCGTTCACCTGGTCGTAGGTGGTGCGCGGCAGGGTGACCCCGGCGGCTTTCCAGGCGGCCTGGGTGAGGCCGGAGCAGTCGTAGGAGCCGGGCCCGGTCGCGCCCCAGACGTACGGCTTGCCGATCTGCGCGCGGGCGAACGCGAGCGCCTTCTCGGCCTTGGTGCCGACGGCGGAGTCCGCGGACGAGGAGGAGGACGAGGACGAGGAGGAGGACGAGGACGAGGAGCCGGACGAGGAGGACGAGTCCGAACTCGATGCCGCGCTCTCCTTCGCCGCTGCCGCCTCCGCCTGCTGCTTCGCGAGCTCCGCCGCCTTGACCGCGGCCTCCTGCTTCTGCTTCTCGATCGCGGCCAGCCGGGCCTTCTCCTCGGCCGTCAGCCGGGACAGCAGCACCCGCGCGGCGGCGAGCTTCTTCTGGACGGTCGCCTTGGCGGTCTGGAGATCGTTCTGCGCGTCGGTGAGCGTGTCGAGGCTCTCGGTGGCCTTGCGGCGCTCCTTCATCGTCGCGGCCTGCTCGGTGACGTAGTCGTCGACCGCGCCCTTCTGCCGCGAGGTCAGCCGGCCCATGAGCTGGGCCTGGTCGAAGTAGTCCTGGGGCGAGTCCGCGAGCAGGAAGGTCGCGGTGTCCGGCGCGGTGGCACCGGTGCGGTACTGGGCCGCGGCGAAGGAACCGAGTTCCTCGCGTGCCTCGTTGAGCTTCTGGGTGCGCCGGGCGACGTTGTCGAGCAGGGTGTCGACGTGCTTGCGCTGCTTGGTGGTCTTCTCTTTGGCCGCGTTGTAGTTCTCGGTCGCCGACTCGGCCTGGCGGTACAGGTCGTCGACTTTCTTCTCGACCTCTTCGAGGCTCGGCCGGCTGTCGTCGGCCGAGGGGACCGCGTGGGCCGTCTGGGAGAACAGGGCGACGGAGGTGAGGGCCGCCGTGGCCAGGGCGGGGGTCCGTATGCCTGCTGCGCGTGTGCCGGTGGGACGCGACTTGCGGTGCGACGCCAAGGGAGGCGACTCCTTCCACACTCCGCCTACCGGGTTAGCTGTCGGGTTCGGGCGGATGATCGGAAGGTTTGCCCTACGGCCGGTCCCCGATGGGGGACGGGGGCCGATTCACCCCAGGTCTCGGTCGGGTCCCCGGCTCCGGTCGCCGTGCGGGCGTACTGGACTCGGCGGAGGCCACGCGGCCCGGCGACGTTCGCCGGTGGGGGTCGTGCGGCCCGCCCGGCACGCTAGCCAACTCCTGTGGCCCTTGTGAAGGTTGATGGGCGATATGCCCGATACATTTTCGTGACCTGGGACTCGGCTGTGCCGGGGTGCGGTCGATCCGGCACGGATGCTCACGCTTGATGGTGCTCGGACATCTTTTCCCGCTTTGCCGTACCGCGGCACCCGGGCCACCGAGGGTGGCGAGGGCCCCTTCCGACCCGGCTGCGGAGTGTGACGTTCCCCTCCCGGCCCTACGGTCGAGGCCGCCCGGCCACGGGGATGTTCCCGGGACGGCGGCGGGGATGTTCCCGGGACGGCGGCGGGTTGTCGGTGCGGCGCCCTAGACTCGGAGAGCGATGAGCAGCCTCTTTGACGACAGCTTCCTGGCGGATCTCCAGGCCCCCCGGGCCCATGGGGAGGAGCCCCCGCCTCCGCCCGAGGACGAGCACGTGCCGGAGCCGGTTCCGGACGATCTGTTCGGCGGGAAGTTCGACCTGCCTCCGGACCGGGACGACTACTACCGCGACGGCGCCCCGCGTCCGGCGGTCGATCCGGCCGCCCTCCTGGAGGGGCTGAACGACAACCAGCGCGCCGCCGTCGTCCACTCCGGCTCGCCGCTGCTCATCGTGGCCGGCGCAGGCTCCGGCAAGACCCGGGTGCTCACCCACCGCATCGCCCACCTGCTCGGCGAGCGGGGCGTGCACCCGGGCCAGATCCTCGCGATCACCTTCACCAACAAGGCCGCGGGCGAGATGAAGGAGCGCGTCGAGCAGCTCGTCGGCCCGCGCGCCCACGCGATGTGGGTGATGACCTTCCACAGCGCGTGTGTGCGCATCCTGCGCCGCGAGAGCAAGCGCCTCGGCTTCACGTCGTCCTTCTCGATCTACGACGCCGCCGACTCCAAGCGTCTGATGGCCCTGGTCTGCCGCGACCTGGACCTCGACCCCAAGCGCTTCCCGCCGAAGTCCTTCAGCGCCAAGATCTCCAACCTGAAGAACGAGCTGATCGACGAGGAGGACTTCGCGGCCCGGGCCGGCGACGGCTTCGAGAAGACCCTCGCCCAGGCCTACGCGATGTACCAGTCGCGGCTGCGCGAGGCCAACGCGCTCGACTTCGACGACCTGATCATGACGACGGTCAACCTGCTGCGCGCCTTCCCGGACGTCGCCGAGCACTACCGCCGCCGCTTCCGGCACGTGCTCGTCGACGAGTACCAGGACACCAACCACGCCCAGTACGCCCTGGTCCGCGAGCTCGTCGGCACCTCGGAACACCCCGTGGACGCGCCGTCCGGCGAGTTCGACCTCCAGCCCGCCGAGCTGTGCGTCGTGGGTGACGCCGACCAGTCGATCTACGCCTTCCGCGGTGCCACCATCCGCAACATCCTCCAGTTCGAGGAGGACTACCCGGACGCGACGACGATCCTGCTGGAGCAGAACTACCGCTCCACGCAGACCATCCTCTCCGCGGCCAACGCGGTCATCGAGCGCAACGAGTCCCGCCGTCCCAAGAACCTGTGGACCAACGCCGGCGCGGGCGCGAGCATCACCGGATACGTCGCCGACACGGAGCACGACGAGGCGCAGTTCGTCGCCGACGAGATAGACCGCCTCACCGACGCGGGCCAGGCCAAGGCCGGCGATGTCGCGGTGTTCTACCGCACCAACGCCCAGTCCCGTGTCTTCGAGGAGATCTTCATCCGGGTCGGCCTGCCGTACAAGGTCGTCGGCGGTGTCCGCTTCTACGAGCGCAAGGAGGTCCGGGACGTCCTGGCCTACCTGCGCGTCCTGGCCAACCCGGAGGACTCGGTCCCGCTGCGCCGCATCCTCAACGTGCCCAAGCGCGGTATCGGCGAGCGCGCCGAGGCGATGATCGACGCCCTCTCCCACCGCGAGAAGATCAGCTTCGCGCAGGCGCTGCGGCGCGTCGACGAGGCGTACGGAATGGCCGCGCGTTCCACCAACGCCGTCCAGCGCTTCAACGTGCTGATGGACGACCTGCGCACGATCGTCGAGTCGGGCGCCGGCCCGGCGACGGTCCTGGAGGCCGTCCTCGAACGGACCGGTTACCTCGCCGAGTTGCAGGCCTCCACCGACCCCCAGGACGAGACCCGCATCGAGAACCTCCAGGAACTCGCCGCCGTGGCCCTGGAGTTCGAGCAGGAGGCCGGCGAGGGCGAGGCGCCGGGCGGGCTCTCCGACTTCCTGGAGCGGGTCGCGCTGGTCGCCGACTCCGACCAGATCCCCGACGAGGAGGACGGCGACGGCGTCATCACGCTGATGACCCTGCACACCGCCAAGGGACTGGAGTTCCCGGTCGTCTTCCTGACCGGCATGGAGGACGGCGTCTTCCCGCACATGCGCGCCCTCGGTCAGGCCAAGGAGCTGGAGGAGGAGCGCCGGCTGGCGTACGTCGGCATCACCCGCGCCCGTGAGCGGCTCTACCTCACCCGGTCGGCGTTGCGCAGCGCCTGGGGGCAGCCCTCGTACAACCCGCCCTCCCGCTTCCTGGAGGAGATCCCGCCGGCCCACCTGGAGTGGAAGCGGACGGGCGCCACGGCACCCATGTCCTCCGGTCCCGCCTCGGGACCGGCGGCCTCGCTGTCGTCCTCGCGCTCGCGTTCGTCGGCGTCCGGTGCGGCGGGCTTCGCCACGCGCCGGACCTCCGAGAAGCCGGTGGTCTCCCTGTCCGTCGGTGACCGGGTCACGCACGACCAGTTCGGACTCGGCACGGTCGTCGGTGTGAAGGGCACGGGCTCGAACGCGGAGGCGACGATCGACTTCGGCGACACCAAGCCGAAGCGGCTGCTGCTGCGGTACGCGCCGGTGGAGAAGCTCTAGCGGTCGTGGAAAGGGCCCTCGGGATCTCCCGGGGGCTCGATCGACACGGATTCGGTCGGCGACACCGATTCGGGGGCGGTGACACCGATTCGGGGGTGGTGCGGGGTTACGTCGGGTCGAGACCGTGGCTGCGCAGCCAGGGGAGCGGGTCGATGGCCGAGCCGCCGCTGGGCCGCACCTCGAAGTGCAGATGGGGACCGGTCGAGTTGCCCGAGTTCCCGGAGTACGCGATCGGGTCGCCGGCCTTCACCGTCGTACCGGAGGCGACGCGGTAGGTGGAGAGGTGGCAGTACCAGGTCTCCGTGCCGTCCATCGCCGTCACGATCATCATGTTGCCGTACGCGCTGTTCCACTGCGTGCGGACGGTCCCGTCGGTCGCGGCCATCACCGTAGTGCCGTAGGAGACCGGGAAGTCGATGCCGGTGTGCACCGACATCCAGTTCACCCCGGCCTGGCCGAAGTAGGCGCTCAGGCCCTTGCGCTCGACCGGAATGGCGTACTTCGGGCGCAGCCGCTCCTTGCGGGCCGCCTCCGCCGCCGCCTTCTTCTTCTCGGACTCCTGCTGGGCCCTGAGGTCGATGCGTTCCTGCGTACGGCTGGCCCGGTCGGCGAAGTCGTCGGCGCCGGCGGACAGGCTCCGGAGCTGGCTGTCCAGCTTGTTGTTGGCGGCGGAGGGCTTCACCGCCTTCGCGTCCGAGGCGGACGCCGTCGTCTCCCTGCCGTCGTCCGTCAGGTTGCCCACCACCGAGGCGGCCGCGACCCCGGCGACACCCATCACGCACACCGAGGGCACCGCCACGGTCAGCAGCGCGGAGCGTCTGGCGGGCGTACGGCGGCGGGAGCGGGAGGTCGTGCGTGGTGCCGGGAGCGGGGTGAGCTCCTCCTGGTCGTCGAGGAGCGGTGCCACGGCGGGGAGCTCACCGGTGGCGGTGGGCTCCTCCTCGGCCCCCGGGGCCGGCTCCTCGGCGGAGGGCTCTTCGGAGGGGGCTTCGGGGTGCTCGTCGGACAGGTCCGGCGTGTCGCCGTCGGTGTTCCACTGCGTGGCGTCGTAGGCGCCGGTGTCGAAGGCCTGGGTGCCCCATTCCCACTGCTGGGTCGGGTCGGCCGGGGCGCCGTCGGTCTGGAGCCAGGTGTGCGCGTCCCACTGCCCGGAGGTGTCGGAGGCCGCTGCCTGCGGCGGTACGGCGGACAACTGCTGGTGACCGGTGGACCAGGCCGTCGTCTCGTACGACCCCGTGTCGTAGCCGGAATGCTGGGCCGCGTACGGGTCGTAGGCCTGGTTCTGGTGCGCGTCGGCCGACCACTGGCTCGCGTCGTAGGAGCCGGAGTCGTGAGCGGTGTGGTGGCCGGTGGTGTGGTGACCGGTGTGATGGTGGCCGGTGTGGTGACCGCCGTCGTACGCGCCGGTGTCGTAGGTGCCGCCGGCGTGGTACGAGCTGTCGTAGGCGCCCGCGTCGGGGGCGTTGCCCTGGAGGCTGCCGTCGCCGTGGAAGGGGCCGGCCGGGAAGGTCCCGGAGGCGTGGGCTCCGGGGTCGAAGCCGACCGTGCCGAAACCGCTCGCGTCGTAGCCGACGCCGTACGTGGTGAAGCCGCCGTACTGGGCCTCCTGGGTGCCGTACGGCGCATAGTGCGCCGAGGCGGGCTCGGAAGCCGGAGCCGGGGTGGTCATGGTCCCCGACGGGTGACGGTCGTTCACCAACTTCTCTTTCGCCTCGACAACAGGGGCTGCCAGAGCAGTGCGGCGACTGTACCCGTCGGTATGAGCGCACGACAATCTTCGCCAGGTTTCGTGCTTGCGGGAAACGGGCAATCGGCCGCGTTTCGGGGGACTGCGGGCACGAGTTTGGCCTGGCGTTCGAGGATTGTTCGAATATGAAGGGCTCTCAGGGCCGCGGGAGGCGGCCCCGATGCGCCGCCTCCCGGGTGGAATATTCCCTATGTCCGTTGTCTCTGTCGGGCCCTCAGGCCACCGTCGCGTCGCCGGGGCGCCCGGTGGTGCCGGCACCGATGTCCGCGGCCGTCTGGCGTACGGTGTCGAGCGCCTGCCGTATGCCGGTCGCGACGGCCGGGTGCACCGGCAGGGCGAGGTGCCCGATACCGCTCACCCGCACGTTCTGCGCCAGCAGGTCCGGGTGGTCGATGCAGGCCGTCTCCAGCGGGTCCATCACATGGTCGAGGTCGCTCCAGAAGCTGACGAACTGCGTACGGCAGCCGGGCGCGGGCAGCGAGAGTTCCTCGATGACCGCCGAGCCCGGCCGCATCTGGCGCGCGATGGGGTGCGCGTTCGCCAGGCGCGCGACCCGGGTGCCGGAGTGCGGGGTGCCGAGCGTGACCAGGGTGCGCACGCGCAGGTCGCCGCCGAGCCGCTGGGCGTAGTACCGCGCGATCAGGCCGCCGAGGCTGTGGCCGACGATGTCGACCTGCGTGCTGCCGGTGCGCTCGCAGATCTCCTCGATGTGGCGGCCGAGCAGTTCCGCGGCGGTGCGGATGTCACAGGTGAGCGGCGAGTAGTTCAGGGAGGCCACCTGGTGCCGGCCGTGCTGCGCGAGAGAGCGCCGCAGCAGGACGAACACGGAGCGGTTGTCGATGAAGCCGTGCAGCAGGACGACGGGTGGATCGGGCCGGGCCGGCAGCTGCGGGGTGCCGGAGGTTCCGGTGCTGTCCAGGGCGGCCGACGCGCTTCGCTCCTGGACGATTCCGGACGGGTAGAGAAGCAGATGTCCCGCGAGGATCGCGATCTCCAGGGCCGTGGCCTTCAGGAGGGTCAGGGAGAGGCCCGCCAGCCTGACCGGCAGCACCGGCAGAATCCGCTGGCAGAGCGGCAGAAAGGGCGGCAGCGCCCGGGTGACCTTCATGGCCGACCTCCTGTCGGCACGCGGAGGACGGCTCTGTTCCCCGTGTGCTCTCGTGGAAGTCGCGACGGAGCGTGTCGGTGGGGGCGCGCCGGGTGCGCGATGGTCTCCTGCGGCTCTCTGTTCCCTCTGCCTTCCGCGCTCCTGGTGCTCCGAGCGCTCTGCGGCTCTGATCGGACGGTGTGCCCCGAGCGGGTGCTCCGGGTGGGTTGTGCGGTCGGTGTGCCCGGCGTTCCTGTGTCGACCCGCCGTACCGCCGGGGCGCGCGGCTCCGCGGCCCGGTGGTGCGGCGACCTCGTTGCGGCTCCCGTGCGCGGGTTCCCTCCTCGCCCCTCGGCCGCACGGGTGTGTGGCTCGGGGGCCGCGGAGACTCGGAACGGTGCGCGGCGAACGTGTCCCATCGTGTGATTTCCCCTCTGGCCACCTTCGCGAAACTGCCGGTTGCGGGATGCTGGCGATAACGTTCGTTCACTTCCCGGACGGCGCGGTGTGTGCGGTACTCGTCGGTAGGGATGGATGCAGTCGCTTCATGGAGGCAGTGATGGGTGTGGCAGCCGGCCCGATCCGCGTCGTGGTGGCCAAACCGGGGCTCGACGGTCATGACCGTGGGGCCAAGGTGATCGCGCGAGCCCTGCGCGACGCCGGTATGGAGGTCATCTACACCGGGCTCCACCAGAGCCCCGGGCAGATCGTCGACACGGCGATCCAGGAGGACGCGGACGCCATCGGGCTGTCCATCCTCTCCGGGGCGCACAACACGCTCTTCGGGGCGGTGATCGACCTGCTCAAGGAGCGGGACGCGGAGGACATCCTGGTCTTCGGCGGCGGGATCATCCCCGAGGCGGACATCCCGTCGCTGAAGGAGAAGGGCGTCGCGGAGATCTTCACACCCGGCGCGACCACGGCGTCGATCGTGGACTGGGTCCGCGCCAACGCCCGCCAGCCCACGGGGGCCTAGCGCCCCGCCACGGACGGGCCGCCGTCACGGACGGCCCTGCCGCTGTGGACGGGCGCCTTGCTACGGACGGGCCGCCGCCGCGGACGGCCACGCCGGCGTGGACGGGCGCCTCGCTGCGCACGGGCGTGGCGCTCCGTTTGCGCGTTCCTGCGGAGGGGCGCGTTCCTGCGGATGAGCGCGTCGCTGGATGGGCCCCTGCTACGGACGGTGCGTCTCGGTGCGTTCCGGGGCGGGGGCGTCCGGGACGGGGTTGTCCGGGGTGGAGTGGTCCGGGGTGTCGTGGTCCAGGGCTGGGACGTCCGAGGTGAAGTGGCCTGGGGCTGGGGCGTCCGGGGTGGAGTGGGGCGGAACGGTGGGCTGTGGCGGCGAGTGGTGATCGGCGGCCGCCGCCCCGAGCTCATGGATCATGACCGCGCGCAGGCGCAAGGTGGTCACCAGGCGCTGGAACGCCTCCGCCCAGTAGCCCCCGGCACCCGGCGACGCGTCCTCCGGCTCGTCCGGCACCGCCAGCAGCCCGTCCAGCCGGCCCGCCTCCGCCGGGTCGAGACAGCGCTCGGCCAGCCCCATCACCCCGCTGAAGCTCCACGGATAGCTTCCGGCGTCCCGTGCGATGTTGAGCGCGTCCACCACCGCCCGGCCGAGCGGTTCGGCCCAGGGCACCGCACACACCCCGAGCAGCTGGAACGCCTCGGACAGGCCGTGCGCGGCGACGAACCGGGCGACCCACTCGGCCCGCTCGCCCGAGGGCAGCGTCCCCAGCAGTTTCGCCCGCTCCGCGAGGGACACCGCCCCCGGCCCGCCCGCCTCGGGGGCCGAGGGGGTGCCGAGCAGCGCCCGCGCCCACCCGGCGTCCCCCTGCCGCGCCGCCGCCCGGCACCAGGCCGCGTGCAGCTCGCCCTGCCAGTCGTCCGCCACGGGCAGCGCCACGATCTCCCCGGGCGTGCGCCCGCCGAGCCGGGCCGGCCAGGTGGCGAGCGGCGCCGCCTCCACCAGCTGGCCGAACCACCAGGATCTTTCCCCACGGCCCGCCGGTGCCTTGGCCACCACCCCGTCGCGTTCCATGTCCGCGTCGCACGCGTGCGGTGCCTCCACGGCCAGCGTCGGCGCGGTCCGCATGTGATCGACGGCCACGCACGCCCCGGCCCGCACCGCCATCCGGGCGGCGAGTGCGGAGTGCGGCAGCGCCGACAGCAGCTCCGCCGCCGTCGCCCGCACATTGCGGCTGCGGTCCGCCAGCGCCCGCTCCAGGAAGTCCTCGTCCTCCGGGCCGAGGCCCGTGCGCAGCGAGTCGAGGAACATCAGCCGGTCCTCCGCGCGCTCCGTCGCCCAGGTCGAGTCGAGCAGCTCGCGAGCGGCCTCGGGCTCCCGCGCCCTGATCGCCGACAACAGGGCGACCCGCTCGGCGAACAGACCCTCCTGCCACAGCAGCCGGACCCGGTCGGCCTCCCGCGGATCCGGCAGCGCCGCCCCCGCACCGGGCGTCGCCCGCAGGGCGAACCTCCAGTCCGGGTTCAGCCGCGCCAGCCACACGGCACGAGGACCCACGAACCTCAGCACCGCAGGCCGCAGATCCGTACGACCGCGGGCCGCGTCCAGCAGGGCGGGCATCGTCTGGGGCGGTGCGGCGAAGCCGTGGGAGTTCGCCACCTGGAGCCACTGGGGCAGCAGCTCCAGCAGGTCCGGCGCGGTACCCCTGCGGCCTCCGCCGCCCGCACCGGGACGGTCGGCCAGCAGCATCGTCAGCCGGCGCGCCGCCGCCGTGGGCAGCGCCGGGCGCGGGTCGGCGGGCGCGGCCTGCGGTCGCCCGGCCGCGCGGGCCGGCCGCAGTCCGGCCCGTCTGCGTACGGTCTGGACGGCCGCCGTGTCCAGCAGCGCCGACGGGGCCGCCCGGCCCGGCACGGAGACGGCGGGCGTACGCCGGTCGGTGCCGAGCAGCGCCGTGGTGACCAGGTCCTCCCAGGAGCCCGGCGCGGGCGGGTCCACAGGCGGGGACGTCCTGTTCATCGGGTTCCTTCCCGCAGAAGGGGGCCGAGTGGCAGATCGGAGTCGTGCGGCAGACCGGAGTCGTGCGGCAGGTCAGGGCCGTGCGACGGGCGACGGGTCAGCACAGGGACACCGCCTCGCCCGCGCCCTCGGGCCAGGCCGTCAGCGGGGTGAAACCCCGGTGGCCGCACTCGCCGAAGACCTTGACGGGGCCGCCGCCCGAGAGGGCGACCAGTCGCCACAGGCCGGGCCGGGAGCGGGCGGCGGGCGTCAGCGGCAGGGCCGTGTCCTCCTCGGCGTCGGCGAGCTGCCAGGAGTCGCCGTCCGGGACCGGTATCACCCGCTCCAGCGTCACCGGGACCGAGTCCAGCCACGGATCGTCCCGCAGCGCCGCGCCGTAGCGGGCGGTCGCGGCGGCCGTCGACACACCGGCCGGCCGCGTCCGCGTGGGCACGGGGGACGCGAACTGCTCGCCCAGCGCCACCCGCGGCTGCCCGGTGCCCGGGTAGGCGGACACCTCGGCCTCCAGGGACAGCCCCACCGGCAGCGCGAGTTCCGGGGACCGGCCGGCGGCCCCGTAGGAGAGGAGCAGCGCCGTACGCCCTGTCGTGGCACCGTGCAGCCAGATCCGGCGGGTCGTCAGCTTCGTGTCCCCCGTGTCGTACTGGGCGAGGACCAGCCAGTGGTCGCGCAGCGGCGGGCCGTCCGCCGCGCCGGGCAGGCCGACCCGGGAACGGACCGTCGCCGCCAGGCCGTCCGGCAGCAGCTCGCGGCGCAGCCAGCCCCGGGCCAGCAGGTGGAGCAGGGCGCACTCCTCGAGCAGCCGCACGGGCCAGCCGGAACCGGACGCCGGTACCGCCCCCAGCTCCCGCACCCGGGAGGCCAGTCCGGGCGCCTGGGCGTCGACCATGCGGGCCGCCGTCTCCTCCCACAGCCCGTACCCCGTCTGCTCCGCCGCGGCCAGACCGCCGCGCAGCAGGTCCGCCAGCCGCTCCTCCAGCTCGGTCGCCCCCGCCGTCACCGAGGCGGCCCTGCGCTCCGCCCTGCGCCGCGCCGCCTCGGGATCGGCGCTCCCCGGCGCGGAACCCCCGGCGCCCTCCGTCCGTTGTGCCTGCGCCCGGTTCCTTCTCCCCGCCAGCCACTGCCCGGCCCACGCCGGTGGCTGCCCGGGCGGCACCGCGCCGTCCCCGCCCGCCCAGAGCAGCAGCAGTCCGAGCGCGTGCTTGCACGGGAACTTCCTGCTCGGACAACTGCACCGGTACGCCGGACCGGACGCGTCCGCGACATCGACCACCGTCCGGTACGGATCGCTGCCGCTCCCCTTGCACAGCCCCCACACCGCCCCCTCGTCGGAACTGCCCGCCTCGGACCACGGCCCGGCCTCACCGAGCCTGCTCCCCGCCTTGCGTGAGGCGGCGTCAGGTGCCAGTGCCAGCACCTGGTCCGCCGTCCAGCGCACCCCCTGCTGAGTCATGACATCGAAGGTAGGTCCCCCCACTGACAATCGGCCCCGAGGCCGGGACCGGCCCCCTGCGGATCCGGTATCCGCGCAGGTCGGAACGGATTGTCAGTGGCGTGGTGCACGGTGGACACCAGATCCGAACCGGCCGAGCTGGAGGGGACCTCAGCCATGACTGTGTCCGTGGAACCGACGGTGGTCGATCCGCCCGCGCGAGGTGCGGGGGAGGCGTTGCGGCCGCACGCCGAGGACGCCTTCGCCGCCGAACTGGCCGCCCTGGCCGCGCAGGACGACCGTCCGCGCCCGGCCCGCTGGAAGCTGTCGCCCTGGGCGGTGGCGACCTATCTGCTCGGCGGCACCCTGCCCGACGGCACGGTCGTCACACCCAAGTACGTCGGCCCGCGCCGCCTCGTCGAGGTCGCCGTCACCACCCTCGCCACCGACCGCGCGCTGCTCCTGCTCGGGGTGCCCGGCACCGCGAAGACCTGGGTCTCCGAGCATCTGGCCGCGGCGGTCAGCGGTGACTCCACCCTGCTGGTGCAGGGCACGGCGGGCACCCCGGAGGAGGCGATCCGCTACGGCTGGAACTACGCGCAGCTGCTCGCCCACGGCCCGAGCCGCGACGCCCTCGTGCCGAGCCCCGTCATGCGGGGCATGGCGGAGGGGATGACCGTGCGCGTCGAGGAGCTGACCCGCATCCCGGCCGATGTGCAGGACACGCTCATCACCATCCTGTCGGAGAAGACGCTGCCCATCCCGGAGCTGGGCCAGGAGGTGCAGGCGGTCCGCGGGTTCAATCTGATCGCCACGGCGAACGACCGCGACCGCGGCGTCAACGACCTGTCCAGCGCGCTGCGCCGGCGCTTCAACACGGTCGTGCTGCCGCTGCCGGAGAGCGTCGACGCGGAGGTCGACATCGTCGCGCGCCGCGTCGACCAGATCGGCCGCTCCCTCGACCTGCCGCCGGCGCCCGACGGCATCGACGAGATCCGCCGCGTGGTGACCGTCTTCCGCGAACTGCGCGACGGGATCACCGCCGACGGCCGTACGAAGGTGAAGTCGCCCAGCGGCACCCTGTCCACCGCGGAGGCGATCTCCGTAGTCACCAACGGCCTCGCGCTGGCCGCCCACTTCGGCGACGGCGTGCTGCGGGCGGGTGACGTCGCCGCGGGCATCCTCGGCGCCGTGGTCCGTGACCCGGCCGCCGACCGGGTGGTCTGGCGGGAGTACCTGGAGGCGGTCGTGCGCGAGCGGGACGGCTGGCAGGACTTCTACCGCGCCTGCCGGGAGGTGAGCGGATGACCGCCACCGGGCGCTGCCTCCCGGACCGGCCCACGGGGTGCCGTGGAGGGCAGCACCGACAGCGACGCCGTCGAGGACGAAGGGGACGAGGGGGAGGGGCGGGATGACTACCGGGGGCGGGCGGGAACCACTGCTGCTGGGCGTGCGGCATCACGGGCCGGGGTCGGCGCGGGCCGTGCGGGCCGCGCTGGACGCCGCGCGGCCGGGTGCGGTCCTGGTCGAGGGACCGGCCGAGGCCGGCGTCCTGATCCCGCTGGCCGCCGACGAGGACATGCGGCCGCCGGTCGCCCTGCTGGCCCATGCCGTCGACGAGCCCGGCCGTTCGGCGTTCTGGCCGCTGGCGGAGTTCTCCCCGGAGTGGGTGGCGATCCGCTGGGCCCTGGAACACGGCGTGCCGGCCCGCTTCATCGACCTCCCGGCCGCCCACACCCTGGCCTGGGGACCGGCGGAGGCCGACGGGGACGGTGCGGACGCGGGCGGTGGGGGCGACGCGGCCGGTGGGGCGGAGGGGCGCACTCCCGGCGCCGATCTGCGGATCGACCCCCTCGGCGTGCTCGCCGGGATCGCCGGTCACGACGATCCCGAGCGCTGGTGGGAGGACGTCGTCGAGCACCGGGGCGCGGGGGAGGGCGACGCGCTCGCACCGTTCACGGCACTGGAGGAGGCCATGGCGGCGCTGCGCGCGACGTACGGCAGCGGGGGGTACGACCGGGATCCCGTGCGGGAGGCGCACATGCGGCTCCGGCTGCGGGCGGCGCGGCGGGAGTTCGGGGACGGTGTCGCCGTGGTGTGCGGCGCCTGGCACGTGCCCGCGCTCCGGCAGCGGACCACCGCGGCCGCCGACCGGGCCCTGCTGAAAGGGCTGCCCAAGGTCAGGACGGAAGTCACCTGGGTGCCGTGGACCCACCGCCGCCTCTCCAGAGCCGGTGGGTACGGCGCCGGTGTCGACTCGCCGGGCTGGTACGGGCATCTGTTCGCCGCGCCGGACCGGCCGGTCGAGCGCTGGATGACCAGGGTCGCCGGACTGCTGCGCGAGGAGGACCGGCCGGTCTCCTCCGCGCACGTCATCGAGGCGGTGCGGCTCGCGGACACACTGGCGGCGATGCGCGGCCGCCCGCTGCCCGGACTGAGCGAGATGACGGACGCCGTGCGCGCGGTGATGTGCGACGGCTCGGACGTGCCGCTGGCGCTGGTGCACGACCGGCTGGTGGTGGGGGACGTCCTGGGCGAGGTGCCGCGGACCGCCCCGGCGGTGCCGTTGCAGCGCGACCTCGACCGGTCGCAGCGCCGGCTGCGGCTCCGACCGGAGGCGTCGGCGCGGGACCTGGAACTCGACCTGCGCAAGGAGACCGACGCGGGCCGCAGCACCCTCCTGCACCGGCTGCGGCTGCTGGACGTCGGCTGGGGCGAGCCGACCGCCTCGCGGGGCAGCACGGGCACGTTCCGGGAGACCTGGCGGCTGTGCTGGGAGCCGGAGCTGTCCGTGCGGGTCGCCGAGGCCGGGGTGTGGGGGACCACCGTGCTCGCCGCCGCGACCGGCAAGGCCCGGGCCGACGCCGTCGGCGCGCGGAGCCTCGCCGATGTCACCGCGCTCGCCGAGCACTGTCTGCTGGCCGGCCTCCCCGCGGCGCTCCCCACGGTGATGCGGGTCCTCGCCGACCGCGCGGCCCTCGACACGGACGTGGGCCATCTCGCCCAGGCGCTGCCCGCCCTGGTCCGCTCCCTGCGCTACGGCGATGTGCGCGGTACGGACACCGGGGCGCTCGCCGAGGTCGCCGCGGGCCTCGCCGAGCGGATCTTCGTCGGCCTGCCCCCGGCCTGCGCCGGACTCGACGCGGACGCGGCCGACGAGATGCGACGCCGGCTCGACGAGGTGCACGGGGCGGTGGCCCTGCTGGGTGACGTGCTCGCACCCGAGCGCGCGGACCTGCGGGGGCGCTGGCACCGGGTGCTCGGGGTGGTGTCGGGACGGGACACCGTTCCCGGCGTGGTGCGCGGGCGTGCCGTGCGACTGCTGCTGGACGACGGGGAGCTGGCCCAGGACGAGGCGGCCCGCCTCATGGGGCTCGCCCTGTCACCGGGGACACCGCCCGCGGACGCGGCCGCGTGGATCGAGGGCTTCGCCGGCGGCGGGGGCGGCATGCTCCTGGTGCACGACGAGCGGCTGCTCGCCCTGGTCGACGGATGGCTCACCGCCGTACCCGCCCGGGCGTTCACGGACGTGCTGCCGCTGCTGCGGCGCACCTTCTCGGCGTACGAACCGGGGGTGCGCAGGACGCTCGGGGAGCTGGTGCGGCGCGGGCCCCGAGGAGCGGGGCGGACGGCGGGCGGTCCGGGCTCCGGCATACCCGGCTTCGACCCGCGGCCGGACACCGAGCGCGCGGACGCGGTGCTGCCGGTGGTGCGGCTGCTGCTCGGCCTCGGCACCGGCCCCGACACCGACCCCACGTCCGCCGCCGACCACGTACCCGACAGCCCGACGAACGACCTGGTGGGGGTGGACACATGACGACCGGACCGACGGCTGCGACGGATCCGGTCGCCGCGGATCGAGCGGTGACGGACAGGGCGGTGACGGACATGACGGTGACCGACCCGGCGGACCCGGCGGGGGAGCGGCTGCGGCGCTGGCGGCTCGTGCTCGGCGGCGACGAGGCCGACGGCACCGGGTACGCGCTGTCCGGGCAGGACTCCGCGATGGACGGGGCGCTCGCCGCCCTCTACGGAAAGGGGTACCGGCCGCAGTCGGGGCGGGACCGGGCGGCGGGGCTGGGGGCGTCGGCGCCGTCCGTGGCCCGCTGGCTCGGCGACATCCGGACCTACTTCCCCTCCTCCGTCGTCCAGGTCATGCAGCGCGACGCCATCGACCGGCTCGGGCTGTCCGCGCTGCTGCTGGAGCCGGAGATGCTGGCGGCGGTGGAGGCCGACGTGCACCTCGTCGGCACCCTGCTCTCTCTCAACAAGGTCATGCCCGAGACCACGAAGGAGACCGCACGGGCCGTCGTGCGCAAGGTCGTGGAGGACCTGGAGAAGCGGCTCGCCACCCGCACCCGGGCCACCCTCACCGGCGCCCTCGACCGCAGCGCCCGGATCACCCGGCCGCGCCACCACGACATCGACTGGAACCGCACGATCGCGGCCAACCTCAAGCACTACCTGCCGGAGTACGGCACGGTCGTGCCGGAGCGGATCGTCGGGTACGGACGTGCCTCGCAGTCCGTGAAGAAGGAGGTCGTCCTCTGTATCGACCAGTCGGGGTCGATGGCGGCGTCCGTCGTCTACGCGTCCGTGTTCGGAGCGGTGCTGGCTTCCATGCGGTCCATCAGCACCCGGCTCGTCGTCTTCGACACTGCGGTCGTCGACCTGACCGACCAGCTCGACGACCCCGTGGACGTCCTCTTCGGGACCCAGCTCGGCGGCGGGACGGACATCAACCGGGCGCTCGCCTACTGCCAGTCGCAGATCACCCGGCCCGCGGAGACGGTGGTCGTGCTGATCAGCGACCTCTACGAAGGCGGGATACGCGACGAGATGCTCAAGCGGGTCGCGGCGATGAAGGCGTCGGGCGTGCAGTTCGTGACGCTGCTCGCGCTGTCGGACGAGGGGGCACCGGCCTACGACCGGGAACACGCGGCCGCGCTCGCCGCACTGGGGGCACCGGCGTTCGCCTGCACACCCGACCTGTTCCCGGAGGTGATGGCGGCGGCGATCGAGAAACGGCCGATCCCGGTGCCGGACACCGGGTGAAGCGGAAAACGGACATGACTACTCATCGGTAACAGGGGGCTTGCGCGACGACGGGACGCGCGTGCGAGGATCGACGCCGCCGATCACCTGTCACCCGTTCCGCCGCATCCGAGGATTCCCCCGTCTTGATCTGGCCGGCCGTCCTGTCCGGAGCCGCTCTGCGCGTGGTGCGCACGGCGGCCGGGCGGCGTGCGCTGCAAGGCGTGCTGCTGGCGGGCGGCCTGTTCGCGCTGGGGTTCCTCTGCGGGGAGCGGGCGCACGCGGCGGAGGCCACACCTTCCCGGGCCGCCGCCCCGGCTCCGGCTCGCGCACCGGCCGCCGCCTTCGCCCCGGCCTCGACCTCCGCCCCTTTCTCCACCCCTTCCTCCGCTCCGGCCTCCGCCCCTTCCGTCGCTCCCGCCTTCGCCCCGGCTCACGTACCGGCCTCCGCCGTCCCCGCGGTCGCGGTGGGCGGTGTCCGGGCGCCGGGCGCGTCGTACGAGCCGCGGTCCGGTGTTCCCGGCAGCGTGCAGGCCGGCCGGTCGGACCTCGACGACGCGTCGCCGCGCCACGGCGACGCGCGGGCCGTCCCGCTGGACCGGAAGCTTCCGCCGTGGTTCGTGTCCGGCCCCACGGCGGGCGCGGACGCCACCGGGACCGGGGACGGGCACCGGGACATCCCCGTGTCCCCCGCCTAGCGGGACGAGTCCTTCCCGCGCCGTCGGCCTGCGGGGCGCGCGGGATCGTGGGCCGGACGTTCTGTGCACGCCGGGCGTGCACGCAGAGCATGCACGCCCGGCGGGACAAGCGACTCCGCGGAACCGAAGGACCCGGACGGCCGAAAGCCGTCGGTCGGTCCGGGACGGTTCCGGCGGAGGAGGACGGAAAGATCCTCATTGGGGAGAGGATCAGCCGTCCTGGCCCCTTCCGGGGTCCGTTCCAGGGGTCTCACCGGGTCAACCCCAGCCCGGTGAGACCCCGCCTTCGCGGCACGGCGTGCCAAAGTGTGGCGCATACACGGCATCATGTGACAGGTATCACCGCTGCGGTGTGACCCTCGATTTAGAGACCCTCCGCAACCGGCGATAACCTGCGAGACGGACATGCCGCGCGCTCGGACACCGTGTGCGCACCCCCTGTGACACAGCGGTCGTCACGTTGCCCTCGCGGCACGCCCACGCATCCAACGAACCGCGAGATCACTGATAGGGACGGAAGCGCGTGGACCTGTTCGAGTACCAGGCGAGGGACCTCTTCGCCAAGCACGATGTACCGGTGCTGGCCGGTGAAGTCATCGACACGCCTGAGGCGGCCCGCGCAGCCACCGAGCGTCTCGGTGGCAAGTCCGTCGTCAAGGCGCAGGTGAAGGTCGGTGGCCGCGGCAAGGCCGGCGGCGTGAAGCTGGCCGCGACCCCGGACGAGGCCGTCGCCCGCGCGACGGACATCCTCGGCATGGACATCAAGGGCCACACGGTCCACAAGGTGATGATCGCCGAGACGGCCCCGGAGATCCTGGAGGAGTACTACGTCTCCTTCCTCCTGGACCGTGCCAACCGCACCTTCCTCTCCATCGCCTCCGTCGAGGGCGGCATGGAGATCGAGGAGGTGGCCGCCACCCGTCCGGAGGCTGTCGCCAAGACCCCGATCGACGCCAACGAGGGTGTGACCCCGGAGAAGGCGCGCGAGATCGTCGAGGCCGCGAACTTCCCGGCCGAGGTCGCCGACAAGGTCGCGAACGTCCTGGTCACCCTGTGGAAGACCTTCATCGCCGAGGACGCGCTCCTCGTCGAGGTCAACCCGCTGGCCAAGGTCGCCTCCGGCGACGTCATCGCCCTGGACGGCAAGGTCTCCCTGGACGAGAACGCCGAGTTCCGCCAGCCGGAGCACGAGGCCCTCCAGGACAAGGAGTCCGCCAACCCGCTCGAGGCCGCCGCCAAGGCGAAGAACCTCAACTACGTCAAGCTCGACGGCGAGGTCGGCATCATCGGCAACGGCGCGGGTCTCGTCATGAGCACCCTGGACGTCGTCGCGTACGCCGGTGAGAACCACGGTGGCGTCAAGCCCGCCAACTTCCTCGACATCGGCGGCGGCGCGTCCGCGGCCGTGATGGCGAACGGCCTGGAGATCATCCTGGGCGACCCGGACGTCAAGTCCGTGTTCGTCAACGTCTTCGGTGGCATCACCGCCTGCGACGAGGTCGCCAACGGCATCGTGCAGGCGCTCCAGCTGCTCGCGGACAAGGGCGAGGAAGTCACCAAGCCGCTCGTCGTCCGTCTGGACGGCAACAACGCCGAGCTGGGTCGCAAGATCCTCTCCGACGCCAACCACCCGCTGGTCCAGCGCGTGGACACCATGGACGGCGCGGCCGACAAGGCCGCCGAGCTCGCGGCTGCGAAGTAAGGAAGAGGGACTCAGACAGCCATGGCTATCTTCCTCAACAAGGACTCCAAGGTCATCGTCCAGGGCATGACCGGTGCCACGGGCATGAAGCACACCAAGCTCATGCTGGCCGACGGCACGAACATCGTCGGTGGCGTGAACCCCCGCAAGGCGGGCACCTCCGTCGACTTCGACGGCACCGAGATCCCGGTCTTCGGCTCGGTGGCCGAGGCGATGGAGAAGACGGGCGCGAACGTGTCCGTCCTCTTCGTGCCGCCGGCGTTCGCCAAGGCCGCCGTGGTCGAGGCGATCGACGCGGAGATCCCCCTCGCGGTCGTCATCACCGAGGGCATCGCCGTCCACGACTCGGCCGCGTTCTACGCGTACGCCGTGTCGCAGGGCAACAAGACCCGCATCATCGGCCCCAACTGCCCGGGTCTCATCACCCCCGGCCAGTCGAACGCCGGCATCATCCCGGGCGACATCACCAAGCCGGGCCGCATCGGCCTGGTGTCGAAGTCCGGCACGCTGACGTACCAGATGATGTACGAGCTCCGTGACATCGGCTTCTCGTCGGCCGTCGGCATCGGTGGCGACCCGGTCATCGGCACCACGCACATCGACGCGCTCGCCGCGTTCGAGGCCGACCCCGACACCGACCTGATCGTCATGATCGGTGAGATCGGCGGCGACGCCGAGGAGCGCGCGGCCGACTACATCAAGGCCAACGTGACCAAGCCGGTCGTCGGCTACGTCGCGGGCTTCACCGCGCCCGAGGGCAAGACCATGGGCCACGCCGGCGCCATCGTCTCCGGCTCCTCCGGCACCGCGCAGGCGAAGAAGGAGGCCCTCGAGGCCGCCGGCGTCAAGGTCGGCAAGACGCCGACCGAGACGGCGAAGCTGGCGCGCGAGATCCTCGCCGGCTGACCGGACACCGGACCACCGGCCGGCGGACGCCCCGCGCGTCGCGGCCGCGGCAGGGCCCGCACCCCCACCGGGGTGCGGGCCCTGCCGCATGTCGCCCGCCGCCCCGCCTCCGGGCACCGGGCGTGTCGCCCTTCCCCGCGCCGATGGCGGCGGGCGCCCTCACCGGACCTCCGGCACCAGCCGCTCCGGTCCGTTCTGCGTCTGCGAGCGCAGCTTGTCCCGCAAGGTCACCTGCTCGTACGACAGCGGGCCCGGCGCCGTCTTCGGCGGGACTCCCTGGACCGTCTCCCCGGCGGGCGCGGGCGGCTCGTAGCGCGTGGGCGCGGAGCGCAGGGTCAGGGAGGTCACGCCGATGAGGGCGACCGTGAACGCGATCGCGGCCTGGGTCCAGAAACGCGTCCTGCGTTCCCCGTTCACCCGCACCGTCGTCGGCCTGGTCGTCTGCAGGCGTTCGGCGGCGGCCAGTTCGGTCAGCCGCCGGTGCAGGCCGGACGGGTCCGTGAGCTCCGGCAGCCGCGCCGCGACGGCCTCGCGCGCGTGCAGCAGTCGCTTCGCGGTCGCCCGTCTGCTCGCCTCCGTCTCCGCCGCCGTCTCGGCCAGACCGAGACCGACCCCGTCGTGCAGCAGAAGGGTGCGGCGGTACGGCGGCGGGAGCCGCAGGAACACCTCCAGCAGCACACGGTCGGCCGCGTCGGCGGGCGGGGGTTCGCCGCGCCGGTGACTCGGACGGAACCGGTGCCAGGGCGAGAGCGCGTACTCGTACGTCGTCGCCCGCACCCAGCCGGCCGGGTCCCGGTCCTGGGCCACCTCGGGCCAGCGCTGCCAGGCGAGCTGGAAGGCGCGCTCGACCGACTCGCGGGCGAGTGCGCGGCGGCCGGTGAGCAGATACGCCTGCCGCACGAGAGCGGGGGCGCAGAACGAGTACAGCGCGTCGAAGGCCTGAACCGGTGTCAGGGTTCCGGCCGCCTGCGCGGCCCGCGACGGTTCGGAGTCCGGGGACGTCTGCCGCTCCTGCGGCGCGGTCGTCCCGGTCCCGTCCGTCCCCCGACCGGCCGTCATGTCGGGGCCGGGTTCCGCGAACGCGGCCAGCAGCCTGGCGTACTCCTCCCGCTTCCGGCCGCGTGGAGCGGTGCGGCCGGCTTCCCACGCCCGCACCGTCTTCAGGGGCACGCCGAGCCGCGCGGCGACCTGATCCTGCGTCAGCGCGCCCTGCTCGCGAAGGCGTCGACGTTCGCCCGGCGAGGGGAGCGGGGGTGCAGGGCTCTGTGTCACAGGACGCCCCTCCGTACGAAAAAGTACATAAATTTATATTGAGTGACACGTCGGAGGTTCGCCTGTTACGACGGTAAAGCGCGTGTCGTTGGGAGCATGGCGACGTGATCCAGATGACCGCTCGCCGATCATTGCTGTCGCCCCTGCTCATGCGGATGCGCGACCGTTCGCCGGGACTGGGCCCCAGCCTCCTGGGCGGTGCCGTCGCCGCGGGGCTCGGGCTCGGCGCACTGGCCGTGCTCGTGATGGTGCTCTGGATCAGTTCGCCGTATCCCGACAGCGGCCCGGGGGGCGCCCTGCACGTCGCCGCCGCCCTGTGGCTGCTGGCGCACGGCGCCGAACTGATCCGCACCGACACCCTCTCCGGTGTCCCGGCCCCCGTGGGCGTCACCCCGCTGCTGCTGTGCGCCCTGCCTGCCTGGCTGGTGTACCGGGCGGCACGGGACGCGGTGGACGGCGACACGGATGTGGACGCGGACGTGCCACCGGTCGCGGCGCACACGGCCTGGGCGGGTGTCGTCCTCGGCTACCTGGCCGTCGGCGCGGCCGCCGCCCTCTATGCCGCGGGCGGCGATCTGCGCCCCTCGTGGAGATCGACGGGAGTGAGCCTGCCGCTGGTCGCCGTGGTGATGGCCGGGGCGGGCGTCTGGACGGCGTACGGGCGACCCCGCCGGCCGGTCGACAGGATGCTGGCCCTGCTGCCGGGCGCGCTGCGGCGGCTCGTCCTCGGAGCGGACGCGCGGGCGCGGCTCGGCGCCGCCGTACGGACCGCGGCCGCCGGGACGGCGGTGTACTTCGGGGGCGGCGCGCTGCTGGTGGGGGTGTCGCTGGTGTGGCACGGGGACGCGGCGCGCGCGTCCTTCTGGCAGCTCACGGAGGGCTGGTCGGGGCGGTTCGCCGTGCTGCTGCTGTGTCTCGCGCTGATGCCGAACGCGGTGGTGTGGGCGGCCGCGTACGCCCTCGGCCCCGGCTTCGCACTGGGCGTCGGCCATGTCACGGCCCCCGTCCACTCGGCACCCGCTCCGCTGTTCCCGCCGTTCCCGCTGCTGGCCGCGGTGCCGGACGCCGGGCCGGGTACGCCGCTGAACTGGGCGTCCGCGGCGGTGCCGGTGACGGCCGGGGTGACGGTGGGCTGGTTCACGGCCAGGGCGGCGCTGCGCAGGCCGGGGACCCGGGGCTGGTCGCGCGAGCGGACCGCGGCCTCGGCCGGTCTTGCGGCCGTGCTGTGTGCGGGGGCGCTCGCGGTACTGGCCGCGCTGGCGGGCGGCCCGCTCGGCGTCGCCGCGCTCGCCCGGTTCGGGCCGGTGTGGTGGCAGGTGGGTTGCGCGGCGCTGGTCTGGACGGCGGGCGTGGGTGCGCCGGTGGCGCTGGCGGCGCGGTGGTGGCGGAACCGGGGCACCGCCCCGGCGCGGGGTTCCGAATCGACGATCGGCAGACAACGGGCCGAGGCGGCCGAGCCCGCGCCGACACCCGCCCCGAGGCCGGGGGCGAAGCCGAAGCGGACGTGGAGGCTGATCACGAGGACGAGGACGAGGACGACGCCGATGCCGATGCCGGAGCCGATGCCGCCCTCGGTTCCGGCATCGGCCTCGGACCCGGTACCCGCCGTGGCACCGGTACTCGCTCCGGCATCGGCGTCGGCATCGGCGTCGACGTCGGGGGCGAAGCCGAAGCGGACGTGGAGGCTGATCACGAGGACGAGGACGGTGCCGAACCCGTCCGCGCACCCGACGCCGGAGGCGGCGCCCCACCCGGTGCCGGCCCCGAAGCCGAACCCGGCCCCGAAGCCGGGGCAGGCACCGGAGACGGGCACAGGGACGGCCGCCGGGCAGCCGCCGAAGACGCAGGGGAACCAGGCGGAGCAGACGGAGCAGGGGGCGCGTGCGCGCCGACGTCTGCCGCGCCTCCCGGGGCGCACGCGGACCGACCGGCCGACGGGGCCGGGGGAGGCGCCGAAGCCGGTGCCCCGGCCGGTACCGGAGCGGGCGTCGACGGCGGAAGCCGGGCGGACGGAGGAAGGCCGGGACGCGCACGGGCGCCGGTTCTGGAAGCCGCGGCGCCCGGCGCCCGGCCGACTGCCGCGGGGCCGGCGTTCGAGAGGACCCGGGACGAAGCCGGGGAGTGCTCGGGGTGCGGCACGGCGCCGCGAGGACGAGAGCCCGTACGACCTGCTCCCCGCCGATCCCCCCGCCGTCGAGCCGCTGCCCGGACCCTGGCACGGCGACGCGGCGCGCGAGGCACGCTGGGCGGCGCTGCGGGACGCGTCCGGCCCACCGGACGACACCACCGGACCACGCCCCTGAAGCCGGACACGGGGAACCGCCGAGAGCCCCGGCCCGTCGGGAATCCAGGCCCGGTGAGCACCCTTGCCGTCACGGCTCCCTGCCCGCCGCGACTCCTGCGCACCCCGCCTCCCCACGCGCCCGGCCCCCGCCCGGGGAGGCGGGGGGGGCAGGGGACGCGGGGCCGGTTGTCAGTCGGTGCTCAGCACCCCGCGGAGCTCCTCCGGGAGAAGCTGCTTGCAGGACTGCTTCGCCGCGTTGGTGAGGGCGTCGTTCGTGCAGGTGTAGTAGTCGCGGTAGACGAGCTGGGCGGTGAAGCCCGCCGCGACCAGGGCGATGGCCAGCGACGCCGTGACCAGGCCGCTCACCGCGGCGGTGGTCTGCGGACGCCCGGTCGTGGGCTGGGCCGGGGTGTTCGGGTCGGGGGTGCGGGGCTTGATCCGCAGGGCGCTGACGCCCCAGTACACGGCCAGGGCGCCGAGCAGCAGGCTCAGGTACGACCAGCCGAAGAGCGCGAAGAAGAAGGCCCACATGCCGCCCAGCAGGGCGTAGCGCGCACGGCGCTGGGCGGGGTCCATCGGGTCCCAGCGCGTCCCGGAGGAGGGGTCGCCGCCGGACGGACCCTCGGGCCCGTTGCCGTTGTCGTTGCCGCCGGGGCGCTCGCCGAAGCCGCCCTGGGAGCGGCCGGGCTGCCGGTCGCTCCAGTGGCCGCCCCAGGGGGAGCCGCCGCCCTCGCTCTCGCCGCCCGCCGGACGGCGGGGCTGCCACGGCCGGTCGGGCGTGCCCTCCGGCGGCGGCGCGTACGGGTTGTCCTCCCGGGCCGGTCCGTCGCCGCCGCCCTGCTCGCCACCGCCGCCGCGGCCCGAGGGCGCGTCGGGCGGCGAGCTGGGGCGCTCGCGCAGCAGTACGCCGCTGCGCACCACGCCCTGCGGCGACTGCGGGGCGAGCGTGAGGAGTCGCTGGCTGCGGTCCGGCATCAAGTGAGCGTCTTCCCCTTGGTGAGTACGACTGATGTCGCGTTGGTGAATACGACGGGTGGCGCGGCGGATCCTGCGTGAGCTGTCTCCGTGAGCCGTCTCCCTGGTGAACGCGTCGCAGACCGACGGCGTTCCCGAGCCCGCTCCTCCCAGACGCTACCTTCCGGCCACGCCCCCGTCCCGTGGGGGCCGCTTCGTGTGCCGGTATCGTTGCTGGCGGTCGGCCGCTTCGTAGACTTCCCCGTATCCGGGAGCGCGAAGCATTCGTACGACTGTACAAACGCTTCCCCGAGAAAGGGCCCCATCGTGGCCGCCAAGCCCGTGGTCAAGCGCCTGGTCGTGCTGGTCTCCGGATCAGGCACCAACCTCCAGGCGCTCCTCGACGCCATCGAGAGCGTCGGCAGCGAGGCGTACGGAGCCGAGATCGTGGCCGTCGGCGCGGACCGCGACGGCATCGAGGGGCTCGCCCGCGCCGAGCGCGCCGGACTGCCGACCTTCGTGACGAGGGTCAAGGACCACGGCAGCCGGCAGGAGTGGGACGCGGCCCTCGCCGAGGCCGTCGCCGCCCACGAGCCCGACCTCGTGGTGTCGGCCGGGTTCATGAAGATCGTGGGGAAGGAATTCCTCGCCAGGTACGGCGGGCGGTTCGTCAACACGCACCCCGCCCTGCTGCCCAGTTTCCCCGGAGCCCATGGTGTGCGGGACGCGCTCGCGTACGGCGCCAGGGTCACCGGCTGCACCGTCCACTTCGTCGACGACGGCGTCGACACCGGGCCGATCATCGCGCAGGGCGTGGTGGAGGTCCGGGACGAGGACGACGAGAGCGCTCTGCACGAGCGCATCAAGGAAGTCGAGCGAAGGCTGCTCGTCGATGTCGTGGGGCGGCTCGCCCGCAACGGCTATCGCATTGAGGGACGAAAGGTAGTTATCCAGTGACCGCCGAGAACAAGCGGGCCATCCGTCGCGCGCTCGTCAGCGTCTACGACAAGACCGGGCTCGAAGAGCTGGCCCGCGGGCTCCACGAGGCCGGAGTCGAGCTGGTCTCCACCGGGTCCACCGCCGCCCGTATCGCCGCCGCCGGCGTCCCCGTCACCAAGGTCGAGGAGCTCACCGGCTTCCCCGAGTGCCTGGACGGCCGGGTCAAGACCCTGCACCCGAAGGTGCACGCCGGCATCCTCGCCGACCTGCGGCTGGACAGCCACCGCGAGCAGCTGGCCGAGCTGGGCGTCGAGCCGTTCGACCTCGTCGTCGTCAACCTCTACCCGTTCCGCGAGACCGTCGCCTCGGGTGCCTCCGCCGACGAGTGCGTGGAGCAGATCGACATCGGCGGCCCGTCGATGGTCCGCGCCGCCGCCAAGAACCACCCGTCGGTCGCCGTGGTGACGAGCCCGGTCCGCTACGGCGACGTCCTCGCCGCGGTCAAGGAGGACGGCTTCGACCTCGCCACCCGCAAGCGGCTCGCCGCCGAGGCCTTCCAGCACACGGCGTCGTACGACATGGCGGTCGCGGGCTGGTTCGCGAGCTCCTACGCGCCCGTCGACGACTCGCAGTTCCCCGACTTCCTCGGCACCACGCTGGAGCGCAAGAGCACGCTGCGCTACGGCGAGAACCCGCACCAGCCGGCCGCCCTCTACGTCGACGGTTCGGGCTCCGGCCTCGCCGAGGCCGAGCAGCTGCACGGCAAGGAGATGTCGTACAACAACTACACGGACACGGACGCCGCCCGCCGTGCCGCGTACGACCACGCCGAGCCGGCCGTCGCGATCATCAAGCACGCCAACCCGTGCGGCATCGCGACCGGCGCGGACGTCGCCGAGGCGCACCGCAAGGCGCACGCCTGCGACCCGCTGTCGGCGTTCGGCGGTGTGATCGCCGTCAACCGCCCGGTGTCCAAGGAGATGGCCGAGCAGGTCGCGGAGATCTTCACCGAGGTCATCGTGGCGCCCGACTACGAGGAGGGGGCGCTGGAGGCCCTCGCCAAGAAGAAGAACATCCGGGTGCTGAAGGCGGCGGGCGCCCCCGCGAACCCGGTCGAGGTCAAGCCGGTCGACGGCGGCGCGCTGCTCCAGGTGACCGACCGTCTCCAGGCCGACGGCGACGACCCCGCCAACTGGACCCTCGCCACCGGCGAGGCGCTCGACGCGGCCGAACTGGCCGAGCTCGCCTTCGCCTGGAAGGCGTGCCGGGCCGTGAAGTCCAACGCCATCCTGCTCGCCAAGGACGGCGCCTCGGTCGGCGTGGGCATGGGCCAGGTCAACCGGGTCGACTCCGCGAAGCTGGCCGTGGAGCGGGCCGGCGAGGAGCGGGCGCGCGGTTCGTACGCCGCCTCCGACGCCTTCTTCCCGTTCCCCGACGGTCTGGAGATCCTCACCGCGGCCGGGGTGAAGGCCGTGGTCCAGCCCGGCGGTTCGGTCCGTGACGAGCTGGTCGTGGAGGCCGCGAAGAAGGCGGGCGTCACGATGTACTTCACCGGGACGCGGCACTTCTTCCACTGACCGCAGGCCCCGCCGTGGCGGTCCGGCCCGTGTCGGGCCCGGGCCGCCACGGCGGGAAAGCACCAGGGCCGTGTCCCTCCCCTGCGCGGGGACGGGACACGGCCCTTGGACGTGCCGGTACGGCTGCTGCCGCGCGCGTCGTCCGGTCAGTACCGCGGACGGCTGAACCAGGCGGCGCCGGACGGGACGATCATCGCCGCCGCCATGATGCCGCCGAAGCCGATCCACAGCAGCGCCCACACCAGCGCGGCCGAGGAGCTGGCGCTGGCCGCGCTGATCAGGATGAGGACGCCGAACAGGGCGCCCAGGATGCCGTAGATCATGGTGGTGATGCGGATGCCCTGGCCGCCGCGGCCGAACTTCACACCGAGGGTGATCGACAGCCCCGCGAGGCCCAGGAAGAGCACCGCGACGACGAAGAAGATGCCCGCCGACGCGTGACCGATGTCGGAGAAGCCGTTTCTGCCGAAGGTGTCCTCGCCCGAGTTGGAGACGTCGTTGACCGCGGCGGCCCCGAAGATCGCGACGAAGCCGAGGATGACCTGCACGGCCGCGACGATGTAGAGCAGGACCCGCGCGGTCGTCATCAGACCCGGCATCGTCTGCGGCATCGCGTTCACACCGGCGTAGCCGGGGTAGCCCTGCTGCGGGTATCCGTAGCCCTGCTGCGGCGGGACGCCGGGCGGCTGCTGGGGGTAGCCGTAACCGGGAGCGGCCGGCGGCTGCTGGGGCGGCTGCCCGTAGGGGTTGTTCGGGTCGCCGAAACTCATGGCGGTCCTTCCTCCGTGTTGCCCAGGTGCGGGGACGACGCGCGGCACGGTTTCGGAGGAAAGTTCTACAGATGCGGTCCGTCCCCCCGGTACTGCCCGCGACACTGCGCTGCTCATCGTTCTTTAGACGCCTCTTACTTGTCCAGCGGCATTCCGCATGTGTTGTGCAAGTGCAACATCGCCGATCATGGGCGGATCCAGGGGTTTCGGCTGTTGTGGCGGATGTGGGCACCGTGTGACGGACCCGGATTGGAACACGGGGGCGGTCATCCGGGAGGATGGGGTCATGACCGCCCAGATTCTCGATGGCAAGGCCACCGCAGCCGAGATCAAGTCCGATCTGACCGCCCGCGTTGCGGCGCTGAAGGAGAAGGGCGTCACGCCCGGCCTCGGCACGATCCTCGTCGGGGAAGACCCCGGCAGCCAGAAGTACGTCGCCGGCAAGCACCGCGACTGCGCCGAGGTCGGCATCGCGTCCATCCAGCGCGAACTGCCCGCCACCGCCACGCAGGACGAGATCGAGGCGGTCGTGCAGGAGCTGAACGAGGACCCGGCGTGCACCGGCTACATCGTTCAGCTGCCGCTGCCCAAGGGCATCGACGAGAACCGCATCCTCGAACTGATGGACCCGCACAAGGACGCCGACGGTCTGCACCCGACCAGCCTCGGCCGCCTGGTGCTCAACGAGCCCGCCCCGCTGCCCTGCACCCCCAACGGTGTGCTGACGCTGCTGCGCCGCTACGGCGTGGAGACCAAGGGCGCCGAGGTGGTGGTCGTCGGCCGCGGCGTCACCATCGGGCGTTCGATGCCGCTGCTGCTGACGCGGCGCAGCGAGAACGCGACGGTGACCCAGTGCCACACCGGCACCCGTGACCTGGCCGCCCACCTCAAGCGGGCCGACATCATCGTCGCCGCGGCCGGTTCCGCGCACCTGATCCGTCCCGAGGACGTCAAGCCGGGTGCCGCCGTCCTCGACGTCGGTGTCTCGCGCAACGCCGAGGGCAAGATCGTCGGGGATGTCCACCCGGGCGTCGCCGAGGTGGCCGGCTTCATCTCCCCGAACCCGGGCGGGGTCGGCCCGATGACCCGTGCCCAGCTGCTCGTCAACGTGGTCGAGGCGGCGGAGCGCAGTGCCGGCTGAGGCGGACGAGACCCGGCAGGGGGCCGCAGGGACCTCCGCGCAGACCTCCGTACGGGCGTCCGCGCGGGTCGCCGCGCCGGACCCCGCGGAGGGCGACGTGCGGAACGGGAGCCGGGACGGCGAGCGGGCCGACGGGGAACGTGACGCCCACGTCGACGGACAGGCCGACGCCAGCGTCGACGCGCGGGCCGGTGGGCAGGGCGGCGAGCAGGCGGACGCGGAGCCCACCGTCCTCGACCCGATCAGCGCGCCCGACGCCGCCGGGCGGCCGAAGCGCGCGACGCGCCGGTTCCCGCTGTTCACCAAGGACACCGCGCGCCCCGAGGGCGGCGGCCGGGCCGCGCCCGGCGACGCGCCGGCCCCCGCGCGGCAGTGGCCGATCCTCGCGGTGCTGGTCGTGGTCGGGCTGGGCCTGCTGCTGACGGCGCTGGACCAGTTCCGGGTCGGGACGATCCTGATCGGCGCCGCCCTCCTCGCCGGAGCGGTCATGCGCTGGATGCTCCCCGGCGTCGGCATGCTCGCGGTGCGCTCCCGCTTCACGGACATCGCGACGTACGGAGTGCTGGGTCTCGCCATCGTGCTGCTCGCCCTGATGGCGCAGCCGGACCCGTGGCTGGTGATCCCCTTCCTGAAGGGCGCGCTGCACTTCAGCGTCAGCGGCTGATCCCCGCGTACGACGTACGGCGGTCCGTCCTCACCCCCGTCGGAGGACGGCCCGCCGCCGGACACCACCCTCCCCCGCCGCGGACGCGCGGTTCAACCGCTGCCGACGCGCTGTGTCACGGAAGTGACCGTTCCGCTACCGTGTCCGCGCCATGCCACAAGCGTGCTGCCGTGAGCGTGCTGCCAGGGGCGTGACGCCGTGAGCGTGCTGCCGCGGGCGTGCTGCCTCGACCGGTGATCCGGAGGCATTTGAGGCATGTGAGGTCACGCTTGTGTGCCCACTGTGTCGATGAGTTGACAAGTTCGGAAAGCGTCCCGAACCGGCCGTACACCGCGACTAACGTGTCCAATGAGGACGGTCCAGGACGGGTCGGGGTGGTCCGGGGCGTCCGGTGATCAGTCGGGCGTGCGGAGCCGCCCGCGCGCGGTCCGCGCACTCCCGTGCGCCGTCGTCCCGGGAACTGGGACCACGGCCGGACGCATCTCTGTGGGTAGCCGGAACGGGGGCCTGGCGGAGGGCGTCACGCACGGGAACGATCGGCACCTACCGGGGGAAGAGGGGGGGTTCGATGCCTCGTTGGAGGGCCTTGCCGGATGAACTCGATCCGCAGGTGAGGGAGTTCGTCAGCCAGTTACGGCGGCTGGTGGACCGCGGCGGTCTGGGCGTCGCTGCGGTGGCCGACCGCACGGGCTACAGCAAGACGTCCTGGGAGCGCTATCTCAACGGCCGGCTCCTGGCGCCCAAAGGGGCGATCGTGGCCCTGGCCGAGGTGACCGGCACCAGCCCGGTCCATCTGACCACCATGTGGGAACTCGCCGAACGCGCCTGGAGCCGTTCGGAGATGCGTCACGACATGACCATGGAGGCCTTCCGCATCTCCCAGGCGCGGGCCGCGCTGGGGGAGTTCGGCGCCCCGCCGGTGAACGCCGAGCCGCCCGGGAAGGCCCGGCCGGGCCGAGCGGCCCGGCAGGGCGGCAGCGCCACGGTGACCCCCGGGACCGCGGGCCCCGCGGGGGTCGCCCCGACAGTGCCGCAGCAGTCGGGAAGACCCGACACCGACGTCCGGCGGCGCGACCACGCCGCACACCTCGGTTCGAGCCCGCGCCCGGGTCCAGGCCCTGACCCGAGTCCGTACGGCGCGCCGCCGCGGGGCGACGGTCCGGGAGCCGCCGGTCCGGCCGACGACTCGGCCGGCTCGCCCGGAAAGCGGCGGGCGACGATGTTCCTCGCGGGTCTCGTCGGTGTCCTCGTCGTCATGGCCGGAGTGTTCTGGTTCGCCACCGGCGACGGCGACGGCAAGGGGAAGGCGGGGACGGGCGGTTCGCCCTCGGCGTCGGTCGGCACCACCGTCGCGCTGCCCGCCGGGGTGAAGTGCAGCGGAGCGGGCTGCACCGGCAAGGACGCGGAGAGCATGGGGTGCAGCGGTGCCCTGGTGACCACCGCCGAGAAGGCCACCGTCGCCACGACCGTCGTCGAGGTCCGCTACAGCGAGACCTGCAAGGCCGCGTGGGGGCGCATCACGGGCGCCGCGCGGGGGGACGAGGTCCAGGTCGCCGTCGGTGCCGCCCGGCAGTCCGGCAGCATCACGGCCGCCGGGGACACCATCGCGTACACGCCGATGCTGGCGGTGAAGAACGCGGCCGAGGCGAAGGCGTGCGCGACCCTGGCGTCCGGGCCGAAGGGGTGCACGCGGTAGCGGTCCGGAGCGTGGGGATGTGCGCGGTAGCGGTCCGGGGCGTAGTGGTGCGGTCCGCGCGGGCCGTGACGGTGCGAATCGTGGGGCGCGACCGGCGTCACGAACAATTCGGTGCCGGACACGCATGGTCGTCGGCATCCGGGGCAGGCGGACATCACCCCCACGGGAGTCCGGTGATCCGGCACCCCACGGCGGCCGCCCGTGTCCTCTCCGAGACCGGCGGCCGCCGGTCTCGCCCTCCGGGCCGTGAGCCCGGCCGCCGCGCCGACCTTCCGGGTCGTCAGCCCGTCCGACGCTCCCGCTCACTCTTCGGGCCGTAGGCCCGGCCGCCGTCCTCACCCTTCGGGGTGAACGCCGATCGACCCTTTTCCGCCCGGTCGTTGGCCCGGTCGGCGTCCCTCTGTGGGGCGGGCCACAGGGGCCCGCGCGTGCGGCATCCCGGATGCGCGATAGCCTGACCGCTGGATCTCTCTTGACGCCAAGAGATCGATCATTCGTACCGGTGATCGATCATCGCGGCCGGCGCCGGTCACGAGCCGACGGCGGGGATCCCGGACCCCCGGGGCAGGGACGCCCCACCGCCAGCTGTCATACGGAGAACGCCATGACCCGCACTCCCGTGAACGTCACCGTCACCGGCGCGGCCGGCCAGATCGGTTACGCCCTCCTCTTCCGCATCGCCTCCGGTCAGCTGCTCGGCGCGGACGTGCCGGTCAAGCTGCGCCTGCTGGAGATCACCCCGGCGCTGAAGGCGGCCGAGGGCACGGCCATGGAGCTGGACGACTGCGCGTTCCCGCTGCTTCAGGGCATCGACATCACGGACGACCCGAACGTCGCCTTCGACGGCACGAACGTCGCCCTTCTCGTGGGCGCCCGTCCGCGCACCAAGGGCATGGAGCGCGGTGACCTGCTCTCCGCCAACGGTGGCATCTTCAAGCCGCAGGGCAAGGCCATCAACGACCACGCCGCGGACGACATCAAGGTCCTCGTCGTCGGCAACCCGGCCAACACCAACGCGCTCATCGCGCAGGCCGCCGCTCCGGACGTACCGGCCGAGCGCTTCACCGCGATGACCCGCCTCGACCACAACCGCGCGCTGACCCAGCTCGCGAAGAAGACCGGCACCACGGTCGCGGACATCAAGCGCCTGACGATCTGGGGCAACCACTCCGCCACCCAGTACCCCGACATCTTCCACGCCACGGTCGCCGGCAAGAACGCCGCCGAGGTCGTGAACGACGAGAAGTGGCTGGCCGAGGACTTCATCCCGACCGTCGCCAAGCGCGGTGCCGCGATCATCGAGGCCCGTGGCGCGTCCTCCGCCGCCTCCGCCGCCAACGCCGCCATCGACCACGTGTACACGTGGGTCAACGGCACGGCGGACGGCGACTGGACCTCGATGGGCATCCCGTCGGACGGCTCCTACGGCGTCCCGGAGGGCCTGATCTCCTCCTTCCCCGTCACCACCAAGGACGGCAAGTACGAGATCGTCCAGGGCCTGGACATCAACGAGTTCTCGCGTGCCCGCATCGACGCCTCCGTCAAGGAGCTCGAGGAGGAGCGCGACGCGGTCCGCGGCCTCGGCCTCATCTGAGCCGTCCTGGGCCGATCCGCCTTCGCGGTTCTGTCACGACCTCGCACAGGCCCCGTTCCGGTTCCGACCGGAACGGGGCCTGTGGCCGTTTTCGCCGCTAACGTCGAAAGCGGTGGCCAACAGGGCGTTCGGGGGGTCCGTGATGGACGCATTCGGATGGGACGGCTCCGGTCCGGCGCACGAGCCGGGTGCCGGACGTGACGCCGGCTTCGGACATGAGCCTCGCTCAGGACGCGAGCCGCGCGCGGGACATGAGTCGGGCTCAGGCTACGAGCCGAACCCAGGGCGTGAGCCGAACTCAGGGCGTGAGTCCAGCGCGGGGCACGAGTCCAGCGCGGGGCGTGAGCCCGGCTTCGGGTACGAGCCGGGCGAGGAGGGCTCCGCGCCGCCGTGGGCGTCGGCCGAGACCCGGACCGGCACAGCGCTGCCACCGCCGTGGACACCCGCGCCGGACCGGCCCCCGACTCCCCTCCCGCCCCCCTGGGCACCCGCCGCCGGTCACACCCCGGCGCCCGCTCCCGTCTCCGCCCCCGTCCGTTCCCGGGTGGCGCGTCTGCTGCTCGTGACCACCGCCACGGTCGTCCTCGGCGGGGGCGTCGGAACCGGGCTCTGGTACCTCACCCGCGACCCCGTCACCCTGCCCGGGGCCGCCCCGACCGTCGCCGCCCCGGTCTCCGGGGGCACCGCGACCACCGACGACACCGCCACCGGCGAGGACACCGCGACCACCCCGGCCGCCGACGCGACCTCGGCACCGCCGGCGGCCACGGCACCGGCGAAGTCGCCCGCCGCGCCGACCGGGACGGCCGCCCCGGGCTACCGCACGGCCCGTGACCCGGTCGGCTACACCGTGGCCGTCCCCGAGGGCTGGACCCGCAGGCAGAAGCAGGGCGAGCTGGCCCCGGTCGTCTCCTACGACTCGCCGGACGACGGCCGTCGGCTCCAGATCTTCGCGCTCGCCGAGAGCACCCCGGCCGAGTCCCTGGACCTCGCCGAGCACGACCCCGGTTACGGCTTCGCCCGCCAGCCCGGCTACCGGGTCCTCGACCGCCGGTCCGACACCGCCTTCGCCGAGCTGACCTACCGCTACGACGACGCGGACACCGGCCCCCGCCAGGTGATCGACCACCGCTTCCGGGCCGCCGACGGCACGCTCTACGCGATCCGCTCCAGCGGTCCGGAAAACCTCGCCGCCGACCTGGTCCGCGCCCCGCTCACCACGGCGGTCACGTCCTTCTGCCCACCGGGCGGCGGGTGCGGGAGCTGATGGCGGCCCGGTCGGAGAGCGGGCCGGGGACCGCCCTCCGGCCAGGCACCGCTCACCGCTTCCGCAGCTCCTCGGCCATGCTCAGCAGCGCGTGGGACGACCACTTCTGCAGGCCGGGCCCGAACGTGATCCGGGTGGCTCCCAGCGCGCCGAGCTCGCCCGGCGAGGGGCCGTCGCCGTCGAGCCGGGCGAACACGTTGAGCGGGCCCCGGATGCCCGACCGCAGCCGCGGCAGCAGCTCGGCCGGGGCGCCGATCGGATAGACGCAGTCGGCCCCGGCGGCCACGTACCGGGCGGCCCGTTCGACGGTCTGACCGGGGTCGGTGACCCCGCGCAGGAAGGTGTCGACCCGCGCGTTGACGAAGAGCCGGCCGGCGGCCGCCGACCGCACCTCGGCCAGCCAGTCGGCGTGTTCCCGCGGATCCTTGAGGACGCCGCCCGAGGAGTCCTCCAGGTTGCAGCCCACGGCCCCCGTCTCCAGCAGCCGCTCCACCAGCTCCCTCGGCCGGAGTCCGTACCCGTCCTCGACGTCCGCGGACACCGGGATGTCCACGGCCCGTACGATCCGCGCCACCGCCGCGAACATCTCGTCGGCCGGGGTCGCCCCGTCCGCGTATCCCAGCGAGGCGGCGACTCCGGCGCTCGGCGTGGCCAGGGCCGGGAACCCGGCGTCGGCGAACACCCGGGCGCTCGCCGCGTCCCACGGGCCGGGCAGGACGAGCGGGTCGTCCGGCGAGCGGCCCAGGTGCAGGGCGCGTAAGGTCTCGGCCTTGTTCACGGTCGGCGTCCCGTCCCCGTCATCCGTGCTGTCCCGGCCGGTAGTGCCCCGGCACCATCCGGGTGGTCACCGCGAACCGGTTCCACGCGTTGATCACCGTGATCGCGGCGATGAGCTGGGCCAGCTCGGCCTCGTCGAACTGCTTGGCGGCCCGCTCGTACACCTCGTCCGGTACGAACCCGTCGGTGAGGACCGTGACCGCCTCGGTCAGCTCCAGCGCCGCGAGCTCCTTCTCCGTGTAGAAGTGCCGGGACTCCTCCCAGGCGGCGACCTGGATGATCCGCTCCACGCTCTCGCCCGCCGCGAGCGCGTCCTTGGTGTGCATGTCGAGGCAGAACGCGCAGTGGTTGAGCTGCGAGGAGCGGATCTTCACCAGCTCGGCCAGCCGCGGATCGAGCCCGGCCCGCGCGGCCCGGTCCAGCTGGACCATCGCCTTGTAGACCTCGGGCGAGTGCCGGGCCCAGGCGAGCCGGGGAGTGTGCTCGGGGGCGTACTCGGTGGCTGAGGACGTGCCGGTCGGGTCGGAGGCGTGGGCGTCGTGGCTGTCGTGGTCGTCGTTCGTACTCATGACGTCGACCCTAGGCGCGAGGCAGCCCGCGGGTATGGTCCATTTCCATGGCTGAACCCTGGGCCAATCTGGGCATCGACCTGCATCTGGAACCGTCCGGACCGGGCCTGCGCCGAGGGCTGACCGACGCCCTGCGCGAGGCGGTCCGCAGCGGACGGCTGACCGCGGGCACCCGGCTGCCGTCCTCCCGGTCCCTCGCCGCCGACCTGGGCATCGCCCGCAACACGGTCGCCGACGCCTACGCCGATCTGGTGGCCGAGGGCTGGCTGACCGCCCGGCAGGGTTCCGGCACCCGGGTCGCCATGGGGGTACCTCCCACGTCTTTCGGACAGTGGGGGAGCGCGCTGCCCCGGCCGGCCGGCCGCCCCGCACTCCGGCCGCGCCCGCCCGGCCGGTCCGCCTACAGCCTTCTCCCGGGCAACCCGGACCTCGCGACCTTCCCGCGCGCCGAGTGGCTCAGGGCCGCCCGCCGCGCCCTGGCCGCCGCCCCGAACGACGCCCTCGGCTACGGCGACCCGCGCGGCCGCGTCGAACTGCGCACCGCGCTCGCGGGTTACCTCTCCCGGGCCCGAGGCGTGCGCGCGGACCCCGACCGCATCCTCGTCTGTTCCGGGTTCTCCCAAGGTCTGCGGCTGCTCGGCGAACTGCTGCACGCCCGCGGGCTGCGCACCCTGGCCGTGGAGTCGTACAGCCTCGACGCGCACCGCGACCTCGTCGAGCGCACCGGCCTGCGCACCGTCCCGCTGCCCTTCGACGAACGCGGCACCCGTCCGGGGGACCTGACCGGCGTACGGGCGATGCTGCTGACCCCCGCCCACCAGTTCCCGATGGGCGTCGCGCTGCGTCCCGAACGCCGGGCCGCGCTGGTCGACTGGGCCCGTCGCACCGGCGGTCTGATCCTGGAGGACGACTACGACGGCGAGTTCCGCTACGACCGTCAGCCCGTCGGCGCCCTCCAGGACCTGGACCCCGAGCACGTGGTCTACCTCGGCACGGCCAGCAAGTCCCTCGCCCCCGGCCTGCGCCTGGGCTGGCTGGTGCTGCCGCCGTCCCTGGCCCCCGAGGAGGTGGTGGGGGAGACATCCGCCACCGGCGTGCTGGACCAGTTGACCTTCGCCGAGTTCATCGCCTCCGGCGCCTACGACCGTCATGTGCGTGCCGTCCGCCAGCGGTACCGCCGCCGCCGCGACGCCCTGGTCGCGGCCCTCGCCGACCGCGCGCCGGGCATCCGCGTCACCGGTATCGCGGCGGGCCTGCACGCCGTCGTACGGCTGCCGCCGGGAACCGAGCAGTCGGTGGTCCGGGCGGCCGCCTGGCAGGGACTGGCCGTCCAGGGCCTGTCCCGCTTCCGCCATGAACTGGCCACCGTGGAGCCGCTGGACGCCCTGGTCGTCGGCTACGGCACCCCGCCGGACCACGCGTGGACCGGCACGCTGGAGGCACTGCTCAGGGCGTTGCCGTAGGGGGCGGCACCGTCGGGGCCTGCGCTGCCGACGTCTCCTGCGGCGCCTCCCCGAACCGCGCCAGCGCCAGCGCGCCCGCCACCGCCACCGCGAATCCCAGCGCCGCCAGCCAGGTCAGCCCCTCCCGGGTGCGGTCGCCGAGCCAGATCACGCCCACCGCCGCCGGACCGATCGTCTCGCCGATCACCATGCCGGCCGTCGCCGTCGTCACCGAACCGCGTTGCAGGGCCGAGGTCAGCAGCAGGAACGCGGCGCCCCCGCCGAGCAGCAGCGCATAGACGGCCGGGTCGGTCAGCAGGTCGACCGGCCGCAACGAGTCGACCAGCCGGACCGACACCTCGACCACCCCGAAGCCGAAGCCCGCGCCCAGTCCGAGCACCAGGGCCCGGGTGCGCCCGTGCAGCCGTCCGCCGAGCAGGCCCAGCAGCAGCACCGCCAGGGCCGTGGCCACCATCGCGTACCGCAGCGCCCCCGGCCCGTCCTCGGCCCCCTCCGTCCCGGACGCCAGGCCCAGCATCGCCAGCCCCAGACACACCACCGCGACCGCGGCCCACTCCACCCCGCTCAGCCGCACCTTCAGCAGGCGCGCCGCCACCACCGCCGTCACCGCGAGGCTCGCGGCCAGCGCGGCGCTCACCGCGTAGATCGGCAGCGAACGCAGCGCCGCGATCTGGAGCAGGAACCCCAGCCCGTCCAGCGCGAGTCCGGCCAGATACCGCCACTGCCGCAGCGCCCGCAGCAGCAGCGCGGCATCCCCGCCGCCGCCGGCCGCGCCCGCCTCCCGCGCGGCCATCGCCTGGAGAACCGTCGCCGTGCCGAAACACACCGCGGCACCGAGCGCACACACCATCCCGAACAGCACGAAAGCGACTCCAACGGAGCGGGAGACCGCCGGGCCCCCTGCCGGGTCCGGCGCGCCTGTCCTTAGGATGACCGCCGGACATCACCGACCGACGGGGGACACGACAATGGCGGACACACGCAGACAACTACGCTCCGGCACGGTGGTCCTCGGCGGCATGGGCCTGCTCGCCACCGCCCTGACCGCCTGCTCCTCCGCCCCGGACCAGCGCTGTGTCGACCGGAACAGCTACCAGCTCGCCAAGGGCTACAAGGTCGTCTCCGACAAGAACTGCAAGTCCACCAGGTCCACCACGACCTCCAAGACGTCCAAGACCTCCGTGAACGGCGCCTGGTACTACGGCGGCAAGGAGAAGAAGTCCTGGGTCACCGGGGGCTCCTTCACCAAGCCGGGCAAGGGCTCCGGCTCCGGCTCCGGTTCGGGTTCGCGCGGTTCCTCGGACGACGACAGCCACAAGAGCGGGGTCCACCGCGGCGGCTTCGGCGGCGGCCACGGCAGCTCCGGCGGCTGACGGGTATCCGGACCGTGGAACGCCGTACGACCACCCCTCGCCCCGGCTGGCAGCAGACCGTCGAGGGACAGGGACTCGTCTACCCCCTCACCCGTCATCCCGACGGCTCGCTGCGCCCCTACTGGGACGAGAGCGCCTACTACGTCTTCACGCTCGACGAGGTCGAGGCGCTGGAGGAGACCGTCGAGGAACTGCACCGCATGTGCCTCGCCGCGGCCGGGCACATCGTGGCGCAGGACCGTCTCGCCGACCTCGGCATCACCGACCCGCGGGTCGCCGCGGCCGTGACCGAGGCCTGGCACCGGCGTGCCGAACTGCCCTCGCTGTACGGCCGCTTCGACCTCCGTTACGACGGCACCGGCCCGGCCAAGCTGCTGGAGTACAACGCCGACACGCCCACCTCCCTGGTCGAGGCCGCCTCACCCCAGTGGTTCTGGATGGAGGAACGTTTTCCCGGCGCCGACCAGTGGAACTCCCTGCACGAACGGCTGGTCGACAGCTGGCGCAAGCAGGCCGGGCTGCTTCCGCCCGGCAGCCCCCTGCACTTCGCGCACTCCTCCGCCGACGAACTGGGCGAGGACCTGATGACGGTCGCCTATCTGAAGGAGACCGCCGAGCAGGCCGGCCTCGCCACCGAGTGGATCTCCATGGAGGAGATCGGCTGGGACACCCTCTCCGGCCGCTTCGTGGACCGGCAGCTCCGCTTCATCCGCAGCATCTTCAAGCTCTACCCGTGGGAATGGCTCACCACCGACGCCTTCGCCCGCCATGTCCTCGACACCCTGGACAACGGCGGCGGCACCGGTTCCACCCTCTGGATCGAGCCCGCCTGGAAGATGCTCCTCAGCAACAAGGCGCTGCTGGCGATCCTCTGGGAGCTGTACCCGGGGCACCCCAACCTGCTCCCCGCCTTCCTCGACGGCCCCCGAGACCTGGCGGCCACGACCGGCTACGTCGCGAAGCCCCTCCTCGGCCGCGAAGGCGCCGGGGTGACGATCCACGAGCCCGGCTCCGCCGCTCCCGCAGCCCCGGCGCCCGGTGACGAACCCCGCTGTTACCAGGAACTGGCGGAGCTGCCGGTCTTCGACGGCAACCACGTCGTCCTCGGTGCCTGGGTGGTCGGGGACGAGTCGGCCGGTCTCGGGATCCGCGAGTCCACCGGCCCGATCACGGACGAGTACGCCCGCTTCCTGCCCCACGTGATCCTCTAGGGCGAGCAGGCGGCCCGCCGCCCGCTCACACGTCCAGTACCGCGCGCAGCTGGTCCAGCCCCCAGTCCAGGTCCTCCTTCGCGATCACCAGCGGGGGTGCGATCCGGATGGTCGGGCCGTGGGTGTCCTTCACCAGTACGCCCCGGTCCATCAGCTTCTCGGAGACCTCCCGGCCCGTCCCGTACGCCGGAGCGATGTCGACGCCCGCCCACAGTCCGCGCCCGCGCACCGCCGTCGCCCGGCCGCTCCCGGTCAGCCCGGTCAGCTCCCGGTGCAGGTGCTCGCCCAGCTCGGCGGCCCTGGCCTGGTACTCGCCCGAGCGCAGCATCGCGATCACCTCCAGGGCCACCGCGCAGGCCAGCGGGTTCCCGCCGAACGTCGACCCGTGCTCCCCGGGCCGGAACACCCCCAGCACCTCGGTGCTCGACACCACCGCCGACACCGGCACGATCCCGCCGCCCAGGGCCTTGCCCAGCACATACACATCGGGCACCACACCCTCGTGCTCGCACGCGAACGTACGTCCGGTCCGGCCGAGGCCCGACTGGATCTCGTCGGCGACGAACAGCACGTTCCGCTCCCGGGTCAGCTCCCGCACCCCCGGCAGATAGCCGGCCGGCGGCACCAGTACGCCCGCCTCGCCCTGGATCGGCTCCAGCAGCACGGCCACCGTGTTCTCGGTCAGCGCCGACCGCAGCGCCGTGAGATCGCCGTACGGCACGATCTCGAAGCCCGGCGTGTACGGCCCGAAGTCCGCCCGGGCCTCCGGATCGGTCGAGAAGCTGATCACCGTCGTCGTACGGCCGTGGAAGTTGTTGCCCGCGACCACGATCTTCGCCATCTCCGACGGCACGCCCTTGACCCGGTAGCCCCACTTCCGGGCGGTCTTCACGGCCGTCTCGACCGCCTCCACGCCCGTGTTCATCGGCAGCACCAGCTCCATCCCGCACAGCTCGGCGAGCTCGGCGCAGAACGCCGCGAAGCGGTCGTGGTGGAACGCCCGGGACGTCAGCGTCACCCGGTCGAGCTGGGCCTTCGCCGCCTCGATCAGCCGTCGGTTGCCGTGCCCGAAGTTGAGCGCGGAGTAACCGGCCAGCAGGTCCAGGTACCGGCGCCCCTCGATGTCGGTCATCCACGCGCCGTCGGCGGTGGCGACGACCACCGGCAGCGGGTGGTAGTTGTGCGCGCTGTGCTCCTCGGCCGCTCGGACCAGGGACTCTGTGGCGGTCACGGTGCCCTCCAGGACGTGGGACGGGCCCCCTTCCTATCGTCGCTCGCATGATGGACGCGGGACCATGCGCCACGACGAGCCCGGTAGGCTTTCCCGCGGGCCGTGACTGGCGCGCTGGGATGGGACGAACCATCGGGGAGCGGCCCGGTAGTGACCAGTGCCGTGCGCCTGGGCCGTGCCGTGAACCGTGACCGCATTCGATGCCACGCCACCCGGAGGCCGAGATGACAGAGCAGCAGCCCCTCTCCACCGAGTCCACCGCCTTCCGCGCCGCCCTCGACGTGATCCGAGCCGTCGAGCCCCGTGTCGCCGACGCCATCGGCCAGGAGGTCGCCGACCAGCGCGAGATGCTCAAGCTGATCGCCTCCGAGAACTACGCCTCGCCGGCCACCCTGCTGGCCATGGGCAACTGGTTCAGCGACAAGTACGCCGAGGGCACCGTCGGCCGCCGCTTCTACGCCGGCTGCCGCAACGTCGACACCGTCGAGTCCCTCGCCGCCGAGCACGCCCGCGAGCTGTTCGGCGCCCGCCACGCCTACGTCCAGCCGCACTCCGGCATCGACGCCAACCTCGTCGCCTTCTGGGCCGTGCTCGCCGACCGGGTCGAGGTCCCCTTCCTGGCGAAGACCGGCGCCCGCCAGGTCAACGACCTCTCCGAGGCCGACTGGGCCGAGCTGCGCCAGGCCTTCGGCAACCAGCGGATGCTCGGCATGTCCCTGGACGCGGGCGGCCACCTCACCCACGGCTTCCGGCCCAACATCAGCGGCAAGATGTTCGACCAGCGCTCCTACGGCACCGACCCGGCCACCGGCCTGATCGACTACGACGCCCTGCGCGCCCAGGCCCGCGAGTTCAAGCCGCTGATCGTCGTCGCGGGCTACTCCGCGTACCCCCGGCTGGTGAACTTCCGGATCATGCGCGAGATCGCCGACGAGGTCGGCGCCACGCTCATGGTCGACATGGCCCACTTCGCGGGCCTGGTCGCGGGCAAGGTCCTGACCGGCGACTTCGACCCGGTCCCGCACGCCCAGATCGTCACCACCACCACCCACAAGTCGCTGCGCGGCCCGCGCGGCGGCATGGTCCTGTGCGACGACTCCCTCAAGGACCAGGTCGACCGCGGCTGCCCGATGGTCCTCGGCGGCCCGCTCCCGCACGTCATGGCGGCCAAGGCGGTGGCCCTGGCGGAGGCCCGGCAGCCGTCCTTCCAGGACTACGCCCAGCGCATCGTCGACAACTCCCGCGCCCTGGCCGAGGGTCTGATCCGGCGCGGCGCCACCCTGGTCACCGGCGGCACCGACAACCACCTCAACCTGATCGACGTCGCCTCCTCCTACGGCCTCACCGGCCGCCAGGCCGAGGCCGCCCTGCTCGACTCGGGCATCGTCACCAACCGCAACGCCATCCCCGCCGACCCCAACGGCGCCTGGTACACCTCCGGCATCCGCATCGGCACCCCCGCCCTGACCACCCGCGGTCTGGGCACCGCCGAGATGGACGAGGTCGCCGGACTCATCGACCGCGTCCTGACCACCACCGAGGCCGGCACCACCGCCAAGGGCGCCCCCTCCAAGGCCCAGCACGTCCTCGACCCCAAGATCGCGGACGAGATCTCCCGCCGCGCCACCGACCTGGTCGCGGGCTTCCCGCTGTACCCGGAGATCGACCTCGGCGCCTGACCGGCGCGCCCGGACCCCGGCGGCGCGGACTACAGATCGATCAGCTCCTGCCGGGGTTCCTCCCCGGGCGGTCCGGCCTCGCGCCGGGCCGCCGCGCGGCGCGCCAGCAGCGTGCCGCCGACCCCGGCGGCCAGACCGGCCGCCGCCCAGCCGGCCCGCTCCGGCCAACCGGTCGCGCCGGACGAACCCGCACCGGGTCCGTCCCCGGCCGTACCGAGCAGCCCCGTCCGGTCCACCCGCTCGTAGAGCGGCCGTGAGAGCCGGTTCCAGCGGATGTCGTCGTCCTCCACGTCCGGCGACAGGTCCGAGCGCACCCAAGGGGTGCCGTCCGCGGCCACGAACAACTGGTCCTCCCGCTCCATGGCGACGTCGGCGCCCGGCGCCCGGCGGGTCTGCGGCCAGCCTCCGATACCCGTGAGCCCCCAGACCACGGTGATCCGCACCGACGGATACCGGCCCTCCGCCCAGGCGTCCGCCACCGGCTCGGTCCGCGTGCGCATCGGTTGCAGAAGCTGCCACAGGTCGTCGAAGCCGGGCTGTCCGAAGCGCAGGGTCCGCGTCCGTCCCGTGTGGTCCGCGACGATCAGGGCCAGGTCGGGGACGTCGCGGTCCGGGGTCCGCGCGGTCGACGCGGCCGCGGGCGCGCCGCACAGGGCCACCTCGCACAGGGCCGCCAGCAGCAGCGCGACGGACCCGCCCCGCGCCGCCGTGCGCCCGCCCCGACGTCCGCTTCGGCACCCGTCGGCACGCCCGCCGCGACGCCCGCTCACACGTTCCCCTCGTCTGCCCCGGGATCCCATCCCCTCCCCCTCCCTGCCCTTCGGGCCCGGCGAGGCCCTCCGGACGACACGGGTTCCGCAACTCCCGTGGCGGGCCCGTTCCTCCATCAGTTCCCCACCAGTTCAGGACCGCACCGCGAGACCTGAGAGAATGATGAACATGGCCTCTGACCGACCCCGCGTGCTCTCCGGAATCCAGCCCACCGCAGGCTCGTTCCACCTCGGCAACTACCTCGGCGCCGTCCGCCAGTGGGTGGCACTCCAGGAGTCCCACGACGCGTTCTACATGGTCGTCGACCTGCACGCGATCACGGTCCCGCAGGACCCCGCGGAGCTGCGCGCGAACACCCGCCTGGCGGCCGCGCAACTCCTCGCGGCCGGCCTCGACCCGGAGCGCTGCACGCTCTTCGTGCAGAGTCACGTCCCCGAGCACGCCCAGCTCGCCTGGATCATGAACTGCCTCACCGGCTTCGGCGAGGCCTCCCGGATGACCCAGTTCAAGGACAAGTCCGCCAAGCAGGGCGCCGACCGGGCGTCCGTCGGCCTGTTCACGTACCCGGTCCTCCAGGTCGCCGACATCCTGCTCTACCAGGCCCACGAGGTCCCGGTCGGCGAGGACCAGCGCCAGCACATCGAGCTGACCCGCGACCTCGCCGAGCGCTTCAACGGCCGCTTCGGCGAGACCTTCACCATCCCGAAGCCGTACATCCTCCGGGAGACGGCGAAGATCTACGACCTCCAGGACCCGTCGATCAAGATGAGCAAGTCGGCGTCCACGCCGAAGGGCCTCATCAACCTTCTCGACGACCCCAAGGCGACGGCGAAGAAGGTCAAGAGCGCGGTCACCGACACGGACACCGTGATCCGCTACGACGCCGAGGGCAAGCCGGGCGTCAGCAACCTCCTCACCATCTACTCCACCCTCACCGGCAGGTCGATCGCCGAGCTGGAGCAGGAGTACGAGGGCAAGATGTACGGCGCGCTCAAGACGGACCTCGCCGAGGTCATGGTCGAGTTCGTCACACCGTTCCGGGAGCGCACCCAGCAGTACCTGGAGGACCCGGAGACCCTCGACTCGGTCCTCGCCAAGGGCGCGGAGAAGGCGCGCGCGGTCGCCGCGGAAACCCTTTCCCGGGCGTACGACAGAGTCGGCTTCCTGCCCGCCAAGCACTGAGGCGCACCACCGCACACACGCACCACCGGGCAGAGCGCTGCACATCACTACGGCTGCGCCTGCCCAGAGCGCGGTCGTGGCCGTACAGTCGAAGCCGGACGGCTGAGAACAAACCCGGCACACCACCGGCACCCGCCGAGCACATCCGACACGACGACAGGAGATGACGTGGGGACCGTAACGATCGGAGTGTCGATCGCGGTCCCGGAGCCTCACGGCAGCGCCCTCCAGGAGCTGCGCGCGGGCTTCGGCGACGCCGCGGCCCACGCCATCCCCACGCACATCACCCTGCTGCCCCCGACCGAGATCGAGGGCGCCCTGGTCCCCGCGGTCGAGGCGTACCTCGTCGAGGTCGCGTGCGCCGGCCGGTCCTTCCCGCTGCGGCTGTCCGGCACGGGCACCTTCCGGCCCCTGTCGCCGGTGGTGTACATGCGGATCGTGGCGGGCGCCGAGTCCTGCGCCTGGCTCCAGCAGCAGATCCGCGCCGCCTCCGGGCCGGTGGCCCGCGAGCTCCAGTTCCCGTACCACCCCCACGTCACGGTCGCGCACGGCATCGACGACGCCGCCATGGACCGCGCCTTCGCCGAGCTCGCCGACTACGAGGCCGACTGGCTGTGCACCGGCTTCGCCCTGTACGAGCAGGGCCCCGACGGGGTGTGGCGCAAACTGCGGGACTTCCCCTTCGGCGGCTCGATGGTGCCGTCGCAGAGCACCCACGCGGACGTGGAACAGGACACCCTCCCGACCCGCTAGAGCCCGCCCGCTCAAGCCCGTTCCGCTCAAGCCCGTCCCGCGACTCCCGCCCGGCGAGCCCGTCCCGCGACTCCCGCCCGACGCTCCCGTCCCTTCCGTCCGGCCGATGGGACGGCCGTCGGCGCGGCGGTGGTCACGATCCCGCGCTCTCGGGGTACGAGGACACCGGTGTTCCTTCACGCGGAACACGGGCACGGGCGCGGGCACGGGCCCGACGACAGCGAAGAGGGCAGGGGCGGACCATGGACTGGCTGAAGAAGCTCCCCGGGATCGGGCCGTCGGTCACGCGCCTGATGGCCACGCACGCGTGGCGCTCGTACGAACGTCTGGACCGGGTGAAGTGGACCAGACTGGCCGCCGCGATGACCTTCATCAGCTTCGTCGCGCTCTTCCCGCTGCTGACGGTGGGTGCCGCGATCGCCGCCGCCACCCTCAGCCCCGCACGGCAGAAGGACATCGAGGACAAGATCGCCGAGCAGGTCCCCGGCATCTCCGACCAGTTGGACCTCGACGCCCTGATCCAGAACGCCGGCACCGTCGGTCTCATCGCCGCCGCCCTGCTGCTGGTCACCGGCATCGGCTGGGTCGGCCAGATGCGCGACTGTCTGCGCGCGGTCTGGGAGCTGCCCGACAGCGAGGAGAACCCCCTCCTGCGCAAGGCCAAGGACGCCGGTGTGCTCGTCGGCCTCGGCGGCGCCCTGATGATCACGTTCGGCACGTCCACCCTCGCCTCGTCCGCGGTCGGGTGGGGCGCCCGGAGCGTCGGGCTCGACGAGCACGGCTGGGGCGACGTCCTGCTGCGGGTCGCCGCGTTCGCCGTCTCCGCGCTCGCCGACTTCCTGCTGCTGCTCTATCTCCTCACCCTGCTGCCGGGCGTCGAACCGCAGCGCCGCCGGCTCCTGGTGGCCGCGCTGCTCGGCGCGGTCGGCTTCGAGCTGCTGAAGCTGCTGCTGAGCGGCTACATGCAGGGGGTGGCCACCAAGAGCATGTACGGGGCGTTCGGTGTGCCCGTCGCCCTGCTGCTGTGGATCAACTTCACCGCGAAGCTGCTGCTGTTCTGCGCCGCCTGGACGGCCACGCCCGGCGCGGCCGCCGAGACCGGCGGCGCCGGGGTCAGCGGCGGCGGCGCATCAGATCCGGCAGCGGCCAACGGCGGTTGACCAGGAACGCGCCGGCCGCGAGGAGCACCAGCAGGCCGCCGCTGATCGCCAGCGCGATCCCCATCCCGCTGGAGCCGCCGCCGGACGCCGAGGCCACCGGCTTCGCGGATCCCGCGATGCCGCCGTCCGCGTCGGATCCGGTGCCGTGGTCCTCCGCGGCGGGGGCGGTGACGCCCGGCTGGGCGGTGGACCGGGCGGCGCCCCTCGGCGCCACCAACTCGCCCACCGGCCGCACCTTGCCCGCCGCCTCGAAGCCCCAGTCCAGGAGCTTCGCGGCCTCCTTGTAGACCTCGTTGTGCTCGTCCTTGCCCGGGTGCATGACGGTGACGAGCAGCACCCGGCCGCCTCGCTCGGCGACAGCGGTGAAGGTGGCGCCCGCGTTGGTGGTGTTGCCGTTCTTGACGCCCGCGATGCCCTGGTAGACCGAGAGGTCGCTGTCGCCGCTGAGCAGTCGGTTGGTGTTCTCGATCTCGAAGGTCTCGCGGACCGTCTTGCCCTTGGCGTTCTTCGACGTCTTGCCGGGGAACTCGGCCCGCACGGTCGAGCAGTACTCGCGGAAGTCCTTCTTCTGGAGCCCCGAGCGCGCGAACAGGGTGAGGTCGTAGGCGGAGGAGACCTGCCCCGCGGCGTCGTAGCCGTCCGGCGTCACCACATGCGTGTCGAGCGCCTGGAGTTCCTCGGCGTGCTCGTTCATCTCCGCGACGGTCCTGTCCACGCCCTGGTTCATCGCCGACAGCACGTGCACCGCGTCGTTCCCGGAGCGCAGGAAGACACCGAGCCACAGGTCGTGGACCGTGTAGGTCTCCTCCTCCTTTATCCCCACCATGCTGGAGCCGGACCCGATGCCCGCCAGGTCGGCGGTGGTGACCTTGTGCTTCTCGCCGCTGGGGAACTTCGGCAGCAGGGTGTCGGCGAACAGCATCTTCAGCGTGCTCGCCGGAGGCAGCCGCCAGTGCGCGTTGGCCGCGGCGAGCACCTGGCCGGACTCGGCGTCGGCGACGATCCAGGAGCGCGCGGTCAGGTCCTTCGGCAGTACCGGGGCGCCGGCGCCCAGATCGACCTGCGCCCCCGCCCGCCCGAGCCGCTCACCGCCCACCCGCGACATGTTCGCCGGGGGAGTGGGCGTCGGGCTCGTGGACGGGCTCGTGGAGGGGCTCGTCGACGGACTCGGGGTCGCGAAGGAGGCGGGCGCGGTCAGCGCGAGGGACAAAAAGGTCGCGGAAGCGACCAGCAGGGATCGCCTGACGGTCGTATGAGGTGCGGGCACGATCGAGAACGTACATGCCACACCCCGTGAACTCCCAGCAGCCACCCCACCCCGGTCACGGAGCCGGACGCCGGGCGGCGATACTGAACGCATGAAGCTCAGCCGCCGGGTCTCCTGGTTCCTGCTCGCCTTCGGGGTGTGGAGTCTGGTCATCTGGGTCACTTTCGTAAAGAACCTGATCAAGGACGTCAGCGGGCTCGCGTTCGACGACGGGCATCCCACCGCGTACTTCTGGGTGCATCTGGCGCTCGCCGTCGCCTCCTTCACATGGGGGACGGTCATCGGGCTCATCGGGTTGCGCGGACTGCGCGCACTGCGCCGCACGTCATAACGGACACAGGGGATACGGCACAGTGGTCATCGTCTTCGGGCTGGTCGCCCTCACGGTCCTGGGCGTGCTGGTGGCGGCCAACCGCTACCTGTGGCAACGGCTGTTCCGCGACACGACCCGTGGCCCCGGACGCGCGCGCCGCGCGGGTGCCCTCGTCATCGCGGGCGGCTGGGCACTGGCGGTCGGCGCCCTCGTCGCCGAGCGCGCCGGCGCCCCGTTCTGGCTCCAGCGGACGCTGGCCTGGCCGGGCTTCCTGTGGCTGGCCCTGTCGATCTACCTGCTGCTCGCGGTGCTGGCCGGCGAGGCCGTACGTCCTCTGCTGCGCCGCTTCCTCGACCGGCGGGCGGACGCCACCGTGGCCGTACCGCGGCGCGAGACCGTACCGGCGACCGTGCCGCAGGCCGATACGCAGCGGGCCGGGCTCCCGGACTCCCCGGCCCCCGCGGGCCCTTCCGCGCCCGCGGACCCCCCGCTCCAGGACTCCGCAGCCCCGTCCGCCTCCCCGGCCCCGGCGACCTCCGCCGACCCCGCGGCCCCCGCCGACCCGGCGGCCCCCGCCGACCCGGCGGGATCCCCCGAGTCGGCCCCTCCGCCCGCCGACCCCTCCCGTCGGCTCTTCGTCTCCCGCGTCGTGGCCGGGGCCGCGGCCGCGGCCGCCGTCGGCACGGTCGGCTACGGCACCTACGGCGTCCTGCGCGGCCCGCGGGTCAAGCGGGTCACCGTCCCGCTGGCCAAACTCCCGCGCGCCGCCCACGGTTACCGGATCGCGGTCGTCAGCGACATCCACCTCGGCCCGGTCCTCGGCCGCGGTTTCGCCCAGAAGGTCGTCGACACGATCAACGCGACCCAGCCCGATCTGATCGCGGTCGTCGGCGACCTGGTCGACGGCAGCGTCAAGGACCTGGGCCCGGCCGCGGCACCGCTCGCGCAGCTGAGGGCGCGGCACGGGTCCTTCTTCGTCACCGGCAACCACGAGTACTTCTCCGGCGCCGCGCAGTGGGTGGCGGAGGTCCGCCGTCTGGGCCTGCACCCCCTGGAGAACGCCCGTACCGAGATGCCGTACTTCGACCTCGCGGGCGTCAACGACCTGCGCGGCGAGAGCGAGGGCCAGGGGCCGGACTTCGCCAAGGCGCTCGACGACCGCGACCCGGCACGCGCGTGCGTGCTCATGGCCCACCAACCGGTCCAGATCCACCAGGCGGTCGAGCACGGCGTCGACCTCCAGCTCTCCGGTCACACCCACGGCGGCCAGCTGTGGCCCGGCAACTTCATCGCGGCGGCGGCCAATCCGACGGTGGCGGGCCTGGAGCGCTACGGCGACACCCAGCTGTACGTCTCCCGGGGAGCGGGCGCCTGGGGGCCGCCGACCCGGGTGGGCGCGCCTTCGGATATCACCGTGATCGAATTGGCGTCGAAGCAAGCCTGATCAGATCAGGTCTGATCGAATCAAGGTGATCGGGTCAAGAGTGATCGGAATTCGTTCCGAAACTCTTTGCCCAGTGGATTCCGGGCCCTCACCAGCGCCTTGTGAGAAGCCTGTGCGACCCGTCGTGAATAACCGCCGACATGTTCTTTCTCCGGTCACCGGAAACTCACCAGAATTCACTTCCCCCACCGGAATCACCTGTGGTTGGGTGACGGCGCCGCCAGGGCCTGCCGGGCAGGCCCCGAGAGGAGCGGCATTGCGCTGGGGCGCCTGGGGAGGGCACCGTGCGATCCGTTCGCGGAAGAATTCTGGCGACGCTGCTCGTGCTGGCGGCGGTCGCGGCAGGCGGCCGGCAGTTGCTGCCGTCGAACAGCGACAAGGACCGGACCATCACGGTCGGCACGACGGACAACGTGACGTCGCTCGACCCGGCCGGCGCCTACGACGCCGGATCCTGGGCGTTGTACAGCAATGTCTTCCAGTCGCTGCTCACCTTCGAGCCGGGCGGCAGCGAACCCGTGCCGGACGCGGCCGAGAGCTGTTCCTTCCCGGACGGCGGCTTACGCACCTATTCGTGCAAGTTACGCAAGGACGTCACATTCACCGACGGTCGCGCGATGACCGCCGAGGACGTGAAGTTCTCCTTCGACCGGATCAAGAAGATCAATTCACCGGTCGGGCCGGCGTCCTTGTTCTCCACCCTCGCCTCGGTGGACGCCCAGGGCTCGACCGTCACCTTCCATCTGTCGGCGTCCGACGCGACTTTCCCGTTCAAGGTGGCCACCGGAGCGGGCTCGATCGTCGACAGCGCGCGCTATCCGGGGGACGCCCTGCGCACCGGCTCCGACGTCGACGGCAGCGGGCCGTACGCCCTGTCGTCGTACACGAAGGGCCGGACGGCGGTCCTGTCGCCCAACGAGCGGTACAAGGGCGCCCTGGGCATCGGGCGGCCCGTCGAACTGCGCTACTACCAGAACGCCGGAGCGCTGGAGAGCGCCTGGAGCGGCCACCGGGTCGAGGTCGCGGGGCGACAGCTGCCGCCCCGGTTCCTGACCGGCCTCTCGGCGAGCGACCCCGACCGGCGGGTCTTCGAGGCGGACGGTTCGGAGACCCGCAACCTCTACCTCGACACCCGCGCGGACTCCCCGCTGCACGACCCCCGCGTCCGGCGCGCCCTGGCCTGGCTGGTCGACCGGGACCGGCTGGCCGCGACCGTGTACGCGAACACCGTCGAGTCGCTGTACTCGCTGATCCCGGCCGGTATCACCGGCCACAGCACCTCGTTCTTCGACGCCTACCCCGGCCCGGACCCGGCCCGGGCGGCGCGGTTGCTGGCCGAGGCCGGGGTGAGCACCCCGGTCCGCCTCGCCTACGGCTACGCCCGCGGCAGCGGTGCCGCCGCCGAGGAGGCCGCGGAGCTCAAGCGCCAGCTGGAGACCGGCGGCCTGTTCCGGGTGACGGTCAAGGGTTACGAGTGGACCGACTTCCAGAAGCGGTGGGCCGCCGGCCGACTCGACGCGTACGCCGTCGGCTGGGTCGCCGACTACCCCGACCCGGACACCTTCGCCGCCCCGCTCGTCGGCACCGGCAGCACCATGAACACCGGCTACCGCAACCGTCACGTCGACGAACTGATCCTCGCCACCCGGCAGACCGCCGACCGCGGCCGGGTCGCCGACGACTTCCGGGCGCTCCAGGCGGACGTCGCCGCGGACGTACCGCTGATCCCGCTGTGGCAGCGCAAGGAGTACGTCGTCAGCACCGAGGACGTCGGCGGCGGTCAGTACCTCTCGGACGGCAACGGCATGTTCCGGCTCTGGCGGCTGACCTGGATCTGACCAGCGCGCCCGGACCGGACCCGGGTACCCCGCTTGGACCGGGGCCGCGGCGGGCAGTCACCCCACGCGGCACTCTGTGGCGAAGCTGTGCGCGGGACGGGGAGCAGACGTGATGAGACGCAACTCCTTCCGGCTGCCCCGGCATCCGGCGTCGGTCGGACTGGCCCGGCGCCGGGTGCGGGACCACCTGTCCGACTGGGGGCACTCGCCCGGCGAACCGGCGCTCGACGACGCGGTGCTGCTGGTGTCCGAGCTGGCCACCAACGTCGTGCGCCACGGGCCGTTGCGGGAGCGGGAGTTCGAGGTGGCGGTGACCGCGCTCGCCGACGGCTCCTGTCTCATCGAGGTGTCCGACGAGGGCCGGGTGCAGCCCCGGCTGCGGGTGGTCGAGGAGTACGCGGAGGCCGGGCGGGGCCTGCACCTCGTGGAGCGGGTCGCCGCGGCCTGGGGGGTGTGGAGCCGGGGACGGCACGGCAAGACGGTCTGGGCGCTGGTCGTGGCCCCCGGCGCCTGAACACCGGACAGAACCCGGGCACACCGCCTCAGCCGGAGCCGGCCCGCACGGCCGTGCCACGGGCCGCGGGCAGCGTCACGGTCACCGCGAGGCCCGCGCCGGGCGCCGTGCGCACCGCGACGTCCCCGCCGTGCGCCCGTACGACGCCCTGCACGATCGCCAGGCCCAGACCGCTGCCCGCACCGCCGCCCGCCCGGAAGAAGCGGTCGAAGACACGCGCCGCGTCCTCCGCCGCCAGCCCGGGCCCCTCGTCCGCCACACACAGCCGTACGACACCGTCGGAGCGTTCCACCCCGAGCCGCACCGGCACGTCCGGCGGTGTGTGGGTGCGGACGTTGGCCACCAGGTTGCCGAGCACCTGGCGCAGCCCCGACTCGTCGGCGCGCACCAGCAGCGCGCCGTCGGCGCCGACCGAGACGGGCCGTCCGGGCTGCTGCGCCCGCAGGTCCTCGGCCGCGTCCCGCACCAGGGCGCTGACGTCGACGTTGCGCAGCCGCAGTTCGGGCTGCTGGTCGAGACGGGCGAGCAGCAGCAGCTCGTCCACCAGATGCCCCATGCGGTCGGCCTCCGCCATCATCCGGTCCCAGGCCCGCTTGCGTTCGGCGGGCTCGCGCAGCATCCCCCGGTCGTAGAGCTGGAGGTAGCCGCGGATCGCGGACAACGGGGTGCGCAGCTCGTGCGAGGCGTCGGCGACGAAACGGCGGAGCTGGGCCGCCGTGCGCTCGCGGGTGCGATAGGCCGACTCCACCTGGTGGAGCATGGCGTTGAGGGCCAGCCGCAGCTGTTCGACCTCGTGCGTCGGCTGGTGCCGGGAGGGTATCCGCCGGGTCAGGTCCCCCTCGGCTATCGCCGACGAGGTCTCCACCATGTCCTCCAGCGGCAGCATCCGGCGGCGCACGCTGAACAGGGTGAGGCAGGCGAGCAGCGCCAGCAGCAGCGTGCCGACGGCGAGGTCCAGCTTGAGCGCCTTGGCGATGCCCTTGTGCAGGACGTCCGTCGAGATGGCCAGCAGGATGTCCGTGCCGTCGGACAGCCGGATCGCGGTGGCCCGGTACGGGGTGCCGTCCACCGTCACGTCCCGGGGTTCGGCGTCGTCGACGAGTGCGCGCGGGTCGCCGACCGCGCGGGCCAGTCCGCGCTGGGTGTCGGTCGGGGCGACCCCGAGGACCGAGACGGCGGTGCCCGTCTCGCCGTCCACGGCGACGAAGACGGTGTCCGGCGCCGGGCGGTCCTCGGTCCGCTCGGAGGTGATGTGCTCACGGATGAGGCCCAGCGCGGCGAACGAGTCGATCTGCCGCAGCGTCAGATGCGAACCGGACAGCGAGTCACGGGTCTTGGTGAGCTGGGAGTCGATCTGGCCGAGCAGGTAGTGCTGCATGCCCATGATGCTGACGGCGGTGGCGGCGATGATGCCCAGGGCGAGCAGCGCCACATTGGCCAGGGTCAGCTTGACGCGCAGCGAGTAGGTGCCCCGGGCACGGCGGGGCCGCGGGAGCGCGGGGTACGGCAGCGCCGGGAGTCTCATGCCAGTCCGTATCCGACACCCCGCCGGGTGGTGATCACCGGCGCTTCTCCCGGGATGTGCAGCTTGCGGCGCAGATAGCTGATGTAGGTCTCGACGACCGTCGACTCCGGCGGGTTGTGCTCGTACTGCCAGACATGGCGCAGGAGTTGCTCCTTGGGCACGATCCGCCCGCCGTTGCGCACCAGGAAGCGCAGCAGCGCGTACTCGGTGGGGGTGAGCTCGACCGTGCGGCCGGCGCGGTGCACCGAGTACGTCGTCTCGTCCAGTTCCAGGTCGCCGTGGCGCAGCGGGGGCCGCTGCGGCAGGACGTCGACGGACCTGGTGCGGCGCAGCACCGCGGTGATCCTGGCGACCACCTCGTCGATGTTGAACGGCTTGGTGATGTAGTCGTCGCCGAAGCCGAGCGCGCCGACGATCTCGGCCGGGGAGTCCCGCGCGGTCAGGAACACCAGCGCCAACTGCGGTTGAATGGAGCGTAGTTCGCGGCCCAGGGCGCGGCCGTCGCCGTCCGGCAGCATGACGTCGAGCAGCGCGACGTCGGGCCGGGTGCGGTCGGCGAGGGCGAGCGCCTCGCGGACCGTGCCCGCGGTCATCACCTCGAAGCGGTGGTAGCGCAGCGCGATGGCGAGGACGTCCGCGATGCTCGGCTCGTCCTCCACGACCAGCACGGTGCCGGGGGCGGTCGACATGCCCCCAGTATCGGTGCGCGGGCCCGGCGCCGGGCGGGTTGCCGCTTTGGAGTTCCTTGAGAGTCGTGCGTGGGCCGTGTCCCCGCGCGCCCGGCGCCGCCGATGCTGTTGCCCTGGCCCGGGGGGACCGGTCGACCGGCCGGTCATCGAACAAGGAGATGTGAACGTGGCGGCATTGGCACGGTGGTGCTACCGGCACCGGCTCGTGGTCCTGTTGCTGTGGGTGGGGGCGCTGTTCGGTCTGGGCTTCTCGGCCTCGACGGCGGGCACGGACTACGCGAACGTCTTCGCCCTGCCGGACACGGACTCCACGAAGGCCTACGACCTGATGGAGAAGGCCTTCCCCGAGCGCGCGGGCGACACCGACACGGTGGTGTGGAAGGTCGACGACGGCAACCGGGGCACGGTCCGGGACCAGGACGTACGGGAGCGGATCGAGCCCGCGCTGGCGGAGATCGCGAAGATGGACGGTGTCGGGGAGGTCGTCGACCCCTACACCCCGCGCGGCGCGGCGCAGATCAGCGGCGACGGACGCATCGCCTACGCCCAGATCACCTTCACCGAGCGGGCCAACGCCGTCCCGAAGGAGCTCGTCCAGGACGTCGTCGACACCGCGCGGAAGGTGGGCGTCCAGGCCGGGGGACTCCAGGTCGAGCTGGGCGGCCAGGCTATCCAGCGCGCGCAGGAACCACCCACGGGCCTGGCCGAGATGGTCGGCCTCGCGGCCGCGGCGGTCGTGCTGTTCCTCGCCTTCGGCTCGCTCGCCGCGATGTCCCTGCCGATCGGCGTGGCGATCTTCGGCGTCGGCACGGGCCTGTTCTCGACCCAGCTGCTCAGCCACGTCACCGCCATCCCCGACCTGGCCCCGCTGCTCTCCTCGCTGATCGGCCTCGGCGTCGGCATCGACTACGCGCTGTTCATCGTCACCCGGCACCGGCGCGGCCTGCTGCGCGGCGTCGACCCGGAGGAGGCGGCGGTCACCGCCCTGAACACCTCGGGCCGGGCGGTGCTGTTCGCGGGCGGCACGGTGTGCATCGCGCTGGCCGGGATGCTGGTGACGAACCTGCGCTTCCTGGACGGCGTGGTCATCGGCACCTCCCTCACCGTGGTGCTGAGCGTGCTCGCGGCCACCACCCTGCTGCCCGCGCTGCTCGGCCTGCTCGGCCCGCGCGTCCTCAGCCGCGGGCAGCGGCGCCGGCTGGCCGCCGAGGGGCCCGAGCCGGAGCGGGCGAGCGGGATCGCGGCCCGCTGGTCGGCGGGCGTGCAGCGGCGTCCCCGGCTGGTCGCGGTGGTCGCCGTGGCCGTGATGGCCGTACTCGCCGTGCCCGTCCTGTCGCTGCGGCTGGGCGCCACCGACCAGGGCAACGACGACACCACGACCACCACCAGGCAGGCGTACGACCTGCTCGCCGAGGGTTTCGGGCCCGGCTTCAACGGCCCGCTCCAGGTGGTCACGTCCGACGCCGCCACGACCGCGCTCGTCAAGGGGATCGAGGCGACCGACGGGGTGGCCCGGGTCGCCGCGCTGCCGCCCGCGCGGGGTGTCACCGTCATCCAGGTCGTGCCCACCACCTCACCCCAGTCCGAGGAGACCGACGACCTCATCGACACCCTGCGCGACGACGTGATCCCGCGCTCGGGCGTGAGCGCGCACGTCGGCGGGGTCACCGCGGTCTCCAAGGACTTCGCGACCGTCACCGGCGACCGGCTGCCGCTGTTCGTCGTCACCATCATCGGCCTGAGCTTCCTGCTGCTCCTGGTCGCCTTCCGCTCCCTGATGGTGCCGCTGACGGCCGCGGTGATGAACCTGATCGCCGCGGCGGCCTCCTTCGGCGTGCTGGTCGCGATCTTCCAGTGGGGCTGGGGCCTGGGCCTGCTCGGCCTCGGCAAGGAGGGGCCGATCAACGCCTTCCTGCCGGTCATCATGCTCTCGCTGCTCTTCGGCCTGTCGATGGACTACCAGGTGTTCCTGGTCAGCCGGATGCACGAGGAGTGGGTGCACACCCGTGACAACGCCCGCGCGGTCCGGGTGGGCCTGGCGGAGACCAGCCGGGTCATCAACAGCGCGGCCCTGATCATGGTCTGTGTGTTCCTGGCGTTCGTCCTGAGCGGCGACGCGGGCGCGGCGGTGGCGGGCGTCGGACTGGCGGCCGCGGTGGCGCTGGACGCGTTCGTCCTGCGTACGGCGCTGGTGCCGGCCGCGATGCATCTGCTGGGCGACTCCAACTGGTGGCTGCCGGCCTGGCTGGACAAGCGGCTGCCGCATCTCGCGGTGGAGCCGGGGGAGGAGCCGGCGGCACCGGCAGGACCGGCCCGGCCGGACGCCGGGGACGACGGCCCGGCCACGGTGGTCCACGGCTTCGTCCGCACCGCCGACGGCGACCCGGTCGAGGGCGCGGAGGTGACCCTGGTGTCCCGGGGCGGCCGGACCCTGGACCGGGTGTCCTCGCTGGCCGACGGCTCGTACATCCTCTCCGTCCCGTCCCCCGGCAGCTATCTGCTGGCGACGGCGGCCGCCGCGTACGGCTCGCGGGCCCGGCAGGTGGCGGTCGCGGACGGGCCGCTGGTGTACGACGTGGAGCTCACCGAGGACAGGATGGACCCGGTGAACTGACCGGCCGTCGCCCCGGGCCCGCGGGCGTCAGGGGGCGGGCTTGCGCGCCGCTGGATCGGGGAGCGCCTTCGTCATCCCCGGCAGGAAGTCCGTGAACAGCTCGTGCACTTCCAGCACCAGCGGCCGCAGCACCCGGAAGCGGGCCAGCGCGACGCCGCGTCCGGTGAGACGGGCGCCGCGCTCGGCGAGCCGGTAGCTGCGCTCGCGCCCGTCCGTCCGGTCGAAGATCCAGTACAGGACGAGTCCCATCTGGGAGAGCCACATCAGCTCCGGCAGCACGTCCCGCAGTTCGGGGGCCACCTTGGTCTTCGCGCCCGCGAGCACCTCCCGGTGGACGCCGATGGCCTCCACGCGCGCGTGCTCCGACTCCGGGGAGAAGGGGCTGAGCGGGCTGTCGGGGTCGGCGGCGTTCTTGAAGAACTGCACCGCGAACTCGTGGTACGGCGTGGCGACGTCCAGCCAGGTCCGCAGCACCCCGGCGAGCCGGGCCTCCAGGCTCGTCTCCCGGTCCAGGATCTCCCGGACCGCCTCCCGGTGCTCGGCGGCGAGGCGGTCGTAGAAGCCCTGGATCAGGTGCTCCTTGCCGGAGAAGTAGTAGTACGCGTTGCCGACGGAGACCCCGGCCTCCTGGGCGATGGCCCGCATGGTCGTCTTGTCGTAGCCGCGCTCCTGGAACAGCCGCATCGCCGTCTCCAGGATCAGCGCGCGGGTCTGCTCGGACTTGCTGGGCGTGTCGCCGTCGCCGGGGCTCTCGTTGTTCGCAGGCACGGTAGGAGAGCCTAACGAGTGCGACAGGTGCCGTCGTCGCAGCCGGGGGAGCCGGGACCGCCGTACGTCCACCCGTGGGCGGGATCGTAGGACCAGCCGTCGGTGCGCGGGTAGGCCCGGCCGCCCCACTGGCTGCCGCGCCACCTGGCGGCGGCGAGGACGGCGCCCTTGGCGAGCCTCGCCCCGGCCGGGGTGCTCAGCCGGTGGGCGAGCGGCCGGTGTTCGCGCAGCGCCCACAGGGTGACGACCCAGGCGGACGCGCCCCGGTAGACCTGGCCGCCGTCGCCGACGACGGTCACGTCGTCCAGTGTGGCGTGGTGGTCGAGGCCGGGGAAGCGCCGCCGGGCCTCGGCCGAGGCGGCCGGGACGAACTCCAGCGGCACCAACTGGCGCTGGCGCACCAGCCAGTCGCGTACGAAGGAGCACAGCGAGCACTGCGCGTCGTACAGCACGGTGAGCCGGCGGACCGGGACGCGCGGGGCGTCCCGGTCCGCGGCGACGGCCGTCACGCCGCTCACGCCCCGGCGGTGGGGGCGACCCAGCCCTGCGGGGCGACCGGCGGCACCTGCTCCCGCTCCAGCACCCCGCGCCGCCGGATCCGGCTGAGCACGTACACGTTGCCCAGGTGCATCACCCCGAGCACCAGCAGCACCACACCCAGCTTGGTCGACAGGGCCTCGAAGACCCCGCGGGTGTCGGCGATGGTGTCGTCGCCGCTCAGGTACAGCGCGACGAAGCCGAGGTTGACCAGGTAGAAGCCGACCACCAGCAGGTGGTTGACGGCGTCCGCGAGCTTCTCGTTCCCGTGCAGCACGTCCGCCAGGAAGACCCGCCCGTTGCGGCTGAGCGTGCGCGCCACCCAGATCGTCAGCGCGATGCTGACCACCAGATAGATGACGTACGCCACGACTGTGAGATCCATGTCCGTCCCCACCCCTTCATTGAACACGTCTTCTTGAACACGTTCAAAACGCTGTCGAGGACGAATGTAGACCTCTTTTTGAACATGTTCAAGCTGGGTCCGGGGGATCTGTCGACCCGTCTACCGCGGTGCCCTGCGGGCCAGTTCGGGGCGTTTGGTGTAGTCGGTCAGGCCGATGACGTTGCCCCAGGGATCCGCGAACTCGACGGTCCAGCCGGTGGCGGTGGAGAAGGGCTCCTCCAGGGGGGTGATGCCGGCGGCGGCCAGCGAACGGGCGGCCGAGCGGGCGTCCGGCACCTCCAGCCACAGCCGTGGCGACGCCCAGGGCGGCGGCCGGTGGTCCAGCGCCTCGTCCAGCCGCAGCAGTACGCCCGGGGTCTCCTTGCCCACCTTCAGCAGCGCGATCCCGGCGTCGTCGAGCCGGAAGGCGGCCGGGAGCCCGGCGCGCCCGTAGAAGCTCACGGCCTCGCCGAGATCCCCGACGGGCAGCAGCACGTTGTCGAGTCCGAGAAGTTCGTATGACACGTCGTCTGACATCCCGTCAGGTTAGGGGCGGGCCGGATGCGGTGCGGAAGGGCTGACCGCGGGCCGAACATGTGATCACCCGTTGAGGTGAAGCACCTCCCGCTCCCGCCCCACGCGCCCCGGACGGCCGGGGCGGGCCCGCGGATCCGGGCCCGGCGGACGATTGTCAGTGGGGGCTCGTACTGTCCTCGGCATGGGAATGGTGACGTTCGTCGACGAGACGACCAGCGGGGACCGGGGCGCGGGCTGGGGGATCGAGATCGCCGAGGAGCGGCTCGCGTTGCGCGAGCTGATCCGGCGGCGGGTCTTCCAGGAGGTCGCCGAGCACAACGCGCGGATGCCGGGGGTGTTCCAGGGGCTCGTGCAGCCCGAGGACACCGAGCGGGTGCTGAACGGGTACGCGCTGCGCACGCCCCGCCGGATAGACCCGGAGGCGCAGACCGCGCTGGCGCTCAGGGCCTTCGCGGGCAACGGCTTCCTGGTACTCGTGGGAGACCGTCAGGTGACCGACCTCGACGAGGAGATCGACCTGGTCCTGGGCACCGAGGTCACCTTCCTCAAGCTCGTCGCGCTGGTGGGGGGATGACGATGAGAGGCACCGGGAGCTGGTTGCAGCGGATCCGCCGACAGGCGGACGAGGACAACATGGGCAGGCTCGCCGACGACGCCCTCAAGGCCGCCGCGGCCAACGACGGATACTGGGGCGGCGGGTGGTCCGAGATCCTCGATGTGCTGCGCGCCCTGTCCGTCGAGCAGCGGACCCGGCTGGCCGACGCGCTGGTGGAGCGCCACCACTCGGTCGGCGAGGACTCGGTCGTCCGGGGCAACGCGCTGACCCTGCTCGCCGTCGTGTCCAGGGACCTGCCCGGCGACCGGCTCGCCGAGGAGCGGCTGAGGCAGCTCGAAGAACTCGGCAGGAAGCACACCTTCTGGTACGAGTCGCGGCTGGACGAACTGGTCGAGGCCGAGCTGGCGGCCGGACGCCGGCCGTCTCCCGCCGTCGTCGCGGTGGTCCGCCGCACCGCCATGGACGCCTACCGTGTCACACCCCTGGGCAACCTGGTGAAGAGATTCCCGGAGCCCCCTGTCCTCAACGTCGGCGAGGCATGGGCCGAGCAGGCCATGAAGGACGCCTCCGGACCCGACTGGCAGGCGCTGCTGGCCCACCTCATGACCGCCACCGCCTCCAAGCCCTCCGCCAAGTGGGACAAGCAGGCGCAGGCCCTGATCGAGGCCCTCGGCGCCGAACGCGTCCGCGTCGCCGCGCTGTCCTGGGTCGCGCTCGTCGGCCGCCCCCGGACCTTCCCGCTGGACGCCCCGGCCTACGGCGCGAGCCTGAACGACGCCTACGACCCCTACAACGCCGACGCCCTGCGCGGCCTCGCCTGGCTGGTCTCCCTCCTGCCGCCCCATCCGGACAGCGCCCGGGCCCTCGGCGCGCTCGTCGAGACCTCCCTGAAGAAGGTCGCCGGAGTCGGCCCGCGCAACCCGAAGGTCGCCAACGCCGGTGTGATCGCGCTGTCCCGGGTCGAGAGCGAGTCCGCCCTCGCCGAACTGGCCCGGCTGGCCACCCGGGTGACGTACAAGGCCACGGCGAAGCTCGTCGACGGCGCCCTGGAGGCGCGGGCCGCCGCCCTCGGGCTCAGCCGCGAGGAGATCGAGGAACTCGCCGTCCCGGCCTATGGGCTCGACGAGGTGGGGCACACCCTGCGCGTCCTCGGCGAGACCATCGCCCTCGTCGACGTCCGGGGCGCCCGCGCCGTGCTGAGCTGGCGCAACGCCACCGGCAAGGCCGTCAAGAGCGTGCCCGCCGCCGTGCGGCGCGACCACGCCGAGGAGCTGAAGGAGCTCAAGGCGGCCGTCAAGGACATCGACAAGATGCTCTCGGCGCAGGCCGAGCGCCTGGACCGGCAGCTCCTCGCCCGGCGCACCTGGGCGTACGGCACCTGGCGCGAGCGCTACCTCGACCACCCGCTCGTCGGCACCCTGGCCCGCCGGCTGCTGTGGACCGTCGACGGCACACCGGTCGGCTTCGCGGACGGCGAGCTGCGAACCCTCACCGACGATCCGGTCACGGGCGGCGCGGAGGTCGCCCTGTGGCACCCGGTCGGCCAGGAGCCGGCCGAGGTCGTCGCCTGGCGGGACTGGCTGGAGCGGCACGGGATCACCCAGCCCTTCAAACAGGCCCACCGCGAGGTGTACCTGCTCACCGACGCCGAGCGCGCGACGGGCACCTACTCCAACCGCTTCGCCGCCCACTACGTGCGCCAGCACCAGTTCCACTCCCTGGCCGCGATCAGGGGCTGGCGCAACAAGCTCCGCCTCTGCGTCGACGACGAGGCGCCCCCGGCCAGCCGGGAGCTGCCCCGGTGGGGACTGCGCGCCGAGTACTGGATCGAGGGCGACGGCCAGTACGGCGACGACACCACCGAGTCCGGCAGCTATCTGCGGCTGCGCACCGACCAGGTGCGCTTCTACCCGATCGACGCCCCCGAGAACTCGGCGCACTGCTGCGGCGGCGAGTACCGCATGTGGCTGGGCCCCGACGACGACCCGGTCGAGCCCCTGCCGCTCACCGAGATCCCCCCGCTCGTCCTGTCCGAAGTGCTGCGCGACGTCGATCTGTTCGTGGGCGTGGCGAGCGTCGGCAACGACCCGACCTGGCAGGACGGCGGCCCCGGCGGCCGCTTCCAGGAGTACTGGACGTCGTACGGCTTCGGCGATCTGACGGAGACCGCGCAGACCCGCCGCGCGCTCCTCGAACGGCTGATCCCCCGCCTGGCGATAGCCGACCGCTGCACCCTGGAGGGGCGCTTCCTGCACGTGAAGGGCGAGCGCCACACGTACAAGATCCATCTGGGCTCGGGGAACATCCTGATGAGCCCGAACGACCAGTACCTGTGCATCGTCCCGAAGTCCGCCGCGACAAGCCCCCAGACCGGCTATCTGCCCTTCGAGGGCGACCGGATGCTGGCGGTGATCCTCAGCAAGGCGATGCTGCTGGCGGACGATCTGGCGATCACCGATCCCACCATCCTCAGCCAGCTCTGAGAAACGCCCCGGGGCCCTGTCTCCGCAGTGGAGACAGGGCCCCGGGGTCCGGACGAGGAGATCAGAAGCGCCGGGTGATCAGCGCCCGCTTCACTTCCTGGATCGCCTTGGTGACCTCGATACCGCGCGGGCAGGCGTCCGTGCAGTTGAAGGTCGTACGGCAGCGCCACACGCCGTCGCGGTCGTTGAGGATCTCCAGCCGCTGCTCGCCGGCCTCGTCACGCGAGTCGAAGATGAAGCGGTGGGCGTTGACGATGGCCGCCGGACCGAAGTACTGGCCGTCGTTCCAGAAGACCGGGCACGACGACGTGCAGGCCGCGCACAGGATGCACTTCGTGGTGTCGTCGAAGCGCTCGCGGTCCTCGGCCGTCTGAAGACGCTCGCGGGTCGGCTCGTTCGTGTCCTTCGTGATGAGGAAGGGCATGACGTCCCGGTACGCCTGGAAGAACGGCTCCATGTCGACGACCAGGTCCTTGAGGACCGTCAGGCCCTTGATGGGCTCGACCGTGATCGGCTTCTCGGGGTTGAGGTCCTTGATCAGCGTCTTGCAGGCAAGGCGGTTCTTGCCGTTGATCCGCATGGCGTCCGAGCCGCAGATGCCGTGGGCGCAGGAGCGGCGGAAGGTGAGGGTGCCGTCGACGTCCCACTTGATCTTGTGGAGGCCGTCGAGGACCCGCTCCTTGGGGTCGATCTCCAGCTGGAAGTCTTCCCAGGTCGCCTCGGCCGAGATCTCCGGGTTGAAGCGGCGGATCCGGAAGGTGACCGTGATGTAGGGGGAGGCGGCGGACTCCGCCTCGACCTTGTCCAGAACGGGGGTTGCCATCAGTACTTACGCTCCATCGGCTGGTAGCGGGTCTGGACGACCGGCTTGTAGTCGAGACGGATCGACTCGGAGCCGTCGTCGCCCACCTCGCGGTACGCCATGGTGTGGCGCATGAAGTTGACGTCGTCGCGGTTCGGGTAGTCCTCGCGGTAGTGACCACCGCGGGACTCCTTGCGGGCCAGCGCGGAGACGGCCATGACCTCGGCCAGGTCGAGCAGGTTGCCCAGCTCGACCGCCTCCAGCAGGTCGGTGTTGAACCGCTTGCCCTTGTCCTGGATCGACACGTTCCGGTAGCGCTCGCGCAGCTCGGCGATCTTCTCGACCGCCGTCTTGATCGTCTGCTCGGTGCGGAACACCATGACGTTCGCGTCCATGGTCTCCTGGAGCTCGCGGCGCAGCGTCGCCACCCGCTCGGTGCCCGTGGAGGTGCGCAGGCGCTCGATCTGCGCGACGACCTGGGACTCCGGGTTCTCCGGGAGCTCGACGAAGTCGGCCTTCTGGCTGTACTCCGCCGCCGCGATGCCCGCCCTGCGGCCGAACACGTTGATGTCCAGCAGGGAGTTCGTGCCGAGGCGGTTCGCGCCGTGCACCGAGACGCAGGCGACCTCGCCGGCCGCGTACAGGCCCGGGACGACCGTGGTGTTGTCCGACAGGACCTCACCCTCGACGTTGGTCGGGATGCCGCCCATGGCGTAGTGCGCGGTGGGCTGGATCGGGATCGGGTCCGTGTAGGGCTCGATGCCGAGGTAGGTGCGCGCGAACTCCGTGATGTCCGGGAGCTTGGCGTCGAGCTGCTCCGGCGGGAGGTGGGTGAGGTCGAGGTAGACGTGGTCGCCCTCGGGACCGCAGCCGCGGCCCTCACGGATCTCCGTGTAGATGGAGCGCGAGACGACGTCACGGGACGCGAGGTCCTTCATGACCGGCGCGTACTTCTCCATGAAGCGCTCGCCGTCCTTGTTGCGCAGGATGCCGCCCTCACCGCGGGCGCCCTCCGTCAGCAGGATGCCCATGCGCCAGATGCCGGTCGGGTGGAACTGGAAGAACTCCATGTCCTCCAGCGGCAGACCGCGGCGGTAGACGGCCGCCTGGCCGTCACCGGTCAGGGTGTGCGCGTTGGAGGTCACCTTGAAGAACTTGCCGGTGCCGCCGGACGCGTAGATCACGGCCTTCGCCTGGAAGACATGGATCTCGCCGGTGGCCAGCTCGTACGCGACCACACCGGCGGACTTCTTGACGCCGTCGACCTCGGTGATCAGCTGGTCGAGGACGTAGAACTCGTTGAAGAACTCCACGCCCTCCTTCACGCAGTTCTGGTACAGCGTCTGGAGGATCATGTGGCCGGTGCGGTCGGCCGCGTAGCAGGACCGGCGGACCGGGGCCTCGCCGTGGTTGCGGCTGTGACCGCCGAAGCGGCGCTGGTCGATGGTGCCGTCCGGGGTCCGGTTGAACGGCAGGCCCATCTTCTCCAGGTCGAGGACGGAGTCGATGGCCTCCTTCGCCAGGATCTCGGCGGCGTCCTGGTCGACCAGGTAGTCACCGCCCTTGACCGTGTCGAAGGTGTGCCACTCCCAGTTGTCCTCCTCCACGTTGGCGAGCGCGGCGGCCATGCCGCCCTGCGCGGCGCCCGTGTGGGAGCGGGTGGGGTAGAGCTTGGTCAGCACGGCGGTGCGGCTGCGCTTCGTCGACTCGATGGCGGCGCGCATGCCGGCGCCGCCGGCGCCGACGATGACGGTGTCGTACTTGTGGATCTTCATGGTGGTTGCCTCAGCCCCGTGCCTAGCGGATGTTCGGGTCGAAGGTGAAGATCACCAGCGTGCCCAGCAGGATGGTGAACACCGTGGCGGTGTAGAGCAGGCCCTTGAGCCACAGCCGGGTGTTCGCGCGCTCCGCGTAGTCGTTGATGACCGTGCGCAGGCCGTTGGCGCCGTGGAGCATGGCGAGCCACAGCATCAGCAGGTCCCAGACCTGCCAGAACGGCGAGGCCCAGCGGCCGGCCACGAAGGCGAAGCCGATCTTGGAGACGCCGCCGTCCAGCACGAGCTGGATCAGCAGGTGGCCCAGGACCAGGACGACCAGCACGATGCCGGACAGGCGCATGAACAGCCAGCCGTACATCTCGAAGTTGCCCCGCGTGGACTTCGGGGTCTTCTTGGTGCGAGCGCGCGGGGCCTCGATGAGGGGCGCCGGGTTGTCGACGTCGAAGAGGGGAGCGCCCTCGACGGGGCCGATCCCGGAAGCGGTGGTTTCAGCAGTGGACATCGACGTCAGCTCCCGAACAGTTCACGAGCGGCGTGGCCGAGGACGGGGTAGATCGCCCCGATCATCAGCACGACCCAGATGCCGACGACGGACCAGAGCATCTGCTTCTGGTAGCGCGGGCCCTTCGACCAGAAGTCGACGGCGATGACGCGCAGGCCGTTGAGCGCGTGGAAGAGGATGGCGGCGACGAGGCCATACTCCAGCAGCCCGACGATCGGGGTCTTGTACGTGGCTACGACCTTGTCGTAGGCCTCGGGGGAGACACGAACGAGAGCGGTGTCCAGCACGTGAACGAACAGGAAGAAGAAGATGAGGACGCCGGTGACTCGATGAGCCACCCAGGACCACATTCCTTCCCGGCCGCGGTACAGCGTTCCAGCCGGCACGGAAGAACCCTCCGGGAGCGGGGACTAGGGCCTGCCGGCTTCGGTGTCGGTCGGGCCCGGCCGGGTACGGTCCACCGGCCCCCAGCATCGTAGCGACGTGTGCGCGTGGCGCTTACACGGGGCCTGCCGGTGTGATCAAACTGGCACGCAAAGGGGCACGTACGGGCTATTGGCAGGCGTGCCGTGGCGAGGGATCATGTCCTATTCGCCGGATGTGACACTGTTTGAGCCGAGCGCGGGATTCCTCGCGCTCCGGAGGCGGGCGGCCAGCCTTCCCTTGGCCAGGTTCCGCAGTTCCTCCGCCGTGACCACCCGTTCTTCCTCGGGATCGTTTGTCAATCGTGATCGGATGCCTTCGAGTACGCGGTCGGGGGTTTCGTCCCGGGGCACCTCGTCCAGACAGATGACGAACACATGTCCGAAGCGCGCCTCGTAGGCCGCGTGGGCCGCGTTCAGGGCAGTATGGGCTGCCGAGTACGTTCCGTACGGCAGGGTCGGCAGGGCCTCGCTCGCCAGTGCCTCCGCGAGATCCCCCGGGGTCAGGTCGTACGCCGCCTCGTCGCAGGCCGCCAGGAGCGACTCCAGGTCGGGATAGGGGCGGTGGTCGGCGACGCGCCTGGCCCAGCGCGGGCTGCGCAGGCAGCCCAGGAGCAGTCGGCGGGCGTCGTCGGCGGGCGCGGTGTTGAACCCCTCCAGCGGTTGCTGGGGCGGCGGGGTGCGGGACTGTTCCGGGACGGTGGGTATGGCCACTCGGCCGGAGCGGTGAGGAATGCGGTGCGCAGGCAGCGTGGGTCCTCGCGTCACGTGTGTGTCGGCAGGGGATGCTGTGAGAGTTGTGACGACACCGTATCGAGAGTGGTCGGGTTCATGTCCGTCGGATGTCCGGTTTTCACCCGGACGGGAGAGTTTCGGAACGTGTGGTGGACAGCCTCGGCGCGCCGGTGGCCGTAGGTTGGCGGAGTGAGTCAGCACAGGCGCCGGGCGCCGCAGAAAGGCGTGGGTCAGCGCAGGCGCCGGGCGCCGCAGAAGAGGGCGGGCCGGCGGGCGCTGTTGGTCGGGGCCGCGGTCGCCGCGTTCGGCGCCGGGCTCGGACTCTGGGCCTTCGGTGACGACGGGGACTCCGTGAACCGGGACTCCGGAGCCGCCTCCTCGGCCGGACAGGCCGCCGGCACCAGCCCTTCGCCCGCCGAGACCTACCCCCTGTCCAAGGCCCCGCAGACCATCCCCGCCGTGCGCGCCCACACCCCGGCGCGCGGCCCCGGCTGGCAGCCGCGGTCCGGCTACCGCGTGGTGGTCAGCGACGCCGAGCTGGCCGACGAGGGGCGGCTGATCGCCGGGGAGCTGGGGCTGAGGTACGGGGGCGAGAAGGACGACGTGCGCGCCGGGGACGTCCGGCTGGCGCTGAACGACGACGAGGGCGCGGACCCGGAGTCGTACGCCATGACCGTGCGCGGCGGCCGGGTGACCATCAGCGGGCCCGCCGAAGCGGGTGTCTTCTACGGCACCCGCACCCTCAAGCAGGAGGTGCACGGCGGCGGCACGGCCCCGGAGGGCGTCGTGCACGACGAGCCGGCCAAGCCGCTGCGCGGGTTCATGCTGGACATCGCGCGCAAGCACTTCACCGCGGCCTGGATCGAGGACCGGGTGCGCGAGCTGGGCGACCTCAAGTACAACGAGCTCGGGCTGCACTTCTCCGACGACCAGGGCTTCCGGATCGAGTCGGCGACCCACCCGGAGATCGTGTCCGCCCAGCACCTGACGAAGGCGGAGGTCGGGCGGATCGTCGCGCTCGCGCGGAGCCGGCACATCACGGTCGTCCCGGAGATCGACTCGCCCGGCCACCTGGGCGCCGCCATCGCCGCCCACCCCGACCTCCAGCTGCGCAACGCGCAGGGCGTGGCCACCCGCGGCGCGATCGACATCGCGAAGGACGACTCCGCCGGCCTCGTCGACGACCTGCTCGGCGAGTACGCCGGCCTGTTCCCCGGCGGTCAGTGGCACCTCGGCGGCGACGAGTACCAGGCGCTGACGGCGGCGGACCCGGAGGCCGCCTATCCGCAGCTGGCCACCGCGGCCAGGGCGAAGTACGGCTCCTCCGGCACCGTCGCCGACCTCACCACCGGCTGGCTCGACGACCGCGCCGACACCGTCCGCGCCCACGGCCGCACGATGCGGGTCTGGAACGACGGCTTCTTCCGCCACGCGTCCGTACAGCCCGCCAAGGACCTCCAGGTCGCCTACTGGACCGGCAAGGAGATCGGCGCCCGGCCGCCGGAGGACTACCTGGGCGCGGGCCGCAAGGTGCTCAACTACAACGACGAGTTCCTCTACTACGTGCTCGGCGAGCCGAACACCTTCGTCTATCCGACGGGCAAGCGGATCTACGAGCAGTGGGACCCGCGCGTCCTGCGCAAGACGGCGGCCGTGCCGGCGAAGTACGACGACCAGATCCTCGGCGGTTCCTTCGCGGTCTGGTGCGACCTCGCGAACTCCCAGACCCAGGACCAGGTCGCGTCAGGTGTCCGGATGCCGCTGCGGGCGACCGTCCAGAAACTGTGGGACCCGGGCAAACCCGCTCTGACCTGGCCGCAGTTCACCGCGCTGGCGGCCCGGCTGGGATGAGCCCGGGGGTGCGGGCGTCCGGGCCCCGGTCGGTGCTCGCCGCCTCGGAGGCCGGTGGCTTCGGCGGCCTCCACGGGTCCAGTGATTCTCAGTGATCTTCAAGTGACCCCTTGTGTTCCTGTGGCTCCTGTGGTCCCTTTGGCTGAAAACCCCCCTGCTTTCGCTGCTCGACCGGATCGACGGGCCGACCCCTGTGACACACCGGGGTGGTCGCACGCAGTAAGGGGACATGCGGGCTCCGTAAGGAATGGCGCCCCGACAAGGGAGATGTGAATGAGCCTGGTGGACCTCATCGGTCAGGCCGACGACCGTGGGCTGACCGCGAGCGGGCTGGCTTGTTTGGATCGGTGTGTGCCGCTGCTGGGCGGTGACGACGAGGTTCTGCGGCCGCTGTGGGGCAGCCTGACGGACCGTTCCGGCGGCGACTGGGGCGAGTCGCTGGAGCAGGTGCGCGGCAAGCTCGCGGCGCCGGAGGAGTCCGAGGAGAACGCGGCCGCTCTCCTCGCCCACCGGATGCTGGCCGCCGCCCCGGCCGGGCGGACCACCGCCGAGATGCGGGAGTGGGCGGACGCCTGCTCGGTGGCCTCGCTGCGGATCCACGGGATCCTCGACCCGGCCGAGGACACCTCCCCGGCCGACGCCCTCGACCGCATCCGCGCGGGCGAGACGCCCGCCGAGGGCCGCCCGGCGGGCGTGCCGCCGCTCGTCGCCGCCGAACTGCGCCGCCAGATCAGCGTCCTGGAACTGCTCGCCGAGCACGGCGCGGGCGGACTGCGCCCGGCGCTGGACGTGTGCACGGAGGGGCGGCGGGTGCTGCGCGCGGTGGTGTCGCGGCGGGCCCGCGGCGCGCAGGGAGCCAGGGCTCGTTCCTGAGCGCGTCCTGAGCGCGTCCTGAGCGCGTCCTGTGTGCGTTGTGCGGGGAAGGTGGGGCGGTCCTGCGCCGGTTGCCCGATCGCCTCGGAAACGGGTGACGAAAACGCCGCTGACCTCGCTCTTCTCGATGTGACGAGCTATCTGACGAGCCAGCTGACGACGGACGCCGCACCGCGGGGGACCAGGCCCCACGCCGCGAACCGGCCGGTGCGGTGGGCGGCGGACGTGGTGAGCGCCATGCGCGAGGGCGCGCGGCTGCGCCTCGACTACGGGGCGCCGAGCCTGTGGCGGGTCGACCGGATGATCGAGGAGATCGGGCGCGAGGGCACCCCGTACGCCGCGGTGGAGGGGGTGCTGCGGGGCTTCGGCGCGTACGCGGGCGAGGTGATCGTCCGGCAGACCGGCGCGGAGTGGTGGGCGTCGGGCGGCGAGTACCGGATCCGCACCCCGGACGGCCGGCTGTGGGACCCGATCGACGAGGCCCGCCGGTGTTTCACGGGCCAGGGTTCGCTGCGGCTGCTGTGCCAGGACGCGACGGCGGCACGCGGCGCGGGCGGGTGAGCGGCTGACGGGTGCGCGGGCGGGGCCGTCCCGGCGCTCGGGCCGCCCGTCCGGCGCGCTGTGACACTTCCGCCAGGACAGACGCAGATGCCCGTGGAGCCACTCCACGCGGCGGCTCCGGCAGGCGAGGCGGCCGTGGACCGCGGCCACGGACTCGGCATGGACGAGGACTGTCTTGGGCCAGGGAGGCGAACCCCGGCGCGCGCAGGCGTACGACGGGGAGTTGGGCGCGGCGGTCGCGCTGGCCCAGCAGGGAGACGAGAGCGCGTTCGCGGCGGCGTACCGGATCGTGCAGCCGGGGCTGCTCGGGTATCTGCGCGGGCTGGTCGGTGACGACGCCGAGGACGTGGCCGCCGACGCGTGGCTGGAGATCGCCCGTGACCTCGGGAGGTTCGCGGGGGACGGGGCGGGGTTCCGCGGCTGGACCGCGACCATCGCCCGGCACCGGGCGCTCGACCATCTGCGGCGCCGCCGGGTACGGCCCGTGGCGGCGGCCCTCGAACCGGACGTACTGGACCTGCCGGGCCCTCACAACACTGACGACCAGGCCCTGGAGTCCCTCTCCACCGAGCGCGCCCTCGCCCTCATCCGCGCCCTGCCGCCCGACCAGGCCGAGGCCGTGCTGCTGCGGGTCGTGGTGGGTCTCGACGGTCCGGCCGCTGCCCGGATCCTCGGCAAGCGCCCCGGCGCGGTCCGTACCGCCGCGCACCGGGGCCTGCGCCGGATCGCCCGTGAACTGGGCGTGGACGGCGCGCAGTCCGCGGGTGTGACGGATGACGGGCCCCGGACGCTGGGGGAGTCGACATGAGGGCGCCCTGCGGCCGCCCCGCGAAGACCCGGACGAGCACGGGGACGGCGGCGCGGGGACGGATCCGCGCGGCGGTGCGAGGACGGATCCGCGAGGGGGCGCGGGGACGGGTCCGCGGGGCGCGTGGCGGCCCCGTGCGGCGCGACGGCGGAACGACCGGTGAGGGGACGGAATGAGCCATGTGGGGACGGGCGTCGGCACGGGCGGCGCTCCGGGGGACGAGGCGCTGTCCGGCCGGGCCGCCCGCCTGACGGAAGTGCTCGCCGTCGTGCTGCGCGAGGAGGAGACCGACGCCGAGTCCGAGAAGCGCGCCGTCGCCGCCTTCCTCGCCGTACGCGACCTGACCGCGCCGCCGAGGCGGACCCGGCGCCGGGACGACTGGCGGCCACGGCCGCTGCGCTGAGCAGACACCGCCTCGAAGGCGCGCGGTCCTGGACGATCACGGCCCTGAGCAGTCACTGTCCCGGGCAATCGCTTTCCGCGCGCGGGGCGACTCGCGGGCCTCGGATCTGCCGCCAAGGCAACGGCCGGGGCCGCCACCCCCCACAGGAGAGGCCCCGGCCGTCGCGCGGCACGGGCCGCGCGGCGGCCCGTATTTCCTACAGCGCCAAGAGTGCGTTTTCTGTCACACCCGCAGAGTCACGAGTTAGTTGCATGTTCTACCGACGTGGACGAGCAGCGGTTTCACGCCGTAACGTGCCTTTCGCGCCGTACTGCTGACAGCGGCGGACTGCCTGACCACCACGGGGCCTGTGACCGTAACCATCGACGGCCATCGATCGAGCAACCACGACGGCGAGAGCACGGCCCGCGAGAGCGGTGTCGGCCGAGGCGCAAAAGGGGCGCGGTGCTGGGGGACGACGCGGAGCTGACGGCCGCGGTGCTTGCTGCGCAGGACGGGGACGAGACCGCGTTCCGGACTGTGTACCGCACGGTGCACCCGCGGCTGCTCGGATACGTACGGACACTGGTCGGTGACCTCGACGCCGAGGACGTCGCCTCCGAGGCGTGGCTGCAGATCGCCCGCGACCTGGAGCGGTTCACCGGCGACGCGGACCGCTTCCGCGGCTGGGCCGCGCGGATAGCGCGCAACCGGGCCCTGGACCACATACGGATGCGCGGACGGCGCCCCGCGACAGGCGGCGACGAGACCGAACTGACCGCGAAGCCCGCCGCGTCCGACACCGCGGGCGAGGCCATGGAGGCCCTGGCCACCGGTCGCGCCTTCTCCCTCATCGCCCGGCTGCCGCAGGACCAGGCCGAGGCGGTCGTCCTGCGGGTGGTCGTGGGCCTCGACGCCAAGAGCGCCGCCGAGACGCTGGGCAAGCGGCCGGGGGCCGTCCGCACGGCCGCGCACCGCGGTCTGAAGCGGCTCGCCGAACTCCTCGGCTCCGATCCGGAATCGGCCGGCGGGCTCGACGCCCTGCCGTCCCAGCGAGAACCGCGCGCCCGCGCGGTGACGTCCGCCGGTGTGACGCATCCACGCGCGCGGACGCAGAAGGACATGTGATGGCCGACGAGCAGTACAGGTGGCTGGACCGCGAAGCGGCGGAGCGCTTGCTGCGCGGGGAGCAGCCGGCCCCCGCTGTCGACGCCACGGCCCGGGACCGGGCCGGACAGCTCGCCGAGGCTCTCGGCGCCCTGACCACGGCGGCAACCGCGCCGGACAGCACCGAACTTCCCGGGGAGGCCGCCGCGGTGGCCGCCTTCCGGGCCGCGCGCGGCGCCCGTGGGGCCGAGCGGCCGGCCGTCGGCCGCCGCGGTCGCCCCGTCGCGGCTCGCTCCGCCGACGCCGGACTCGTCCGTCTCGGCCGCGCGGCTCCGACCGCCGGCCGGTTCCGCTGGGGCCGCCCGGTCCGCCTGGGTCTGTCCGCCGCGCTGGCCGCCGGAATGGTCGGCGGGGTCGCCGTGGCGGCCGGAACCGGAGTCCTGCCCGCGCCGTTCGGCGGTGTCGAACCCGGCCCGGCGGCCTCCGTCTCGGCCGCCGCGAGCCCCGACGGCCCGCCCGTACCGCCCGTGCCGGGCGACATCATGGGCGGCACCAGCGGAGTGGCGACCCCCGACGACCGTACGAGCGCCTCGCCCGGCGGCCGCAAGAACCGGGGCACCGACGACGCCACCGAGAGCGGCGGCCGGGACGACCGGGCCGCCGCCGGCTCCGGTTCCGGCTCCGCGTGGAGCGGGGTCGCCGCGGCCTGCCGGGACATGCGCGCCGGCCGGGACCCGGGCGACGAGCGCAGACGCGCCCTGGAGAAGGTCGCGGGCGGTTCCCCGCGTGTGTGGAAGTACTGCAAGGTGCTGCTCGGCGACTCCCTGAACTCCGGTCAGGACGGCAACGCCGAGGGAGGTCCGGGCTCCCAGGACGACTCGGACGGAACGGCCCGCGACGGCAGCGGCGAGCAGGGCGACAAGGGTGACAAGGACAGCCGGGGCGAGCAGGGCGACGACCGGGGCGCGGTCCGCGGCGGCGGCGACGGCCCGCGCGACGGTGCCCTCGGCCTGCTGACGCCGTCCCTGTCCCAGACCCTCGCCCGCGGCTCGTGGAAGAGCCCGAAGAGCCCGCAGAACCTGAAGAACGCGAAGGGCCCGCAGAACCCGAAGAGCGCGAAGCACGCCGGGAACGCCGGCTGCCCGCGCGCCTTCTCGCGGCCCCGGGCGCACCTCACCGTCTGAGCCCGCCCTCTTCACCGTTCCCGGAACAGCCCGCTGACCTGCGATTTTACTCCGTGCTCAAGTTTTTCGGCAACAGGTGTGACATTTTCGGCGGCCCTGACGCAGTGATAAGTGAGCCGACTGGTCATCGGCCGTCGCACGGAGCCGGGGTTCCCCCCGTACCTACGGCACGTGCACCTGGCGCGGGCGGGACACGTTCCCCCGGTCCCGCCCGCGCCCCAAATCCTCTCCCTCTCCCGCGCCCGGCGTCGTCACCAGTACACGACGACCTTGTCGCCACTTCTCACCTGCGCGAACAGCCGGGCGATCGCCGCCTCGTCGCGCACGTTCACACAGCCGTGCGAAGCACCGGCGTAGCCGCGGGCGGCGAAGTCGTAGGAGTAGTGCACCGCTTGTCCGCCGCTGAAGAACATGGCGTACGGCATCGGGGAGTCGTAGAGCGTCGACACATGGTGGCGGGACTTCCAGTAGACGCGGAACACGCCTTCCCGGGTGGGGGTGTACTGGGAGCCGAACCGGACCGACATGGTCGAGACGGTCCGGCCGTCGATCATCCAGCGCAGGGTGCGGCTCGACTTGCTCACGCACAGCACCCGGCCGGTCAGACAGCGCGGGTCGGGCGCGGCGGCCGGCTGCCCGCCCATCAGGTAGAGCTCCCACCGGCCGGGTTCGTGGGTCATGTCCCGCAGCCGCCGCCAGGTGACGGTGTCCACCCGGCCGGTCCGCGGCAGGCCGCGCTTGCCCTGGAAGCCGCGGACCGCCTCCTCGGTGAGATCGTCGTACGTACCCGTCGGTCCGTCGAAGAGCCAGGCGACCTGGCGCAGCCGCGCCTGGAGTTCGCGGACGGCCGGTCCGCTGTCCCCGCGCTCCCAGAGCACCGCGGGGGCGGCGGAGGGCGTGCCGGATCCCGGGCCCGGCCGGCTGCCGGAGCCGGCGGGCGCAGGGGAGGCGCCCGGCGTGCCGGTGGCTTCGCCGGGGCCCGCCGTGCCGGTGACGCTGATGTGGACGGGGGAGCGGTGCTTGCCGTCCCCGTCGGCGGGCTGCATCGTGCAGCCGCACACCGTCGCCAGCGCGGTCAGGGCCGCGGCGGCTACCACGACGGACCTGGTGGCCCCGGCGGACCGGGCGGTTCCGGCGGTCCCGGTGGTGCGGTCGGTCCCGGCCGACCCGGCGGCGAAACGTCTCTTCCGGTCCGTGGCGCCGCGTCCGCCCATGGTCCTCGAGCTCCCCGAGCTCCTCATGCCCGTACTACGCATCACGGCCCCCCGTCGTCTCACTGGCCCCCCGCGCCGCCCGCCCCGCGCGGCGCGCGGAGTGCGCACGGTGTCACCGGAGATGCTCCCCGCGGATGACGGCGCGCGAACGGCACGGCATGGTGGATTCCATGGCACGTGACTCGGAGTCCGGACTGCCCATCGAACCCGTCTACGGCCCGGAGGCGGTGACGGGCTGGGATCCCGCGCGGCAGCTGGGCGATCCGGGGTCGTACCCCTACACCCGTGGCGTCTACCCGTCGATGTACACCGGCCGTCCGTGGACGATGCGCCAGTACGCGGGGTTCGGCACGGCGACCGAGTCCAACGCCCGCTACAAGCAGCTCATCGCGAACGGTACGACGGGACTGTCGGTGGCGTTCGACCTGCCCACCCAGATGGGCCACGACTCCGACGCGCCGATCGCGCACGGCGAGGTCGGCAAGGTGGGCGTGGCCATCGACTCGGTGGACGACATGCGGGTGCTGTTCGACGGGATCCCGCTGGACACGGTGTCGACGTCGATGACCATCAACGCGCCCGCGGCCATGCTGCTGCTCCTGTACGAACTGGTCGCGGAGGAACAGGGCGTCGGCGCGGACCGGCTGACCGGCACGATCCAGAACGACGTGCTGAAGGAGTACATCGCGCGCGGGACGTACATCTTCCCGCCGAAGCCGTCGCTGCGGCTGACCGCGGACATCTTCGCGTACTGCCGGGCCGCGATCCCGAAGTGGAACACGATCTCGATCTCCGGCTACCACATGGCCGAGGCGGGCGCGTCGCCCGCGCAGGAGATCGCGTTCACCCTCGCGGACGGCATCGAGTACGTCCGTACGGCACTCGCGGCCGGCATGGACGTCGACGACTTCGCGCCCCGGCTCTCCTTCTTCTTCGTGGCCCGTACGACGCTCCTGGAGGAGGTGGCGAAGTTCCGCGCGGCCCGCCGGGTCTGGGCCCGGGTCATGCGGGAGGAGTTCGGCGCGAAGGACCCCAGGTCGCTGACGCTGCGCTTCCACACCCAGACCGCCGGGGTGCAGCTGACGGCCCAGCAGCCCGAGGTGAACCTGGTCCGGGTCGCGGTCCAGGGCCTGGCGGCCGTGCTGGGCGGCACCCAGTCCCTGCACACGAACTCCTTCGACGAGGCGATCGCGCTGCCCACGGACAAGAGCGCGCGCCTCGCCCTGCGCACCCAGCAGGTGCTGGCCCACGAGACGGACGTGACCGCGACGGTGGACCCGTTCGCGGGGTCGTACGCCGTCGAGCGGATGACGGACGACCTGGAGGGGGCGGTGCTGGAGCTGATGCGGAAGGTCGAGGAGCTCGGCGGAGCGGTCGCGGCGATCGAGCACGGCTTCCAGAAGGGCGAGATCGAGCGCAACGCGTACCGGATCGCGCAGGAGACGGACGCGGGTGAACGCGTGGTGGTCGGCGTCAACCGCTTCCGGCTCGACGAGGAGGAGCCGTACGAGCCGCTGCGCGTCGACCCGGCCATCGAGGCCCGGCAGGCCGAACGCCTCGCCCGGCTCCGTGCCGAGCGCGACCGGGGCGCGGTCGACACCGCCCTGGCCGCCCTGAAGAAGGCCGCCGCGGGCACGGACAACGTCCTGTACCCGATGAAGGACGCCCTGCGCGCCCGCGCGACGGTCGGCGAGGTCTGCAACGCCCTGCGCGACATCTGGGGCACGTACGTACCGTCGGACACCTTCTGAGCCGGGCGATTCCCTCGTACGGGCGATCGAGGGCGGAACCCGCACGGCCCCGGCCACGCTCGGGGAAAGTCCCCCTGAAAAGATCGAACTGGTCCGACGACCTCGGCCCCGAGGCCGAGTGCTGCGCCGAGGCCGGAGTCCCCGTCTACCTCGTCGTCGACCGCAGGCACGACGAGGTCCTGCCGCACCAGGATCCGGTCGACGGCAAGTACCCGGCACCCGAGCGCTTCCAGCGAGGTCGGAGCGTCCCGGTGCCCGCCTCCGTCGGGCTCGTACCGGACCTCCCGGTGGACACCCTCCTCGACGGTGACTGACCCGCGAGACACCTGGACACGATGTCGTACTGCCGTGCGACACTCCCTCTCATGCTTGGTGTTATCGACCTTCCCACCTATCTCGCGGGCCTTGTCCTGATCGTCCTGCTGCCGGGGCCGAACTCGCTGTACGTGCTGTCCGTCGCCGCCCGCCGGGGTGTGCGGACCGGGTACACCGCCGCCGCGGGCGTGTGGTGCGGGGACACCGTGCTGATGACCCTGTCGGCCGCCGGTGTGGCGTCGCTGCTCCAGGCGAACGCCGTGCTGTTCAGCATCGTGAAGTACGCCGGTGCGGGCTATCTGACCTGGCTGGCGGTCGGGATGCTGCGTGCCGCGCGGACGATGTGGCGGAGCCGGCGGGACCCGGTCGCCGGGAGCGCGGAGCCCGAGGCGGTGGCGGGGGAGCGGCCGTTCCGGCGGGCGCTGGTGATCAGCCTGTTCAACCCGAAGGCGATCCTGTTCTTCGTCGCCTTCTTCGTGCAGTTCGTCGACCCGGGCTACGCCTACCCGGCCCTCTCGTTCGTCGTGCTCGGCGCCTTCGCCCAGGCCGCGAGCGTCCTCTATCTGACGGCGCTGATCTTCAGCGGTACGCGTCTCGCGGAGGCCTTCCGCCGTCGCAGGCGGCTCTCCGCGGGCGCCACGACCGCCGCGGGCGCCCTCTTCCTCGGCTTCGCCGTCAAGCTCACGCTCGCCAGCGCGTAGCTAAACCGTGCTCAGGCCCACCTGGGCCGCGTACTCCTGAAGGCCCTTCGGGTCGGCGCCCGCCCAGCCCACGTAACCGTCGGGGCGGACCAGGAAGACGCCGGTCCCGTACCGCTCGTCGGGCTCGATCCGCGCGGTGCGGACACCGGGGAGCGCCGACGGCTCCGCGTCCGTACCGACGGTCAGCAGGGTCCAGTGCGGCCCCCGGAACACGTCGAAGAGACGTGCGCCGTCCACGGCCGCGTCGGGGGCGCGGTCGCCCGCCCGCAGGGCCTCCTCCGGCAGGCCCGTACGGGTCTCCACCGTGAGGGAGCGGTCGCGGTAGCCGAGACCGAGCTGACGGGTCTCCTTGCCGCGCCGGACCTCGTCGCGGTGGATCTTCGTGGACAGGCCGAGGACATCTGCGGCGATGGGGCGGCGCTCCTCCTCATAGGTGTCGAGGAGGGCCTCGGGCGCCTCGCCGCGCAGCACCGCGCCGAGCTTCCAGCCCAGGTTGTAGGCGTCCTGGACACTGGTGTTGAGGCCCTGGCCGCCGGCCGGTGAATGGACGTGCGCCGCGTCCCCCGCGAGGAAGACCCGCCCGGCGCGGAAGCGGTCCGCCAGCGCGGCCCGCGGCTGGAAGTCCGAGGCCCAGCGCACTTCGGTCACGGCCTCGGGCGAGAGGTGGGAGCGGGCGGCGACGGTCTTGCGGACGCCGTCGAGGGACAGATCGACCTCCGTGCCCTCCGTGAACTGCGCCACCGCCTGGAAGTCCTCCGTCCCGGCCAGCGGGCAGACCGCCAGAAAGCCGCCGGTGCCCTCGGCGGGCGGGAACACATGCCAGTTGTCGCGGTCCAGCCCGGTGATCCGCACGTCCGCGACGAGGATCGGGTCCGGGTCGACGGTCTCGCCGGTCATGGCGATCCCGAGCGCGCGCCGCACCGCCGAGCGGCCGCCGTCGGCGGCGACGGCGTACCGCGCGCGGACCGGTCCGCCGGAGGCGAACTCCACGGTCACCCCGTCCTCGTCCTGGGCGAGGGCGACGGCCTCGCGACCGAAGGCGACCCGTCCGCCGAGCTCCTCCAGTCGCGCGCGGAGGATTTCCTGGGTGCGCCACTGCGGCACCATCCACGGTGCGTTGTACGGGGAGTCGTCGGTCGCCTCGGCCGGGTCGAACATCCGGTGCTCGCCGACCCGTCGGCCGTCCTGCCAGATCATCCCGACCGGATAGTCGCCACCCGCCGCATGGATCGCGTCGAGGACGCCGAGGTCGTCGAAGACCTCCCTGGTGCGCGGCTGGAGTCCCTTGCCGCGCGATCCCGGCGCGAGCCCCTCGCCCCGCTCGACGACGAGCGCGTCCACGCCCCGCCGCGCGAGATCGATGCCGAGGGCGAGGCCGGTGGGGCCCGCGCCGACGATCAGAACGTCGGTGTCCACTGCCATGACCGCTCCTTAACGTTGTTAAGTTCCTCTGACGGGAGAGTGCCTTAATGCCGTTAAGGTGTCAAGCTGTGCAGCGTGAGTACGGAACGACGCGCCCCCCTCGACCGCCGACGGGTGGCGGACACCGCCCTGAAGCTCCTGAACGAGGTGGGCCTGGAGGGGCTGACCCTGCGCGCCATCGCGGGCGAGCTGAACGTGAAGGCGCCGGCTCTGTACTGGCACTTCAAGGACAAGCAGGCGCTGCTCGACGAGATGGCGACGGAGATGTACCGCAGGATGGTCGCGGGGATGTCCCTCGACCCCGAGGACAGCTGGCAGGAGCGGATGCTCATGTCCGGCCGCGGCCTGCGCGCCGCCCTGCTCGGCTATCGCGACGGAGCGAAGGTCTACAGCGGCTCGCGCTTCACCGGCATCGAGCACGCCGAGCAGATGGAGGAGAGCCTGCGGCTGTTCACGGCGGCGGGCTTCACCCCCGCCCAGGCCGCCCGCGCCCTGTCCACCGTGTACCTGTACACCATCGGGTTCGTCACCGAGGAACAAGGCGTCCAGCCCATGCCGGGCGAGCGCCGCGAGGGCTACGACATGACGGAACGCGCCCGCCTGATGGCCGACTTCCCACTGTCGGCACAGGCGGGCGCGCTGATGTTCGAGGACTACGACCGGCACTTCGAGGAAGGCCTGGCCGTCATCGTGGCGGGCATCGACGCCCGGTTCGGGATCGGGTGAGGCTCCCGGATCAGTCGTGGGTGCCGGTCCACTTGAAGAGGTTCAGGTTGCTCAGGTCGAGGCCTTGGCTGTAGACCGCGTCCTTGACGGTGCTGCTCGTGCTCAGGTAGTTGACGCCGCCGGGCTGGACGTAGAGGACCCGGTCGTCACCGTTGTAGTACCACCACTCGTAGTAGGCGTCGGTGTCGCAGGTGCTGGTCCAGACCGCATTGACGTTGGAGACGGTGTCGGTCCTCAGGCACTTGCCGGTCTCCCGGTTCTTGAGCATGTGGAAGCTGCCGTGGCCGTCGCCGACCCAGTCCCACTGCTGACGGTTGCTGCCGACGCATGTGGTGGAGTACGCCGAGCCGCTGTCCCCCGCGGTGAGGCAGGTGCCGAACTGGACGTTCTTGAAAGTCCAGTAGGTGGACGCGGCCTGCGCGGAGGTGGGGGCCAGGAGGCCCGCGCCGGCGATCAGTGCGCCGGCGGCGACCGTGGCGAGACGGAGTTTCTTCACGACAACCTCTTCCGGGAGAGCCGATGGTGGAGAACGGGAGGTCGGCGGCGCGTGTCGGACCGGCCCTGCCGCCTTCCCGATCATCAGCATGGCGGGCTGTGACGCCTGATGCCTTGGCGCTCAGTGCACACTCATGTGGCAATGCGTCCACCGAGGGCGCGGGAGTGCCGGCGGTACTCGGTGGGCGTCACCCCGTACGCGGCCCGGAAGGCACGGGCGAAGTCGGTGGCCCGCGCGAAGCCCCAGCGGGCGGCGACGACACGGACGGGGGTGGTGTCCTGGGCCGGGTCGGCGAGGTCGAAGCGGGCGCGTTCGAGGCGCTGACGGCGGATCAGGGCGGCGACGGTCTCCTGCTCGCTCTGGAAGAGCCGGTGGAGGTAGCTGGGGGAGATGCCGTGCGCGGCGGCGATCGAGCGCGGACTCAACTCGGGGTCCGCCAGGTTCTGCTGGACGTAACGCGCGATGCGCGGGGTCAGGGCCCCCGGCTCGGGACGTGACGGCGGCGCGTGGCCGGACCGCGCGACCCGGGCGAACAGCACCGCGACCAGTCCGCTCAGGACCGTTCCCAGCCGCGGCCCGTCCGAGGGCCGGAAGTCATCGGTTCTCCGGGCGAGTTGGGTGAGGAACCGGACCAGGAGGGCGTCGGTGCCGTCCCGGCTCGCCGCACGGCGCCCCAGCGCACGGTCCGCCTCGTCCCGCGGCAGGGGCAGCAGTGCCTGCGGGACATCGATCCCGACCGCTCTGAGCGGGCCGGCCCGCAGCTCGCGCGGCCGTGAGTCGTCGGCGCAGTAGAAGTCGCCCGCCCGCAGGGCCGTCTCGCCTCCCTCGTGGACGACGACCGCCTCCCCCTCCAGGAGGAGGGTCACGTGGTAGCACCGACGGGCGGGCGGCCGGTCGGGGTGCGGGGTCAGACGCAGGACCACCGGACGGCGGGCGACCTCGACCGACCACACCGACGTCCCGCCGAGTTCAAGACTTCGCAGCTCTTCCCGGCGATCGCCTCCGTCGTCCCCGTCGTCCCCGTCGACCTTCCGTCCGGCGGCGCAGCGGCCGGGCACGGTGATGGATCCCCCCATGGACTCTCCTGTTCCGCAGAGATCTCAGCCCCGGTGCGCGCACCCCGCGCACCCCGCGCACCCCGCGCACCCCTCGGAGGGCGCCGGATCGGGCGGCGCGGCCGACCGGCCGAGGGCCGGTTCGCGCAGGTCACTGGGGGCGATGCCGTAGGCCGTGCGGAAGGCGCGGGTGAAGGCGGAGTGGTCCTTGAAGCCCCATCGGGCCGCTATGCGGTGCACCGGTACGTCCCGCAGCCGTCGGTCGGTGAGGTCGAGGTGGGCCCGTTCCAGACGGCGGCTGCGGATGAGCGCGGTGACCGTGGTGTCCCGGGCGCGGAAGATGCGGTGCAGATAGCTGACGGAGATGTGGTGGGCGTCGGCCACGGACCGCGGTGACAGGTGCGGCTCGGGCAGGTGGTCGCGGATATAGGCGTCGATGTCCAGGAGCAGGGCCCGCCGACCGGACTCGTCCTCCTGCCGGGGGCCGGTGTCGAGGTGGTGCGCGAGGGTGGCGGCCAGCAGGTCCAGGGCCACCGCGCCCAGTCGTGCCACGTCGGCGCTCGGGGGGTGTGCGGGGCCGGCGGTCATGTCGTCGAGGAACTGGGTGAGCAGCGCGCCGATCCCCTCGTCGCCCGGCAATCGCGTCCCCAGCAGCCGGTCGACCTGCCTGGCGGGGAGCGGCAGCAGCGCGCGAGGCACTCGGGCGCTGATCAGCGTCGCCGTCCCCGGGGCGGAGATCCGTAAGCTGAACGGACGCGAACTGTCACAGAGCGCGAAGTCGTGTTCGGTCAGCAACGCGTCCCGGCCCGCCTGCCGCACGTTCAGGACGCCCTGGCGGGGAAAGACCACCGAGTACAGCTCGGGGTCGGAGCGGCGGATCGACCGGGTGGTGCGCCGCAGGACGGACGGCAGCGCGGTCAGCTCGGTGAGGGTCACCGCTCCGAGGTCCACGGCCCGTGCCGTGGCACGGAAGCGTTCCGGGTCCGGGCTGGTCACCCGCAGTGGGTGCACGCAGTTGTTCAGGAATTCGTCGAACCCGGCAAACCGTTCCGCTGCCGGAAGTGCCCCGCTTCGAAACACCGTCTTGAGCACACAGTCCCCCAGATCCCCGAATTATCGAACACCTGAGCGCGGAGCATACGTGTCCGATCGGGGGCGGGGCGGCCCTGTGGAAAAGGGAGGTCGTGTAGCTACCTCGCGTTCACCTGATAGTGGCCGAGGGGTTGATGTCCGGCATCGAACATCTCTTACGGTCGCAGGGGTCTGCCCCAGAGAGAGCCCAGGTGTCCGCGTGCCTCAGCACCCCCCCAAACTGTCCGTGATCGTGCCTTGTTTCAATATCGAGGCGTACGTCCCGGAGACCGTGGCCAGCCTTGCCAACAACGCCGACGACACGTTCGAGTTCCTGTTCGTCGAGGACCGGTCCACCAAGGACCAGACCTACGAGGCGCTGCTGGCGCTGACGAAGCGGCTGAAGAACAGCAGGGTGATCCGGCACGAGCAGAACGGCGGACTGGCCACCGCGCGCAACACCGGGATCGACGCGTCCGAGGGCCGCTACCTCACCTTCCTGGACGGCGACGACTGGCTCGCCCCCGGCTATCTGAGCGACCTCGTGCACCAGATCGAACGGCACGACGTCGACTTCGTGCGCACCGACCACGTCCAGGTCTTCGGTCTCGAACGGCAGATCCACCGGGCCCCCGAGGGCCGCCGGCACACCCCGCTCGACCCGCGCAGCTCCATCCTCCCCGTCGACGACACGACGATGGTCGACTACCCGTACGCCTGGGCCGGCATCTACCACCGCCGACTGCTCGACAAGGGCCTGCTGCGCTTCCACGACGGGCTGCGCACCGCCGAGGACCGCCCCTGGATCTGGGACCTGCACCGCAGGGCCGAGTCCTACGCCGTCGCCAGCCTGCGCGGGGTCTTCTACCGCCGTGGCATCGCCAGCTCGCTGACCCAGATCGGTGACGTCCGCCAGCTCGACTTCTTCCGCTCCTTCGACCTCGTCCTGGCCGAACTCGCCGACGACCCCGAGGCGGCCCGGCTGCGGAAGAAGGCCCTGCGCAACTACTGCGTCGTCATCGCCCACCAGCTGCTGGACCGGGGCCGGTTCGAGCGCAGCGTGCACGCCAGGCTGCGGCAGCTGGCGGCCGAGGCGCTGGGCCGGATGACGGAGGCGGAACTCAACGAGGCACTCGTCGGCATGGGCGAGGAACGCGTGCACACGCTGCGGCGCATACGCGGCGGTATGAAGGGAGTCGCGGCATGAGCGGCAGGACACAGATCTTCTTCTCGGCCACGCAGTACGCCGCCGCCACCGTCACCGCGGCGATCCGCGCCGGCCTCTTCGGCCCGCGCGCCGCCCACCGGCGCATCCTGGTCGTGAGCAACACCGCCGCCGTGCCCGAGGTCGGCACCCCGCTGGACCGGATGGCCGGGTTCGAGAAGCTGCGCCCCGAGTTCGACGAGGTGCGCTCCTGGAACGAGTTCATCGCCCCGCACCACCCGGTCGGCTGGTCGCCGCGCGCCCAGGACGCCCAGCTGTGGGAGAAGGCCGTACGCCTGGCCTGGAACCTCGGCGACGAGGAGGTCGAGATCGCCTGCGAGTCCATCCAGGCCAACCCCTCCCGCGCGGTCGCCGACATCTTCGCCGACAGCCCGATCCATGTGTACGCGGACGGCCTGATGACCTACGGGCCCACCCGCAACCGCATCCCGCACGGCATGAACAGCCGGATCGCCCGGGTGCTCCACCTCGACCTCATCCCCGGACTGCGCCCGATGCTGCTGTCCGAGTACGGCGTCGAGCCCGAGCCGATCCCCAACGAGGCCATCGTCGACGTACTGGCCCGGACAGGCGAGGACGGCGCCGGCATCCTCGCCGAGCGGCTGCCCGAGGGCGACCGCCCCACGGCCGTGCTGCTCGGCCAGTACCTCTCCGCGATCGACCTGATCACCCAGGGCGAGGAGGAGGAGCTGCACGTCCGGATGCTGCGGGCCGCCGCCCGGGCGGGCCACGAGAGCGTCCTGTTCAAGCCGCACCCCAGCGCGCCCGCCGTCTACAGCAGGTCCCTGGAGGCGGTGGCCGAGGAACTCGGCGTACGGCTCGCGGTCCTCGCCGAGCCCGTCCTGGCCGAGACCGTCTTCGCCTTCCTGAAGCCCCGGCTCGTCATCGGCTGCTTCTCCACCGCCCTGATGACCGCCGCCGCCTTCTACGACATCCCCGTCGCCCGGGTCGGCACGGAGCTCCTCCTCGAACGCATCACGCCGTACGAGAACAGCAACCGCGTCCCGCTCACCATCATCGACGCGGCCCTGCCCGACGCGGAGCGCGAGACCCTCGGCGCCCCGCTCGAACTGGCCGCGCTGAGCGAGCGCCTCGCCCCGCTGGTGCACACCGTCGGCTACTGCATGCAGTCCCGCAAGTACCCCGGCCTGCACGAGGAGGCGGCCGCCTGGCTGACCGCCAACCTCGCCGAGCACCAGCGGTACTTCAAGAAGCGCCGGCTGACCACGCTGCGCCTGCCCGGCGGCAGCCCGGTCCGGGCGGAGGCGCTGCGCCGCAACCCGACCGTGCGCAGGGTCGTACGACGGATCCGGGCGGCCCAGTCGTCCTGATCCGCCCGGCGGCCGTGAACCGCCGAAGGGCCGGGCCCCGTTCCTCCGGAGGAACGGGGCCCGGCCCTTCTCGCGCGGTGCGCCCGGGTCACTTGCCGAGCTGCGGCCGCCGCACCACCAGCGCCCGCTTCAGCCGGGGCCCGAACGGCTTCTCCACCAGCCGGTGGATCAGCCAGGCGATGCCCAGCAGGCTCAGCACGCTGATGACGATCGTCGCGTACGGCGGCAGGCCGAGGCCGCGGTTCAGCACCCGGATGAAGAACCAGCCCAGGTGCTCGTGCACCAGGTAGAAGGGGTAGGTCAGCGCCCCCGCGACGGTCAGCCAGCGCCAGTTCGCCCAGCTCGTCCAGCCCACCGCCACCACCGCCACCGCCGCGAAGGCGAGGAAGACGATCGCCTGGATGACGTACGGGTTGCGGTGGAAGTCGCCCTCCATGCCCGGGTGCCACAGGGCGGTCACCGAGTAGCGCTGGCCGAGCAGGAACGACGTGATCACGATGCCCCACAGCAGCAGGTCGTTGCCGTAGCGGTGGATCAGGTAGAGCGCCAGGCCGCCGATGAAGAAGGGGGCGTGGTCACGCATCACCAGTTCGTCGGTGAGCGGCATGTCGGCGACCCGGGCGAAGACACCGGCCAGGGTCCACAGGCAGCAGAACAGCACCACCCGGCGGTAGGTGACGCCCCGCCAGACCACGAACAGGGCGAACATCGCGTAGAAGCGGACCTCGACCCAGAGCGTCCAGTCGACGCCCAGCACCCGGTTCACGCCCATCGGCTGCTGGAGCATCGTGAAGTTGACCAGGATCTCGTCGGAGCGCAGCGGGTGGACGACGACGGGCATGACGCACGCCGCCGCGGTGATCAGGACGATCGCCACCCAGTACGCGGGGTAGAGCCGGGCGACCCGGGAGCGGAAGAAGTCGCCCATGGAGCGGCCCCAGCTGCTCATGCAGATCACGAAGCCGCTGATGACGAAGAAGAACTGCACACCCAGGCTGCCGTAGGTCGCGGCCAGGGACAGGGTCGGGAACTTCAGGCCGGGCGACTGGTGCCAGGACTCGGCGACGGGTCCGTTCTTGCCCGCGAAGTGGTACATGCACACCATCAGCGCGGCCAGCAGCCGCAGCCCGTCCAGGGCGCGCAGCCGGTCGGCGGCGCGTGGGCGGGGTGCGGCGGCGGGAGCCTTCTCGGGTTCCCGTACTCGCACGGTGGGCGCCGGCGCCGGGCTCGTGGGGGCCAGGGCCTGGTCAGCCGCATTCATCCTGGGGCCTTTCTCGGCAGGGTCGTGTCCATCGTCGTGGTGGTCGTCGATGACCGGACGGTACGAAGTACTGACGTATGACAGGGGATTCAGCGCTGACACCGAGGCATCGGACACATGTCGCACAGATGAATGAACAGGCGTCAGGTTGACGCCGGGGTTAAGAGAAAGCGCGCCGCCCCCGGTCCTGTGGAGGAACGGGGGTGACGCGGTGCGACGGAGGGCGGGGCGCTCAGCGCCGGGACAGGGCCCTGGCCCGGCGCGCCAGGCGGCGCACGGTCGCGTTGCGCGGGATGAAGGCGAGCTGCGCGGGCACGGCGCCGGGCAGGGCCAGCGCGGTCAGCCGGCGGCGCTTGAAGTAGCGCCAGGTGCGCGTGTCCAGGTGCCGGGAGAGGTAGTCCTCGGCGGCGCCGCGCAGCCCGGGGTAGATCCTGGGCTGCATGGCGAACCCGACCGCCTTGAGCAGTGCCGCGAGCTGTTCCACCCGCTCCGGCGACGGCATCGTCCAGCTCTCCACCGCCGCCCGGTCGGCGAGGTCGGGCAGCAGCGTGTCGACCAGGGTGACCGGCACCCGGTTGCTGTTCTGGTAGGGCGTGAGCCGGGCCAGTACGCCGTCGGTGCCGGCGCGGGCCACCGGGATGCCGTACAGCCCCGCGGCCGTCAGCAGCGCGGTGGAGAAGCAGCCGACGACGAGCGCGGGCCGCGTCCGCTGGAACACCACCTCGGCGAGCACCGGCCGTTCCAGCAGGGTGAGTTCGGCGCCGAGCCGGGCCGCCTCGTCCTGGAGCAGCCGCGACCAGCGGGCGGGCGCGATGGGGTGCGGTTTGAACACCAGCCTGCGGTGCCCGAGCGCGACGGCGCCGCGGACCATGCCCAGGTGGAGCTGCTCCTCCTCGGCGTCGTCGAGGATGCCGAGCGCGCTGAGGTACTGGCCCAGCAGCAGCGCTGGCTGCCCGTCGGCGTCCGGCAGCCCGGTCTCGTCCTGCGCCAGCTCGCCCAGCACCTTGAGGAACGCCTCGCCCGGCACCAGTTCGGGCCTGACGTCGAACTCGGTGAGCAGCAGCGGGGTCAGTCCCGGTACGAGATCGAGGTGCAGCAGCCGCCCGATCCGGGTGCCGACCAGCGGATCGATCTTGTCCCGGGTGGGGCCATAGCTTATGAGGCCGTCCGCGTAGACGTCGACGGGGGCGCCGGTGAACAGCTGGCACACCGCGAGCGAGGGATTGACCTGCACGGACTCGACGGCCAGCCGGACCTCGTCGTCGCCGAGCCCCCACTGGAGCCGTACGTACCGCTCCCACATGGGGATGTCGTCGCCGCGCGGGCTCCAGCCGCCGGGGTGGAACGGCGCGATCGTCTCGTTCCAGGACAGCACCCGGTCGAAGCGCTCGGCGATCCGCGCGAAGCCCGGCATCTCGTCGACGGCGGGCGTGGTCTCGGGGTTGGCCGCGTTGTTGGTGACGAGCAGCAGTCGCCGGTCGGTCGGTTCGAACAGCCCGGCGTCCAGCGCGGCGGCCAGGGTCGCGGCGCCGTACAGCGTGGACGCGCAGAAGATGCGGGTGGTGCGGGGCATCAGGCGGCCACCGTCCGGGCGGACACGGGCCTGCGGCGCAGTCGGCGCAGCCGGCTCGCGCGCTGGGAGTCCATCGTGTCCATCACTTCCGCGAGCACGTCCTGCGGCATTCGCTTCAGGGCGGCGGAGCTCAGGGAGCGCAATTTTCGAGCCACGGCGGGTTCGAACCTCTCGATTGATCCGAGATGATGAGCCATGATCGCGCAATAGGTGCGCACTGCTTTCGGCAGCAGCCTATCCGCCTCGGGATCGAGTGCCGTTTCCTCGATTACCTGATCGAACGCCCGAATGAAATCGAGTTGTCGGACATCGCCGATCTGGGTGAGCGAGGAGGCGACTCCGCGCCGGTAGAAGACGCCCATCAGGTTCACCGTGGCGAAGGACTCCGCCTCCCGGTGGAGTTTCCAGATCCAGGGGCGGTCCTCGGCCGTGCGCAGTCCGTGGGTGAAGTGCAGCAGTCCGCGGTCGACGAGCCGGCGGTGGTAGATGCCCGCCCACGCGTACGCGTAGTCGACCGACGTGGACCGGTCGGCCGGCAGGATCGCCGCGCGGGGCTCCATCACCACGCCCCGCCGGCCGTGCGGCACCCGGTGCACCGTGCGCGCCCGGCCGGTGCACTGGACATGGTCGGTGCGCAGGAAGTCGCAGTCCAGCTCCTCCATGGCGGCGACCAGGCGGTCGTAGTAGCCGGGTGCGAGCCAGTCGTCGCCGTCCAGGAAGGTCAGGTACCGGCCGCGCGCGCGGTCGATCCCGGTGTTGCGCGCGGTCGCGAGTCCCCCGTTCTGCTCGTGTCTGACGAACACCGCCCCCGGCAGCTCGCGCTCCGCGCGCGCGAGGATGTCCGGGGTCCCGTCACGCGAACAGTCGTCGACGAGAATGAATTCGAAGTCTCCACGAGTGTTCGCCTGAAGGCTTTTGAGAGTGTCCGGCGCGTATTGCTGCACGTTGTAGAACGGCACGATGACGGAGAGCTTGACCACGGGAGTGACGTTAGAGGGCCGCCCGGCACCCGTCTTTACCGTTGGTTTGATGTCAGGTGAACTACGTGTGGCGAACCCGTGAACCAGGTCTTCATGAGTGACCGGAGAGCCCGAGAACCCCATTCGTCGATGTGCTGTTAACCCTTTGTTGCTTTCGGGTTGGGCGGATCCTAGGAATGCCTTCCTACGGTCGACGACGTGCCAGCAAGTGCAACGAACGCCCTGCGAGTCGCCGTACTCGCGGATTCCGACACCCGATGGAAATGGGGTGCGCTCACCGCGAAGCGTACCGTTCCTGCTGAAGGGGATGAAACGGACATCCGCCTGGACGGCTACCTTCTGCGGGGCCGAGCCACCCCCACCGCCCGCCAGCTCCAGGAGGTCGGCGTCCACGCCGACTCGCTCCGCGAGGTGACCGCCGCCGAGTTCCTGCGCGCGATGGGCGAGGAATCCTACGACGTCCTCGTCCTCGCGCTGGTCGGCGGCGGTGTGCAGGCGATGCTGCACGGCCTGCGACACGTCTGGGCCGAGCGCGCCGAGCGCCCCGTCGTCGTCACCGGCTACGTCGGTGTCGTCTACGAGAAGCTCGCCGACGGCCTGCTGCTGCGCCACGGCGCCGATCTCGTGCTGGCCAACTCCCGGCAGGACGCGGACCGGTTCCGCGCGGTCTACGAGGGGGTCGGCGCCGACGCCTCGTCCGTCACGGAGGTCGCCCTGCCGTTCCTCGGCGGAGCGCCCTACACCGGCGAGCCCGACCCGGCCGCGCAGCAGGGGAGCAGGCCCTACACCGTCGTCTTCGCCGCCCAGCCGTCCGTCCCGGCCAGCCGCAAGGACCGTACGTACCTGCTGGAGCGGCTGATCCGGCACGCCCGCAAGCACCCCGGGCGCGAGGTGCTGCTGAAGCTGCGCTCCAAGCCGGGCGAGCACACCACGCACATCGAGGAACTGCCGTACCAGAAGCTGGTGCAGAAGGCCGACCCGCCGCCCAACTTCCGCCTGGTGTACGGGCACATGGGCGAGGTCCTGGACCGCACCGACCTGCTGGTCACGGTCAGCTCGACGGCCGCCCTGGAGGCCCTGCACCGCCGCATCCCGACCGTCGTCCTGACCGACCTGGGCGTGCGCGAGATGCACGGCAACCACCACTTCGTCGGCTCCGGCCTGCTCGCCTCCTGGGACCAGCTCGACGCCGGCCACCGGCCGGTGCCCGACGAGGAGTGGGTCGCCCGCCAGGGCGTCGCGCCCGCGGGCACCCCCGCCGGACCCGGCTCCTACGCCACCGCCTTCGACGCGGCCCGAGAGCGGATCACCGAGCTCCTCGAACGCCCCGGCGGACTGCCGCCGCTGGCCCCGTACTACACACCCGAGACCGCGCCCGGATACCTGCCCGGCATCCTCGCCCGCCACCACCTCGGCCCCGACGGCGCCCCGCTGCCCGGCGCCCCGGCCGCCGACAAGGAACCGGGAGCGGTCCGGCAGATCGTGCGCCGGGCGGCGCGCGGCGCCTACCGCCACGGAGTGCAGCGCGTCGCCCCCGTGATCCGGCGGATGGGCGAGCTGTGAGCGCCGCCGAGACAACAGCCCAAGGAGTGGAACCCATGTCCAACCCGGAAGCGGGCCAAGGCGCTTCGGTGCGCCGGGTGCTCGCGGTGATCCCCGCGCGCGGCGGCTCCAAGGGCGTGCCCGCGAAGAACCTCGCGGCCGTCGGCGGCGTCCCGCTGGTGGCCCGCGCGGTGCGCGAGTGCCGTGCCTCCCGGCTGGTGACCGACGTCGTCGTCTCCACCGACGACCACGCCATCGCCGCCGCCGCCCGGCAGGCCGGCGCCGAGGTCGTGCTGCGGCCCGCCGCCATCGCCGGCGACACCGCCACCTCCGAGGCCGCCGTCCTGCACGCCATGGACGCCCACGAGGCCCTGCACGGCTCCCGGGTCGACGCGGTGCTCCTCGTGCAGTGCACCAGCCCCTTCATCCTCCGCGAGGACATCGACGGCGTGGCCGGCGCGGTCGTCGAGCACGGCGCCGACACGGCGGTCACCGTGGCACCGTTCCACGGCTTCATCTGGCGGGACGCGGCCGACGAGCCGGCCGTCGTCGAGACCGGACGCGCCGACGAGAGCGGGCGCGTCGGCGAGAGCGGGCGCGCCGGCGAGGTCGGCGGCGGCACCAAGGTCGCCGACCCGGCCGTCACCGAGGGCGGCTACGGCGTCAACCACGACAAGTCCTTCCGCCCGCGCCGCCAGGACCGCCCCCAGGACCTGCTGGAGACCGGCGCCGCCTACGCGATGGAGGCCACCGGCTTCCGCGCGCACCGGCACCGCTTCTTCGGCCGCACCGAACTGGTGCGCACCGACCCGGCCCGGGTGCTGGAGATCGACGACCCGCACGATCTCGCCCGCGCCCGCGCCCTGGCCCCCCTCTTCGACGCGGACCTCCCCGGTCCGCTGCCGACCGCCGACGACATCGACGCGGTCGTCCTCGACTTCGACGGCACCCAGACCGACGACCGGGTGCTGATCGACTCCGACGGACGGGAGTTCGTCTCCGTGCACCGCGGGGACGGACTCGGCATCGCGGCCCTTCGCAGGAGCGGCCTGAAGATGCTGATCCTGTCCACGGAACAGAACCCGGTCGTCGCCGCCCGGGCCCGGAAGCTCAAGCTCCCGGTGCTGCACGGCATCGACCGCAAGGACCTCGCACTGAAGCAGTGGTGCGAGGAGCAGGGCATCGCGCCCGAGCGCGTGCTCTACGTCGGCAACGACGTCAATGACCTCCCGTGCTTCGCCCTCGTGGGCTGGCCCGTGGCGGTCGCGAGCGCCCACGACGTCGTGCGCGGCGCCGCACGCGCGGTCACCACTCTCCCCGGTGGCGACGGCGCGATCCGAGAGATCGCCAGCTGGATCCTCGGCCCCTCTCTCGACTCCCTCCCCCAGTAAGGACATCTCTGCCATGAGCACCAACTCCCGTCTGCGCACGTTCGGTTCCAAGACCGCCGGCCCCGGCCGGCCCGTCTACGTCGTCGGTGAGATCGGCATCAACCACAACGGCGAGCTGGAGAACGCGTTCAAGCTCATCGACGCCGCCGCCGAGGCCGGCTGCGACGCCGTCAAGTTCCAGAAGCGCACCCCGGAGATCTGCACCCCGCGCGACCAGTGGGACATCGAGCGCGACACCCCCTGGGGCCGGATGACCTACATCGACTACCGCCACCGCGTGGAGTTCGGCGAGGACGAGTACCGCCAGATCGACGAGTACTCCAAGGAGAAGGGCATCGACTGGTTCGCCTCCCCGTGGGACACCGAGGCCGTCGCCTTCCTGGAGAAGTTCGACGTCCCCGCCCACAAGGTGGCCTCCGCCTCCCTGACGGACGACGAGCTGCTGCGCGCGCTGCGCGCCACCGGCCGCACGGTCATCCTCTCCACCGGCATGTCCACCCCGCGCCAGATCCGCCACGCGGTCGAGGTCCTCGGCTCGGACAACATCCTGCTCTGCCACGCCACCTCGACCTACCCGGCGAAGGCCGAGGAGCTCAACCTCCGCGTCATCAACACCCTCCAGCAGGAGTACCCGAACGTCCCGATCGGCTACTCCGGCCACGAGACGGGCCTGCAGACCACGCTCGCCGCGGTCGCCCTCGGCGCCACCTTCGTCGAGCGTCACATCACCCTCGACCGCGCCATGTGGGGCTCCGACCAGGCCGCCTCCGTGGAGCCGCAGGGTCTGACCCGCCTCGTCCGCGACATCCGCACCATCGAGGCCTCCCTCGGCGACGGCGTCAAGAAGGTCTACGACTCCGAGCTCGGCCCGATGAAGAAGCTGCGCCGCGTCACCGGTGTCGTAGCCGAGGCGGAGATCGCCGCCGCCGCGGGCGAGCCGGTCTCGGTCTGAGCACGAGCTCGGCCCCCAGTCCGACTCCGAGTGGCTTACGGGACGGTCGTACGTCGATGAACCCTCGCGCCGGGACCACCGGCACCCCCCACACGCTCGCCTTCGTGGAGAGCCCGGTTCAGCTGCTGAACGTGCTCGAATGGGCGCATGCGCACGGGCTGGGCGGCCCGGAGCGGTCCGGCGCGGGGTTCACCCTCGTCGTCCTGTCCCCGATGGACCCGATGACCCGCGGTCAGCTGCGCCGGATGGCGGAGCTGGCCCGCGAGGACGGTCACGAGGTCCGCTGGGAGGAGGCGCGGGGCGGTGCGGCCGCGCCCTTCCGCACCATCGGCGGCCTGTCCGGGCTGCTGCGCGGAGCGGAACGAGTGGTGATGGGGGACCCGTTCTCCCGTTACGTGCAGCTGCTGCTGACCATCACCCGGGCCCGGGACCTGGTCGTGGTGGACGACGGCACGGCGACGATGGAGTTCGTCGCCCAGCTCGCCCGGGGCGAGCGGCTGGTGCGCTGGCACCGCAAGGGGGGCCGCCCCGGCCCGCGCGACGTGCTGTTCGGGCCGGTGTCGTCCTCGGCCCGGCGCCGGCTGACCCCGGGCGACGGCCGCCGGGTGGAGATCTTCTCCTCGATGCCCATAGAGGAGGCGCCCGAGGGCGTGACGATCACTCAGAACGCCTTCGCCTGGACCCGTTCCCGCTTCGGCCCGCCCCGGGTCGCCAAGGGCGCGGACCTGGTCGGCACCTCGCTGGTGGAGACCGGCGTGGTCGACGCGGACCGGTACGTGAGCGCGGTGGGCGCCCTGGCCAGGGCGCACGGGGCGACGCGCTACTTCGCGCACCGCCGCGAGAGCACGGAGAAGCTGCACCGGCTGGCGGGGGAGACGGGACTGGAGATCGTCCGCCCCGAACTCCCGCTCGAACTGATCGCCCGGCGCGGACCGATCGGGCGGACGATACTCAGCTTCCCGTCGACGGTCGTGCACACCCTGCCGCTGGCGCTGGCCGGTACGGAGGTCCGGGTCGCGGTCTGCGACATCGACCCCGGCTGGCTGACGGAGAACGCCTCGCCCCGCGCCCAGGGCTTCCTCTCGGGGGTCACGGGCACGGCGCGGGACGTCACCCGGGTGTCCGCGGCGAGCCCGCAGTAGCCACGCGGCAGGAACGTACGGGGTGACCGCCCCGCACGCGCCCGCCCCACGACGGCCGGCCCGGCCCGTGCCCGTCCACGGCGGCCGGCCGGCCGAGGCCCGCGCACCCCGGTGCGCGGGCCTCGGCCGTCATGCCCCTCGGGCTCGCGGGCCCAGTCGGTCATGCCCCTTCGGGCTTGTGGGCGAGCAGGAACGCCCGCGGGAGCCTCTCCTCACCGTCGGGCTCGCGCAGCAGGCGGGCCCGGAGCCGGAAACCGGCCTTCACGAGGAGGTCGGCCACGGTGTCCGGGGTGCGCCAGTGGTAGTCCAGCGAGATCGCGTGGCCGAAGCGCTCCGCGAGATGCAGTCCGCGCTCCTCCTCGTGCCACTGGAACCCCAGCAGCACCTGGCCGCCCGGCGCCAGCACCCGGTGGAACTCGGAGAACACCGTCGGCAGGTGATCGTCCGGGACATGGATGATCGAGTAGAGGGCGAGCACCCCGCCGAGGGTCGCGTCCGGCAGGTCCAGCGAGGTCATCGACCCCACGTGGAAGCGGAGCGCGGGGTGCGCCGCGCGGGCCAGCTCCACCATCCGCGGGGACACGTCGACCCCGAAGACCGGCACACCCATGGCGTGCAGCCGGGCCGTGACGTGGCCGGGCCCGCTGCCGAGGTCGGCCACGGGCGCCGTGCCCCGCTCCCGTACGAGCTCGGCGAAGGCGGTCAGGAGGGAACGTTCGACAGGGAGTGCGATCAGGTGGTCCGCGAATCGGTCGGCGTAGTCCTCGGCGATGGCGTCGTACGAGGTCCGGGTCGCGGATATGAAGGGCGCGGCGAGGTCACCGCTCTCGGGGTGGGTCACATGCCCGGAGGTTACCGAGCGCACCGGCAGGGCGTCCGCCGGATGGCCGAGCCCGTCGCAGGGCCGGTCGGGGCGGGGGAGGACCCGGCGGGGGACCCGGTCGGGGCGGGGTCGGGCGCGTCCCGGTTTCCGTTCCGACGGGTGAACAGAACGGCGTACGTACGGCGGGGCATGGTATGCCTGAAGAGTGGCCGGGTGCGACGCCCGTCCGGAAAAGCGGGCGAGTCTACCCACCTGAATCGACGCCTATGCGTCCGACGGCCAGTTTTTCTTCCCCTAACGGGCTGAAGTTTTGTTGTTCGAGGGGCAGTTGACCGCCCCGGAGACCTACCCTTCAGAGGGTGAACCAATTGATGTCCCGAGAGTCCGAGGCCGATATCACCGCCGATGCCGTGCTCCCCGGTGCGCTGCCCGAGGCACTGCGTGCCGAGCTCGTCGCCTTCCGGCGCGACCTGCACATGCATCCCGAGCTCGGCAACCAGGAGTTCCGCACCACGGCGGCGATCAAGGAGCGGCTGGAGCAGGCCGGTCTGCGGCCCCGGGTGCTCGCCGTCGGGACCGGGCTCGTCTGCGACATCGGCGTGGACGGCGAGGCGCCGGCGGACGGTCCCGGCCTGTTGGCCCTGCGCGCCGACATCGACGCCCTGCCCATCCCGGACGCGAAGACCGAGTGCGCCTACCGCTCCACCGTGCCCGACCGGGCGCACGCCTGCGGGCACGACGTGCACACGACCGTCGTACTGGGCGCCGGGCTCGTCCTGGCCGAGCTGCACGAGCGCGGCCTGCTGCCCCGGCCCGTGCGGCTGATCTTCCAGCCCGCCGAGGAGGTGCTGCCGGGCGGCGCCCTCGACGCCATCGAGGACGGCGCGCTGGAGGGCGTGCGGCAGATCCTCGCCGTGCACTGCGACCCCCGGGTCGACGCCGGGCGGATCGGGCTGCGGCCGGGGCCCATCACCTCGGCCTGCGACCGGCTGGAGATCGCGCTGAACGGCCCCGGCGGCCACACCGCGCGGCCGCACCTGACCACCGACCTGGTCACCGCCGCGGCCCGGGTCGCCACCGACGTGCCCGCGATCGTCGCCCGCCGGGTGGACACCCGTAGCGGGATGGCCGTGACCTGGGGGCGGATCGAGTCCGGCCACGCCCCGAACGTCATCCCGCAGCACGCCGAGCTCTCCGGCACCGTGCGCTGCCTGGACATCGAGGCGTGGCGGCAGGCACCCGACGTCGTGGTCGCCGCGATCGACGAGGTCGCCAATCTGCACCGGGCCAAGTCGGAGATCACCTATGTGCGCGGGGTCCCGCCCGTGGTGAACGACCCGGTGGTCGTCGAGCTGCTGCGGGACGCCATGACCATGCGCCGGGGAGCGGAGACCGTGGAGAGCACCGAGCAGAGCCTCGGCGGGGAGGACTTCTCCTGGTACCTCGAACGGGTGCCGGGGGCCCTCGCGCGCCTCGGCGTGCGCACGCCCGGCGAGCGCACGGTGCGCGACCTGCACCAGGGCGATTTCGACGCCGACGAGTCCGCGATCACGGTCGGGGTGGAACTGTTCACCGCCGCCGTACTGCTGGACGCGGCGAACTGAGCCGACCAGGCACCGCCGGGGCGCGGACCGGCCGGGACCGGCAGGCACCCCGCTCCGCGTGGGGCCGGCTTGGTGGGCGCGGGGGCCGGCGATCGGCCCTGGCCCGACGGGCACCCGGCACGGCGATCGGCCCGGCTTGGTGGGCGCCCGGCACGGCAGGCACCCGGCACGGCGACCGGCCAGGCGCGGCGGGCGCCCGGGGCGGTAATCGGCTCGGCCGGGCGGGTGCCCGGGACGCGATTGCCTTGGTCCGGCGGGCGTCTGACGTGATGCCAGGGAGGGGCGCCCGTCATGTGCCCCTTCGTCCGCTTGAGTTATCCGGATGTAACCGGCGGCGCCCGGATGCGGCCCGTCGGCGGCACGAATCGATAACGGCCGCGAGGAACCCCGTTCCCCTCCCCTTCTACGCGCGTTACTGTGCGCCGGAATCGCCACCTGTGGCGGCGCAAGGGGTAGCGGGCCGGCGACGGTGCCGTGGGGATGAAGGGTGCTTGCTGTGCGTCTGATATCTCGGAGGACCAGGTTCTCCCAAGCAGCGGTGGCCGTCACGGTCCTCGCACTCGCGGCGGTCGGCTGCGGCAAGTCCAGCACCGACTCGGCCGGCGGCGGTGACTCCGAGTCCGGCAAGTACTCGGCCAAGGGCATCGGCCTCGCGTACGACATCGGCGGCAAGGGCGACCAGTCCTTCAACGACGCCGCCTTCGCCGGTTTCGAGAAGGCCAAGACCGAGTTCAAGATCGGCGGCCAGGACGTCGAGCCGCAGGACGGCGAGTCCGACGCGGACAAGATCCAGCGCCTGGAGACGCTCGCCAAGCAGGGCTACAACCCGATCATCGGTGTCGGCTTCGCCTACGCGCCGGCCGTGAAGGAGGCCGCCGCGAAGTACCCGAAGGTCACCTTCGGCATCATCGACGACGCCACCATCAAGTCCGCCAACGTCGCCGACATGGTCTTCCACGAGGAGCAGGCCTCCTACCTGGCGGGCGTGGCCGCGGCCAAGGCCACCAAGAAGAACCACATCGGCTTCATCGGCGGCGTGGACATCCCGCTGATCCACAAGTTCGAGGCCGGGTTCGACCAGGGCGCCAAGTCCGTCAACCCGAACATCAAGATCGAGTCGCAGTACCTCACCCAGACGCCCGCGGAGGGCGGCTTCTCCAGCCCCGACAAGGGCGAGAACGCGGCCAACGGCCAGATCGAGGCCGGCGCCGACGTCGTCTACCAGGCGGCCGGTCTGTCCGGCCAGGGTGTGATCAAGGCCGCGGCCGAGCACAAGGTGTGGGCCATCGGTGTCGACTCCGACCAGTACGCGCAGGCGGCGCTGGCCAAGTACAAGGACTACATCCTCGGCTCGGCCCTGAAGAACGTCGGTGGCGCGGTCTACGACCTGGCCAAGTCCGTCGTCGAGGGCAAGCCGCTCAACGGTGAGGTGCGTGGCGACCTGAAGTCCGGCGGTGTCGGCTTCGCCGACACCAACCCGAAGTACAAGGCGATGACCGACGTCGTCGCCGCCGTCGACAAGGCCAAGGCGGACATCATCGCCGGCACGGTCACCGTCAAGACGGAGTAACCGTACGCGGCAGTACGCGACGCGACAGTGACGGGCGTCGTGGCGGAACGGCGGGATCCGGTCTGCGGACAGTGACCCGTACGCTCCGGAGAGCATCCGCGAAACCCGTGCGCCCCTTGCCTCCCGCAAGGGGCGCGCTGCTGTCCGTAGTCTGGGTTACGTCTGTGGCCACAGCTCGGTAACGGACCGGACAGAAGGGGTTTTCTCGTCTGGTCTACGCGCGTTACGCTGCGGCGGAACCAGCGCCTGGTTTGGGCGCTTGCACAAAGGAGTCAAGTTCCATGCGCCGGGTGTCCCGTATCGCGGTTGCAGGCGTTGCAACCGCAGCTCTTGCCGTCACTGTTTCCGCCTGCGGAAGCTCGTCCTCGTCCTCGTCCTCCGGCGGCGACAAGAACCTGGGCCTGGCCCTGGCGTACGACGTCGGCGGCAAGGGCGACCAGTCCTTCAACGACGCCGCCACCGCCGGCCTGGAGAAGGCCGACAAGGAGTTCGGCTTCAAGAGCACGGCCGTGGAGCCGCAGGACGGCGAGTCCGACGCGGACAAGGTGCAGCGCCTGGAGACGCTGGCCAAGAAGGGCTACAACCCGGTCATCGGTGTCGGCTTCGCCTACGCGCCGGCCGTCAAGGAGGTCGCGGCGAAGTACCCGAAGACCACCTTCGGCATCGTCGACGACGAGACCATCAAGGCCGACAACGTCGCCGACCTGGTCTTCCACGAGGAGCAGGCCTCCTACCTGGCCGGCGTCGCCGCCGCCAAGGCCACCAAGACCAACACCGTCGGCTTCATCGGCGGCGTGGACGTCCCGCTGATCCACAAGTTCGGCGCCGGCTTCAAGCAGGGCGTCGAGGACACCAAGAAGGGCGTCACGGTCAAGGAGCAGTACCTGACCGAGACCGCGCAGGAGGGTGGCTTCTCCAGCCCCGACAAGGGTGAGAACGCGGCCAACGGCCAGATCGACGCGGGCGCCGACGTCGTCTACGCCGCCGCCGGTCTGTCCGGCCAGGGCGTCATCAAGGCCGCCAACGAGCACAAGATCTGGGCCATCGGCGTCGACTCCGACCAGTACAAGCAGGACGCGCTGGCGAAGTACAAGGACTCGATCCTGACCTCCGCCATGAAGAACGTCGAGGGCGCGGTCTACGACCTGGCCAAGTCCGTCCACGACGGCAAGCCGGAGACCGGTGTGGTCCGCGGCAGCCTGGAGAACGGTGGCGTGAGCCTGTCGCACTCGAACCCCGCGTTCGAGAGCAACGCCGCCATCCAGGACGCGGTGAAGAAGGCCGAGGAAGCCATCAAGTCCGGCAGCATCACCGTCAAGACCTCCTGAACCTGCGCTGGTAGGCCTGTCGTAGACATGGCCAAAAGGACGCTGTAATGGCAGCGTTACGGCCACGGAACGGGGTGCGGGGAGGATGTCCCCCCGCGCCCCGTTCGCGCGGCAGAATGCTCGGAACGGATCGTGAGTGAAACATGAACGATCAGGTCCGGGCACTATTTAAAGCGGGGACGCTACGCGCGTAGAGCGACCCCTTTCCCAAGGAGAGTGCGCCATCGACGCGTCCAGCAGCCCTCCGCTCACCGCTCCGTCGACAGTCGCGGTCGAGCTGACGGGGATCACCAAGCGATTCCCCGGTGTCGTCGCCAACCACGACATCCACCTGACGGTCCGCAAGGGCACCGTGCACGCCCTGGTGGGCGAGAACGGCGCCGGCAAGTCGACGCTGATGAAGATCCTCTACGGCATGCAGAAGCCGGACGAGGGCACCATCGAGATCGACGGCGAGCAGGTCGCCTTCGGCAGCCCCGCCGACGCCATCACCCGCGGTATCGGCATGGTCCACCAGCACTTCATGCTGGCCGACAACCTGACCGTGCTGGAGAACGTGGTGCTGGGCAGCGAGAAGCTGTACGGCATCGGCGGCAACGCCCGTAAGAAGATCAAGGAGATCTCCGACCGGTACGGACTGGGCGTACGCCCGGACGCCCTGGTCGAGGACCTCGGCGTCGCCGACCGCCAGCGGGTGGAGATCCTCAAGGTCCTCTACCGCGGCGCCACCACGCTGATCCTCGACGAGCCGACCGCCGTGCTCGTCCCGCAGGAGGTCGACGCTCTCTTCGACAACCTGCGCGAACTCAAGTCCGAGGGCCTCTCGGTCATCTTCATCTCGCACAAGCTCGGCGAGGTGCTGTCGGTGGCCGACGACATCACCGTCATCCGCCGCGGTACCACCGTCGGCACGGCCGTCCCCGCCGAGACCACCCCGCGCCAGCTGGCCGAGATGATGGTCGGCAGCGAGCTGCCCACCCCCGAGACGGCCGAGTCGACCGTCACCGACCGGGTCGTCCTGGAGGTGCGCAACCTCACCGTGTACGCGAGCGGCGGCGCCTCCCTCGGCGAGGTCGGCGCGCAGCCCGAGACCGGCACGGTCGGTTCGTCCGGCGCCCCGGGCGGCGCCGACGTCCTCACCGAGGCCACCTCCCCCGGCGCGGCCAAGCGCGTCCTCGACGACGTCTCCTTCGCCATCCGCGCCGGCGAGGTCATGGGCATCGCCGGTGTCGAGGGCAACGGGCAGACCGAGCTGATCGACGCCCTGATCGGCCTGAAGAACGCCGACTCCGGTTCCGTGCACTTCCTCGACCAGGACATCACGCCGTGGCCGACCCGCAGGCGCCGTGAGTCGGGCGTCGGCTACATCCCCGAGGACCGCCACCGCCAGGGCCTGCTCCTGGAGGCCCCGCTCTGGGAGAACCGTATCCTCGGCCACGTCACCGAGAAGCCCAACGCCAAGGGCTTCTGGCTGGACCCGAAGGGCGCCCAGGCCGACACCCGCAGGATCGTCGAGGAGTACGACGTCCGCACCCCCGGCATCGACGTCACCGCCGCCTCCCTGTCCGGCGGCAACCAGCAGAAGCTGATCGTCGGCCGCGAGATGAGCCACAACCCCAAGTTCCTGATCGCCGCCCACCCCACCCGCGGTGTGGACGTCGGCGCGCAGGCGCAGATCTGGGACCGCATCCGCGAGGCCCGCCGCGAGGGCCTGGCCGTGCTGCTGATCTCCGCGGACCTGGACGAACTGATCGGCCTGTCGGACACCCTGCGGGTGATCTACGACGGCAGGCTGGTCGCCGACGCGGATCCCGCCACGATCACGCCGGAGGAGCTCGGCTCGGCGATGACCGGTGCCGCGTCCGGCCATCTGGAACACGTGGAGACCACGAAGCCCGTGGACACCACGAAGTCCCTGGGAGCCGCGGAGACCGTGGAAACCACCGAGGAAGCTGCCGGTCCGGAGGACGAGGCCCGATGAAGAAGTTCGACAAGGAGCGCGTGCTCCTCGCGGTGGCCGGCCCGGTCATCGCGCTCGTCCTGGCGGTCGCGCTGACCTCGATCGTCCTGCTCGCCTCGGGCAAGAACCCGATCGAGCCGTACACGCTGATGCTCCAGCAGCTGCCGTACTCGGACATCCAGGTCCTGATCGTCAACCAGGCGTCCCTGTACTACATCGCCGCCATCGGTGTGGCGCTCGGCTTCCGGATGAACCTGTTCAACATCGGCGTCGACGGCCAGTACCGCCTGGCCGCCGTGATGACCGCCGTCGTCGGCGCGAACATCGCGCTGCCGAGCGCCCTCCAGATCCCGCTGCTCCTGCTGGTCGCCATGTGCACCGGCGCCTTCTGGGCGGGCATCGCGGGCGTCCTGAAGGTCACCCGGGGCGTCAGCGAGGTCGTCGCGACGATCATGCTGAACGCCATCGCCACCAGCCTCATCGTCTACCTCACCCAGAAGGACGTGTGGGGCGTACAGGTCGGCAACAACATGACGACCGGCGTCATGCACGAGTCCGGCTGGTTCCCGGGCATCAACCTCGGCGCCGACGTCGGTGAGATCTACGGCCTGGTCTTCCTCGCGATCCTGCTGGGCGTCCTGTACTGGCTGGTCCTCAACCGCACCCGCTTCGGCTTCGACCTGCGCGCCACCGGCGCCTCGGAGACGGCCGCCGCCGCCTCCGGCGTCAGCGCCAAGCGCATGGTGCTGGTCTCCATGCTGATCTCCGGCGCGGTGGCGGGCCTGTCCGGTCTGCCGCTGCTGCTCGGCGACACCCACACCTACAGCCTGAGCTTCCCGGCCGGCCTCGGCTTCACCGCCATCGGCATCGCGCTGCTGGGCCGCAACAACCCGGGCGGCATCGCGTTCGCCGCCCTGCTGTGGGCCTTCCTCGACAAGGCCTCGCCCGTCCTCGACTACGCGACCCCGGAGGCGTACCCGAAGGAGATCGCCACGATCATGCAGGGCCTGATCGTCTTCGCGGTCGTCATCTCGTACGAGGCCGTACGGCAGTGGGGTCTGCGCCGCCAGCAGAAGCGGGTCGGCGCCGAGCTCGCCGCGGCCGCCCAGAACACCAACAGGAAGGTGGCGGCCTGATGTCCACCGCGACCATCGCCAAGAAGCCGCAGGCGAAGCCCGGCAAGTCCGGCCGCCGCATGTCGCTGCCCGTACTCCTGCTGGTCATCGCGGGCGTGCTGGTCCTGACCTCGATCGTCCGGCTGATCACCGGCGCGGACGGCATCACCTCCACCGGCCAGATGTCCACCGCCCTGCGGCTGGCCGTGCCGATCGGCCTGGCCGGTCTCGGCGGTCTGTGGGCCGAGCGCGCGGGCGTCGTCAACATCGGCCTCGAGGGCATGATGATCCTCGGCACCTGGTTCGGCGCCTGGGCCGGCTACCAGTGGGGCCCGTGGGTCGGTGTGGCCTTCGGCATCGTCGGCGGCGCGCTCGGCGCCGTCCTGCACGCCATCGCCACCGTGACCTTCAACGTCAACCACATCGTCTCCGGTGTGGCCGTGAACATCCTGGCGCTCGGCACCACCCGCTACCTGTCGAAGTTCACCTTCGAGGGCGCTCCGCAGGGCTCCGCCAAGCAGTCCCCGCCGATCGACTCGCTGGGCACCTTCGACATCCCCGGCCTGTCCGACTGGCTGACCACGCTCAACGAGAAGCACTGGTTCCTGGTCTCGGACATCGCCGGCCTGATCGGCGGTCTGATCACCGACCTGTCGCCGCTCACCGTCGTCGCCGTCGCGCTCGTGCCGATCACCTGGTGGGTGCTGTGGCGCACCGCGTTCGGCCTGCGCCTGCGCTCCTGCGGCGAGAACCCGGTGGCGGCCGAGTCCCTCGGCGTCAACGTCTACAAGTACAAGTACATCGCCGTCATCATCTCCGGCGGCTTCGCCGGTCTCGGCGGCGCCTTCCTGTCGATCGTCGCGTCGAACGTGTACCTGGACGGCCAGACGGCCGGCCGCGGCTACATCGGCCTCGCGGCGATGATCTTCGGCAACTGGATGCCGGGCGGCCTCGCCCTCGGCGCGGGCCTGTTCGGCTACACCGACAGCCTCAACCTGCGCGGCGGCACGACCAACGTCCACGCGCTGATCCTGCTGCTCGCGATCCTGCTGGTGTTCGGCGCGGCCTACCTGGCCTGGAAGAAGAAGTACGTCCCGGCCGTCGTCACCGCGGTGATCGCGGCCCTGATGTTCCTCTGGTACACCTCCACCGACGAGGTCCCGCGCCAGCTCGTCACGGCGACCCCGTACATCGTCACGCTGCTGGTGCTCTCGCTGTCCGCGCAGAGCCTCAGGATGCCGAAGGCGGACGGCCTGCCGTACCGGAAGGGACAGGGCAAGTGACCCCGTCCACCGACGTCGACTGGGAGGCGCTGCGCGCGCAGGCCCGGGACGCCATGTCCCACGCCTACGCCCCGTACTCCGGCTACCCGGTCGGCGTCGCCGCCCTGGTCGACGACGGCCGCACGGTCTCCGGCTGCAACGTCGAGAACGCCTCGTACGGGCTCGGGCTGTGCGCCGAGTGCGGACTGGTCTCGGAGTTGCAGCGCACCGGGGGCGGACGGCTGACGCACTTCACGTGCGTGGACGGCAAGGGCGACATCCTCGTCCCGTGCGGCCGCTGCCGACAGTTGCTGTACGAGTTCGGCGGGGCGGATCTCCTGCTGGAGACCCCGGCGGGGATCCTGCCGCTCGCGGAGATGCTGCCGCAGGCCTTCGGCCCGGACCACCTCACCAAGTAACTCCCGTGCGGCCCCTCTGACCAGCGCAGAGGGGCCGCGCTCTTCGCAATCCCCGGAAGGAAAGCCATGGCCATGGACGCCATCTCCGTCATCCGTACCAAGCGGGACCGCGGCGAGCTCGGCGACGAGCAGATCGACTGGGTCATCGACGCGTACACGCGCGGCGAGGTCGCCGACTACCAGATGGCCGCCCTCAACATGGCGATCCTGCTCAACGGCATGAACCGCCGTGAGATCGCCCGCTGGACCGCGGCGATGATCGCCTCCGGCGAGCGCATGGAGTTCTCCTCCCTCTCCCGGCCGACCGCCGACAAGCACTCCACGGGCGGCGTCGGCGACAAGATCACCCTGCCGCTGGCCCCGCTGGTGGCGGCCTGCGGCGCGGCCGTGCCCCAGCTCTCCGGCCGCGGTCTCGGCCACACCGGCGGCACCCTCGACAAGCTGGAGTCGATCCCCGGCTGGCGGGCGCTGCTCTCCAACGAGGAGATGCTGCACGTCCTGGACACCACCGGCGCGGTGATCTGCGCGGCGGGCGACGGCCTCGCGCCCGCCGACAAGAAGCTCTACGCGCTGCGCGACGTCACCGGCACGGTCGAGGCGATCCCGCTGATCGCCTCCTCGATCATGTCGAAGAAGATCGCCGAGGGCACCGGCTCCCTGGTCCTGGACGTCAAGGTCGGTACCGGCGCCTTCATGAAGACGATCGAGGACGCCCGGGAACTGGCCTCCACCATGGTGGGCCTGGGCACCGACCACGGCGTGAAGACGGTCGCGCTGCTGACGGACATGTCGACCCCGCTCGGCCTGACCGCGGGCAACGCGCTGGAGGTCCGCGAGTCGGTGGAGGTCCTGGCGGGCGGCGGCCCGGCGGACGTCGTCGAGCTCACCCTCGCGCTGGCCCGCGAGATGCTCGACGCGGCGGGCGTGAAGGACGCCGACCCGGCGAAGGCCCTGGCCGACGGCTCGGCGATGGACGTCTGGCGCCGCATGATCGCGGCCCAGGGCGGCGACCCGGACGCCCCGCTGCCCACCTCGAAGGAGCAGCACGTCGTCACGGCCGCCTCCTCGGGCGTGCTGACCCGCCTCGACGCCTACGACATCGGTGTCGCCGCCTGGCGCCTGGGCGCCGGACGCGCCCGCAAGGAGGACCCGGTGCAGGCGGGCGCGGGCGTCGAGCTGCACGCCAAGCCCGGCGACACGGTCACCGCGGGCCAGCCCCTGCTGACCCTGCACACGGACACGCCCGAGCGCTTCGAGTACGCGCTGGAGGCGGTCGAGGGCTCGTACGACGTCGCCGCGGCCGGCACGCCGTTCACGGCGGCGCCGGTCGTGCTGGAACGTATCGCCTGACCTGCGGTTTCCTCCTTCGGGTGAACGGGATCGGTGGACCTGCGCCGGTCCCGTTCGGCATGCTGGACTCGGTGACGCATCGATAGGAGATCGCCATGAGCGCACTCACCGTCGACCACTCGACGGCCGACGGCCGTGAATGGGACGACCTCGTCCGGATCTGGCAGGAGACGGACGCGCCCGAGGGCTGCAAGGTGGAGATCATCGAGGGGATCGTCACCGTGGCACCACCGCCGTCCAACTCCCACAACGATATTGCCGACCTTGTGCAGCGCAGCCTGTACGAGGTGATTCCCAAGACGTGGGGCATCTACCAGACGCTGGGCGCGGCAGTGCCCTCACGCGGTGGGCTCTACATCCCCGACATTGCGGTGGCACCGAAGGAAGTGCTCCGCGCGCATGCGGGCAACTACGTTCCGGCGGTCGCAGCCGAACTCATCGTGGAGATCACCTCGAAGTCGAACGCGAGTAGTGATCGGATCAAGAAGGCTGCGGGGTATGCACAGGCGGGAGTCCCGTTGTACCTCCTCATCGACAGTTGGGCTCCAGGAGGCCCGACGATCACGTTGTACGGGGAGCCGCAGGGTGCGGTTTACCGTGTCCTGCGCGCCGGTAAGTTCGGCGCCACGATCTCGTTGCCGGAGCCCTTCGACCTTGAACTCGACACCACCGAGTTCCCCGTCGCCTGAACCCCTCACCCCAGCAGCGCCGCCACGGCCACCAGGACCGGTACCGACAGCATCGTCGACAGCAGGATCGAGTCCCGGGCCAGGCGCTCGCCCACGCCGTAGCTGGAGGCGTAGGTGAAGAGGTTCTGGGCGGCGGGCAGGGCCGAGGTCACCACCACGTCGAGCAGCCGTGCTCCGTGCAGACCGAAGACGCCCGAGGCCAGCGCCCAGGCCGCGGCCGGCTGGCCCACCGATTTCAGCGCGACCGACAGCAGCACCGGGAACCGGTCGGGGCCCCGGCCCGGCAGGGTGCTGCCGCACAGCGAGATGCCGAAGGCGAGCAGGACCGCGGGCACCGACATGTTGCCGATCAGGGTGAGCGGGTCCATCACCGGGCCGGGGATGCTCAGCCCGGTCGCCGAGACGGTGACCCCGGCGAGCGAGCCGACCGCGATCGGATTGCGCAGCGGGGTGAGCAGCCGTTGCCACAGCGGGCCCTTGGCGCCCCCGCCCGACAGGTCCAGGATCGTCAGCGCGACGGGCGTGACACCGATCAGCTGGAACAGCAGCACCGGCGCCACCAGCGAGGCGTCGCCCAGCACGTACACGGCGATGGGGATGCCCAGGTTGCCGGAGTTGACGTAGCTGGAGCACAGCGCGCCGATCGTGGTCCGGCCGACGCCCCAGCGCCGTACGACCCCCACCGCGACGAAGACACCGGCCACCGCGGCCGTGCTCAGCGCCGTGACCAGGAGCCTGCTGGAGAAGATCACCGACAGGTCGGCGCGGGCCAGCATGGTGAACAGCAGGGCCGGGGAGGCCACGTGGAAGGCCAGCTTGGTCAGCACCTCGCGGCCGTGCTCCCCGAGATGGCCGCCCCGCCCCAGGACGTAGCCGACGCAGATGACGATCGCGATGACCGCGAAGCCGCTCAGCACCCCCTGCACGGGACCCCCTCGACGGACCCCGCCACGGACAGTGGCCGGGCGGGCGGCGGAGGCGGGAGAGGGGAGTGAAGAACGGGTGGTGCGGGCTGCGTGGACGGGGTCGGCCGAGACGATATGTGGGGCATACAGCGAACTCTCCGGCGGCGGCCTCCACAAGGTCAATGTGATCCGTACGGCGGGGCACGGCCGGGCGCGGTACGACGCGATGAGTTACGGCCCGCCGCCCGGTCTACCGCACGTGGACGCCATGACACCCGCTGTATACGTGCCGGTCGGTCCCGTCACCCGGGAGGGCGTCGCGGGGCTGTGCGACGACGTACGGGCGGCTGTACGGGCCTGCCCGGCCCGTGTCGCCGTCGTCGACGTCGGCGGGCTGGGCCCACCCGGGCTCGGCGCCGTGGACCTGCTGGCGCGGCTGGAGCTTGCCGCCCGGCGGGCCGGGGGCCGCATACGGCTGCGGGCCCCCGATCCGGCGCTACACGCCCTCCTGCACCTGGTCGGTCTCCGCTTCGAGGTGGAGGGGCAGCCCGAACAGCGGGAACCACCGCTTCGTGTCGAGGAAGAAGTGGAACCCGGTGAGCCGGCCGCCTGAGATCTCCAGGACCTGGATCGACCAGGGCGTGAACCCGCCGGCCTCGGGGTCCGGCTTGTAGTGGGCGAAGCCCGGCAGGCCGTTCACCTCGACCGGCAGCAGGCGCGAACCCGCGCAGGACGCGCCCAGCGTCGTCATGAAGCCCGTGATGTCGTCGTGCCCGGTCAGCCACAGGTCGAACGGCGGCATCGTCATGATGGCGTCCTCGTGCAGCAGGGCGGTCAGCGCCGTCATGTCGTACCCCTCGAACGCCGCCACGTAGCGCTCCAGGAGCTTCTGCTGCTCCTCGTCCAGCGGGTCGGAGACGGCCGCGTCCGCGCCGGACCGCTCGCGCTCGGCGAGGGTCGCGCGGGCCCGTTGCAGCGCGCTGTTGACCGAGGCGACCGTCGTGTCGAGCAGTTCGGCGACCTCGCTCGCCCGCCAGGCCAGCACCTCGCGCAGGATCAGCACCGCCCGCTGCTTCGGCGGGAGGTTCTGCAGAGCCGCCATGAAGGCGAGCCGCACCGACTCCTTCGCCACCGCCGCCTCCGCAGGGTCCTGTACGGCCGGCAGCACCCGGGCGTCCGGCATCGGCTCCAGCCAGGTGTGGTCCGGGCGGGGCGAGAGCGCCGCCCGGGCCAGCGGCGTCGACTCCGTCAGGTCCATGGGACGGGCGCGCTTGTTGCCCGCGGACAGCATGTCCAGGCAGACGTTGGTCGCGATGCGGTACAGCCAGGAGCGGAGGCTGGAGCGGCCCTCGAACTTCGCGTAGCTGCGCCAGGCGCGGACCATCGTGTCCTGCACCGCGTCCTCCGCCTCGAAGGCGGAGCCGAGCATCCGGTAGCAGTAGCCCGTCAGCTCGGTGCGGTGCCTCTCCAGCCTGATGTCGAGGCTCTCCGCCGTAGCCGTACCGTCACTCATGGTCCACCCACCCCTGTGGCCGTTCTGTCACGCGCCTGTGCGCCCCAGCACTCCGGAAGCTACCGCAGCCCACTGACAAAGACGCCTGGACTGGACAAAAGACCTGGTCGGCCCAGTCGGGCTCGAACGGCGGCGGGGCGCGACCCGGTGCGGGTCGCGCCCCGGGACCGGCGGCGGATCAGGCCGGGGCGGGCTGGAGCCGGGCCGCCCGGGTGCCGAGGAGCGTGATCGTCACGACGCCGAGCACCGCCAGGACGCCGACGCAGACCGTCGCGGCCCAGCCGCCCGCGTGGTAGGCCGCGGCGCCGGCCATGCTTCCCGCGCTGGAGCCGACGTAGTAGGCGGACTGGTAGAGGGCCGAGGCCTGGGCGCGGCCGGTGGTGGCCGTGCTGCTGACCGCCGAGGACGCCACCGCGTGACCGGCGAAGAAGCCCGTCGTGATCAGCACCAGGCCCGCCAGGACCAGCGGGAGCGTGTCGGCCAGGGTCAGCAGCAGGCCCGCCGCCGTGGTGCCGCCGGCCAGGTACAGGGCGCCGCGCCGGCCCAGACGGCCCACCAGGCGGCCCGCCGTCGACGCCGACACCGTGCCGACCAGGTAGACCAGGAAGATCGAGCCGACGATGCCCTGCGGGAGCGAGAAGGGGGCCTCGGTCAGGCGGTAGCCGATGACCGTGTACACACCGCCGAAGACCGTCATGAACAGCGCGCCGATCGCGTACAGGCGGCGCAGCAGCGGGTTGGCGAGGTGGTCGCGGACCGTGCTCAGCAGCAGGCGCGGGCGCAGGGAACCCGGCGTGAAGTGCCGCGGGGCGGGCAGCAGCAGCCGGAAGGCCACCGCGCAGCCCACCGCGAGCAAGCCGACCACGCCGACGGCGACGCGCCAGCCCCACTCCTGCGCGACCCAGCCGGTGATCACCCGGCCGCTCATCCCGCCGACGCTGTTGCCCGCGACGAACAGGCCGATCGCGGTGACCAGGGCCCGGGGGCGTACCTCCTCCGCCAGGTACGCCGTCGCCGACGCCGGAAGTCCGGCCAGTGCCGCGCCCTGGAGCCCGCGCAGCACCACCAGCCAGCCCAGCGAGGGGGCGAAGGGGACCAGGATCCCTACCGTCACCGCGACCGCCAGCGACGCCGTCATCACCGTACGGCGGCCGAACCGCTCGGACAGGGCGCTCATCGGCAGCACGAACAGCGCGAGTCCGCCGGTCGCCGCGGCCACCGTCCAGCTCGCCTGGCTCGCCGTGGCGCCGAACTCGCCGGAGATCAGGGGCAGCAGGGCCTGGGTGCAGTACAGGAGGGCGAAGGTGGCGACGCCGGCGAGGAAGAGCGCGAGGCTCATCCGGCGGTAGCCGGGGCTGCCGGGGGCGATGCGCGAGTCGGGGACGGAGACGGGTGGGACGGCGGCCACGACGGTGGACGCCCCGGTACTGGCGGGAGACATACCTCGAAGCTAGGCACCCCCTTCTCATCCGTCCAATGCACGGAATCGTCATAATCGTTCCCATGGTGCATGAGCTGAGGTCACAGGAGCGACTGTCACCGGGCAGTGACACAAAAGACAGGGGCGGCAGGGACGCCATCGTCGCGTTGCTCGCCCCGCGCCTGGCCCATTTCGCCGGCGTGGCCCGCACCGAGCACGTCACCCGCGCCGCCCAGGAGATGCAGGTCCCGCAGTCCACCCTGTCCCGGGCCATGGTCCGGCTCGAACAGGACCTGGGGGTGGAACTGTTCGCCCGCCGCGGCCGTACGGTCTCCCTCACCCCCGCCGGGCGCACCTTCCTCGCCTCCGTGGAGCGCGCCCTCGCGGAGGTCGAGCGCGCCGCCGACGAGGTCCGCGCCGACGCCGACCCCGCCACCGGCAAGGTCGCCTTCGGCTTTCTGCACACCATGGGGGCGGAGACGGTGCCGGGACTGCTGCACGCCTTCCGCGCCGATCACCCCCGGGTCCGTTTCAGCCTCGTCCAGAACTACGGCGAGGCGATGCTGGAGAAGCTGCGCGCGGGCGAACTGGACCTGTGTCTGACCTCGCCCGTGCCGGACGCCCCCGACCTGGTCGCCCGCCGCCTCGACGAACAGAAACTGCGGCTGGTCGTGCCCGCCGACCACCGGCTGGCGTCCCGTCGCCGGATCCGCCTGGCCGAGGCCGCCGAGGACACCTTCGTCACCCTCGAACCCGGCTACGGCCTGCGCCGCATCACCGACGACCTCTGTCAGGAGGCCGGGTTCAAGCCCCGGATCGCGTTCGAGGGCGAGGAGGCGGAGACGCTGCGGGGTCTGGTCGCGGCGGGTCTGGGGGTCGCGCTGCTGCCGCCGCCCGCGGTCGCCCGCCCGGGGGTGGTGGAGCTGACGGTGACCGCCCCGCGCGCGGTCCGCGAGATCGGCGTGGCCTGGCTGGACGGCCATCCGGACACCGCGCCGGTGGCCGCCTTCAAGAAGTTCCTGCTCTCCCGCCGCGGCAGCCTGCTCCCCGACTGACCGCGGCCCGCGTCCGGCGTCCGACACCCGGGAACGCCTCCCGCCACCCGACCCGGTCCGACCCCTCGCCGCGTCCGGCGTCCCGCGTCCCAGGTCCGGCGCCCGGTGACCGGTCGGCGCGGAGCGGGCGCGGGTGGGCGGGCGCCGCTCCCCGGCCCAGGCGGCCGACCGGTGCCGAGCGGGCGCGGTCTCCCGGCCCGGACCGACGATCCGCGCCGAGCCGGCACCGCCGTCGGACGATCCGGGCGCCGTGTGCCGCCGTCCGCCTCAGCGGCGCAGCGACCTGCCGAACCCGGCGGCCAGCGGCATCCGCAGACCCAGCGGGGGCGGGGCCGCCAGGGCGTCCTCGACCGGCCGGGAGAACGTCCGCCCGAACAGTGTCCCCATCACGAAGTCCTCGGCCAGCGAGTGGACTTCCTCCCGGTACTGGTGCAACCCGTGTCCGTCCGCGTGCACTTCGAACCGGCACACGTCACGGTTCGCCTTCTTGGCCCGCGCCGCCAGCCGGAAGGAGAGTTCGGGGTCGGTGCGTTCGTCGTTCGTGCCGTGCACGATCAGCACCCGGCGCCCGGCGAGCTGTTTCACCGGTTCGGGTGTCGCGGCGGCATCCTCCTCGGGCAGCCAAGGGGCGATGGCCAGCACGGAGTTGACGGCCTCGTGGCCACCCGCGTGCAGCGCGGCCCGGCCCCCCATGTCGACGCCGACGAGGCAGACGGAGACGTCCCCGTAGCGCCGTACGGCCTCGTCCGCGGCCCAGGTGGCGTCGCGCGCCAGATGCGCCTCGCTCCCGTTCCAGCCGCGCCAGCGGTAGTGGACGACGTGCGCGGCCAGGCCCTCGTCCCGGCCCGCGCGGGTCAGACGGCGCCCCAACGCCCTTACGGAGGCGGCCGCGAGCATGGGCGAGGGTCTTCGTGAGGAGGTCTCCTCGCCGCCGGGCAGCAGCAGCACCACCCCGCTCACCGAAGCCGTCTCCTGACCGAGTGGACGCCCCAGCCGGGGCGTGCGGACCGGCGTCGCTTGCTGTGCCATGACAGAACAGTGTCAGAAGACGTGGTGTACGCCACCGGTCCGTGCGGTCACCGTTACGTATCGGCGCGGGTGCGCCGCCGCCGATCTACGCGCGTAGGCGTTAAGGTGCGGAAATGACGAGCCAGACTGACCGGATCGGCACCACCCCGAGCTCGGACCAGATCCGCCGGGCGCCCAAGGTTCTGCTGCACGACCACCTCGACGGCGGTCTGCGTCCCGGGACCGTCGTCGAACTCGCCCGTGCCGCGGGCTGGTCCCAACTCCCCGAGACCGACCCCGAGAAGCTGGGCATCTGGTTCCGGGAGGCGGCCGACTCCGGTTCCCTGGAGCGGTATCTGGAGACCTTCTCGCACACCGTCGGTGTCATGCAGACGCGAGAGGCGCTGGTCAGGGTCGCCGCCGAGTGCGCCGAGGACCTGGCCGAGGACGGCGTCGTCTACGCCGAGGTGCGCTACGCCCCCGAGCAGCACCTCGAAGGCGGACTGAGCCTCGAACAGGTCGTGGAGGCCGTCAACGAGGGCTTCCGGGAAGGGGAGCGGTCGGCCCGGGCCAAGGGCCACCGCATCCGGGTCGGCGCCCTGCTCACCGCCATGCGGCACGCGGCCCGCTCCCTGGAGATCGCCGAACTCGCCAACCGTTACCGGGACCTGGGCGTGGTCGGCTTCGACATCGCGGGCGCCGAGGCCGGGTTCCCGCCCACCCGGCACCTCGACGCCTTCGAGTACCTCAAACGCGAGAACAATCACTTCACCATCCACGCCGGTGAGGCCTTCGGGCTGCCCTCCATCTGGCAGGCCCTCCAGTGGTGCGGCGCCGACCGGCTGGGGCACGGGGTGCGCATCATCGACGACATCGAGGTCAAGGACGACGGGAGCGTCAGGCTCGGGCGGCTCGCCTCCTACGTGCGGGACAAGCGCATCCCGCTGGAGCTGTGCCCCAGTTCCAACCTCCAGACCGGGGCGGCGGCCTCGTACGCGGAGCATCCGATCGGGCTGCTGCGGCGGCTGCACTTCCGGGCGACGGTCAACACGGACAACCGGCTGATGTCCCACACGAGCATGAGCCGGGAGTTCGAGCACCTGGTCGAGGCGTTCGGCTACACGCTCGACGACCTCCAGTGGTTCTCCGTCAATGCGATGAAATCAGCGTTCATCCCTTTCGATGAACGACTGGCGATGATCAATGACGTCATCAAGCCCGGATACGCGGAACTGAAGTCCGAATGGCTGTTCCAGCAGACGGCCTCCACCAGCGACTCTCCGGCTACGGAGGCCTGAGGCAAGGGCGTTGGGGAGTGCGGAATGCGGACGGTCGTCCATCGGCCGTCCGCATTCCGGTGTTTGCGGCGAGTGGCGGCGCGTGATTACGGTCGTGGACCGCTCACATCGTTGCTCTCCCCATTTCGAGGACGCACTCACCATGAAGCAGTCTGCTGCCAAGACCCTCGGCGTCGCCGCCCTCGGTGCCGCCTTCGCCGCAGTCGGGGCGGGCGCCGCGAACGCCGCTCCGGCCCTTCCGGACGCCTCCCAGGCCCTGGACACCGTGACGAGGACGCTGCCGACGGAGAACGTCGCCAAGACGCTGCCGGGGGCCGGTGAGGCGCTGACCCAGGCGAAGCCGGCCCTCCAGGCGGGCCTGTCCGCGGCCCAGCCGGCCGTCACGCGGGTGCTCGCCCAGGGTCCGACCGCGCCGGTCGCCGGACTGCTCGGCGGACTGCCGCTCCAGGGCCTGCCCGTGCACGGCGTGCCGGTGAACGGCATTCCGCTCGGCTGAGACAGGCGCGCACACTGAACGGGGCGCACCCGGTGGATCCGGGTGCGCCCGACGGCGTCCGTGGACGAGTTCCTTCCCGCGCGGCGCCCGGCCGGGCGCTCCGGGTCACCAGGCGGTGCGCGCCTTGTCCTCGGCCGGCAGCAGGATCCACAGCGCGAGGTAGAGCAGGAACTGCGGTCCCGGCAGCAGACACGAGACCAGGAAGATCACCCGCATCGTCGTGGCGGAGGTGCCGAAGCGCCGTGCCAGCGCTGCGCACACTCCGCCGAGCACGCGGCCGTGGGTGGGGCGGGCAAGGGCGGTCATGTCGGCTCCTTCGTGAGCGTCGGTCCGAGGCCGCCGGACGGCTGCCTCAACTGCCTTCAACGCTACGAGGACGAACTGGACCGAACGTCGCTCCAGGGTGCGATCCCGACCCTGGGAATCGTCGGGGTCCGACCCTGAGCCGTGTCCTGCCTGCGGACGTCCGCCCGGTGCCGGCGCTCCGTCCTGCGGCGGAGCCAGGAGCGTGCCGCGGGTACGACCGCCGCGTGCGCGAGGGCCACGCCCACGGTGTTCAGGATCAGCGAGTCGACGTCCACGACCCGGCCGGGCACGCCGGTCTGCAACAGCTCGATGCCCAGTGACAGCAGGGCAGCGGCGGCGACCGTGCGCAGCAGGGACGCCAGCGGGGACACGGCGAGCCGGCCGTGCGCGAGCGGCAGCAGGACGCCGAGCGGGGCGAGCAGCGCCAGTCCCTCGCCGATCCGCCGGGCCGCCACCCGCGGGCCCAGCGACAGGTCGGTGCGGATACCGGCGAACGGCCGCAGATTGGCGGGCATCACCCAGGGGACGTCGAGTGGGCGCAGCGCGAACCAGGCGACGAACGCGAGGTGTGCGGCAAGGAGGACGCCCCCTGCCACACGTATGCGGAACGCGGCGTTGCCGCCGACCGAGCCTTGACGCTGCACGCCCCTCAAGACGCGTCCCCCGGCACGATCGGTTCCGGGACACCGTCCGCCACCCGGGTGAGGGCTCCGCCGCACCGGTACCCGGACGTGTCTCGAAGCACGCCCTAGCTGCCGGTGACCTCGGTCGACGGCGGTTCCTTCAGGCCCGGCCGGGCGCGGACCTCGTCCGTGCAGGCGTAGCGGCGCAGCGGTTCACCGTCGCGGTTCGGCCCGCCGAGGATCACCGACCCGTCGCCCTCGGCCGCCGCCGAGTCGGAGAACGTGCAGACCAGCTGGGCGAGGGCGTAGGAGGTGAGGTTCCCGGGCGGGGTGCTCAGCCGCAGGGCGTCGTCCGGGTCCTTCGGGGTGGGGCCGTGCACCGACATCCCGCCGCGCACGTCCGTGGTGTACCCGGCCGCCTTCTCGGCGGACGACGGCGTCTGGGCGAGCTGGTCCAGCAGTCCCTGCGCGATCAGCACCCGGCGCTCGGAGTCCGCCGTGCCCTCCGGGACCCGTACCGAACGGTCGACGGCCACCAGCGACGACCCGCACAGCAGGAACACCTGGACCGGGACGCCGGGCGAGGACTGCGGCGCGACGTCCGGCTCGGACAGCGCGCAGCGCACCCGGGAGGGCGCGGGGCCGAAGTCGGTCGGCACCTCGGTGGAGCGGATCCCGCACCCGGCGAGCAGCACGGCCAGCGCGGCCGGCCCCAGCAGCCGGCCCACGGCCCGCACGGTCGTGCGTACGGTCATGAGGCGTCCCCCTTCGGGCCCGCGCCGTCCTTCGCGGCCTCCGGCGCCGGCTCGTACGTGTCCCGCGGCAGCCGCAGCGTGAACACCGCTCCGCCCTCGGGGGAGTTGGCGGCGGTGATCCCGCCGCCGTGGATGTGCGCGTTCTCCAGGGCGATGGACAGCCCGAGGCCGCTGCCCTCGGAACGCGGCCGGGAGGCGCTGGCCTTGTAGAACCGGTCGAAGACATGCGGCAGGACGTCCTCGGGGATGCCGGGTCCGTGGTCGCGCACGCTGATCACGAGCTCGCCGCCGGTCGTGGCGCCGTCGCCGCCCGCGGTCACGCCCGCGCCGCCCTCGCCCGCCTCGCCGGTCCCCTCCGCGCTCCCGCTCCCGCCGGTCGCCCGCACCGACACCCGCACCGGTGAACCGCCGTGCTTGAGCGCGTTGCCGATGAGGTTGGCCAGGATCACGTCCAGCCGGCGCGGGTCGATGCGGGCGTGGATGCCGCGTTCGGCGTCCAGGTCCACCGCGTCCAGCCAGGCGCGGGCGTCGATGCAGGAGGTGATCTGGTCGGCGATGTCGACGTCGTCGAGGACCAGCCGGGCGGTGCCCGCGTCGAAGCGGGTGACCTCCATCAGGTTCTCGACGAGATCGTTCAGGCGCCGCGTCTCGCTCACGACGAGCCGCACGGCCGGCTCGATCATCGGGTCGACGCTGCCGGTCTCCGCGTCGAGCTCCTCCTCCAGCACCTCGGTGATGGTGGTGATGGCGGTCAGCGGGGTCCGCAGCTCGTGGGACATGTCGGCGACGAACCGGCGGGACGCCTCGTCGCGGGCGGCCATGTCGGCGACCCGTTTCTCCAGCGCCTCCGCGGTGCTGTTGAACGTCCGTGACAGGTCGGCGAGTTCGTCGGTGCCCGACACCCGCAGCCGGGTGTCCAGGCGGCCCTCGCCGAGCCGGCGCGCGGCGACCCCGAGCCGGTGCACCGGCTTCAGCACGGTCGTGGCGGCGGCCTGGGCGAGCAGCGCGGCGCCGATCAGCGCGAGACCGGTCGCGATGCCCAGCGACCAGGCGAGCGAGTTGAGGTCCTTGGCCTCCGGCTCCAGCGACTTCAGCATGTAGCCGGTCGGGCCGCCGCCGATCACCCGCGTCCCGGCGACGAGATACGGCGTGCCGTCGTCGACGACCCGCTGCCAGTACAGGTGGTACGGCGAGGAGTTGGCGGCCGTGATGTCCTGCTCCCGGTTCACGGCGGTGCGCAGCGAGAGCGGCACCTCGCGCAGCGAGAGACCGCTCAGACCGCCGGAATTGCCGTAGACGGCCTTGCCGTTCGCGTCCTCGCCGACCAGCAGCACACTGAAGCGCTGGCTGCTGTTGGCCATCTGCCTTGCGGTGTACTGGAGTTCGTCCTGGGTCGGGTACTCCGGCAGCGACCCCGCGCGGTTCTGCATCTCCTGCTGGAAGTCGCGCAGCACCGCGTCCTGGGTACGGGTCAGCACCGCCTCCCGGTTCAGCCAGTAGGCGATCCCGGACGCGGACACGGCGGCGGTCAGCGCCACCAGCCCGAACACCACGACGAGCCGCAGTCGCAGACTGGTGAAGCGCAGCCGGGACCAGGTCCCCTTGCGTGCCGCGACCCAGCCGCGGAAACCCCTTTGCGCGTCGGTCATTACTGGGGCGCGTCCAGGCGGTATCCGACACCACGGACGGTACGGATCAGGGTCGGGGACGACGGCACGTCCTCGACCTTCGCGCGCAGCCGCTGCACACAGGCGTCCACGAGCCGCGAGTCGCCGAGGTAGTCGTGTTCCCAGACCAGCCGCAGCAGTTGCTGCCGGGACAGCGCCTGGCCCGGGCGGCGGCTCAGTTCGAGCAGCAACCGCAGCTCGGTCGGCGTGAGCTGGAGGTCCTCGCCGTTCTTCGTGACGGTCATCGCGGCCCGGTCGATGACGAGCGAGCCGTAGGTCGCCGCGTCGTTCGCCTCGCGCTCGCCGCGCCGCAGCACGGCCCGGATCCGGGCGTCGAGCACCCGGCCCTGGACCGGCTTGACGACGTAGTCGTCGGCGCCGGACTCCAGGCCGACCACCACGTCGATGTCGTCGCTGCGCGCGGTCAGCAGGATGATCGGCAACTGGTCGGTGCGCCGGATGCGACGGCACACCTCGAACCCGTCGATGCCGGGCAGCATCACGTCCAGCACGATCAGGTCCGGCCGCTGCTCGCGCAGCAGCTTCAGACCGTCCTCACCGCTGGCAGCGGTCGCCACCCGGTGTCCCTGGCGCGTCAGCGAGAGCTCCAGGGCCGTTCGGATGGCGTCGTCGTCCTCGATCAGCAACAGGGAAGCCACGGGCTCATTCTGGCCCATGGCGGGGTGGGGTTTCGACACTTGGAGCGCTCCCATGCGTCTCCGGCGAATGATCAATGTGGTATGTACGTCTGAGTAGCGGTACCGCGATTCTCTGTGACGGCGCTGTGCGGGCCCTGCGGACGACCCCTGTGACAGGTCTGTGACAGTCGGCGGACACGTCCATGAAGTGGCCCCGGCAAGCTTTTCGGCAACGGCAAGGAAGCACGTCGAACCGAGCCGAACACCGGAAGTCCACGACGGGGGGCGCGAGATGAACACGCTGCACAGCGTCAGCACCAGCGCAGTGATCACGCGTCTGCACGACGTGACCCGGGGTTCCGGGAAGTCCGGTGCTGCGGGCGGGCGGGGGTGCGCTCGCGGTACCGGGCGTCAGCACACCACATTCATGTCGGTGGTTGACGCGAGCACGGGGGAATCCGCGGCGGCCGCCGCCGCGGTCGGGGGAGCCACGTACGGGGAGGGCACGGGGGAGCGTCGCTCGCTGTCGGAGGCGGAGTTCACCGCCTACGTCCAGGAGCGCCGCGCCTCCCTGTACGCCACCGCCTACCACCTCACCGGCGACCGGTTCGAGGCGGAGGACCTGCTCCAGAGCGCGCTGTTCTCGACCTACCGGGCGTGGGAGCGGATCAGCGACAAGGCCGCGGTCGGCGGGTATCTGCGCCGCACCATGACCAATCTGCACATCAGCGCGTGGCGCCGCCGCAAGCTGAACGAGTACCCGACCGAGGAGCTGCCGGAGACGCCCGGCGACACGGACGCGATGCGCGGCACCGAACTGCGCGCCGTCCTGTGGCAGGCGCTCGCCCGGCTGCCCGAACTCCAGCGGACGATGCTGGTCCTGCGCTACTACGAGGGCCGCACCGACCCGGAGATCGCGGACATCCTCGACATCAGTGTCGGCACGGTGAAGTCCAGCATCTGGCGGTCGCTCCGCCGGCTGCGCGAGGACGAGGTCCTCAGCTTCGGCCGTGACGAGGAGAACGCCTTCGGGGAGCTTGTCGCCTGAGGGTCACGGGGGAGAGGTGCCGGGAGCCCGCATCGGGGGGTGCGGGAAACGGTAGGGGGGCACGGGGGACAGAAACACGGGGGAAGCACGGGGGAGCTCTGCCGCACGGGGGCACGGGGGACGCGGGAGAGCGCGAAAGGGAGCGGGACTGGAGGGCCGGGGGGTCCGTCCAGTCCCGCTTTCGCGTTCTCGTGATGCCGGGCGGCGGTCCGCCGGCCGGCTCAGGCCGCCGTGGGGGTCTGCGTCTGCCGGCCCACCGCCGCGGTCGCCAGCCTGGTCAGCGCCTCGTCCCGGTCGCAGGCGTACGCGCCGAGGGAGGTCTGCCGGGCGATGATCGACCGCTCCGAGCGCATCAGCCGCCAGCCGCGACGCACCAGGAACGGCACCGACTTGCGGCCCTCCTTGAGGTCGCGCAGGAAGCGGCGGCGGAACGTGGTGAGCGGACCGCGGGTCAGACACAGGGCGTCCGCCAGGAGGCCCAGCTCCCGGCAGCGCTCGACGATCTCGGCCGCGAAGATGCCCTCCGCGATGAACAGCGGGGTCCGGCCGATGTGCAGCGTCTCCTCGCCGGTGCGGGCGCTCAGCGAGATGTCGTACACCGGTACGCCCGTCGACCCGGTGGCGCACAGCCGCGCGATGGCCTCGACCGCGACCTCCGCGTCCCACGACTCGGGGTGGTCCCAGTCGATGTCGGAACTGCCCGCTACCAGAGGCAGCGTCGGGTCGTTGGCTTCCTTGTAGAAGTCGTCGAGGCGCAGCACGGGCAGTCCGGAGCGGGCCGCTACAAGGGACTTGCCCGAGCCCGAAGGACCGCACAGCAGCACGACACGGGCGGATGACGGGTGATGGATGCTCACGGAACACCAGTTTGCGGCATGGTGACGCCGCTGCCGACCCCGCGGGTCGGCTTTGAAGCACGCATCACACTTCAACTACCCTAAGTATCGTTTTGATTACCGTACGCAGCGAGAAGGTGGCAGCAGCGATGGCCCGACACGACTCCCCCCAGACCCCGACCGGCCGGCGCGTCCTGGTCGCGCTCGCGACCGCGGGGGTGGCCCTCGGCGCGGGCGCGGGGGCGGCGGCCGCGGCCGCCGGACCGGTGCTCGACGCGCCGCGCACGCACCCCGGGGCGGTCGGCCCGGTCGACCCGCAGGCGGGCCTGAACGGGCTCCTCGGCTCGGTGCGGTACGTCACCGGCCCGCTGTCCGACCTCAAGCCCAACCCGCTCGCCGGCACCGGTGCGGACCCGCTCGACAACGGCGTGGCCACCCGGCTCGCGGACTTCGAGCCGCTGTCCTCGAAAGCGCTCACCGGGCCGGTCGCGCAGGCGCGGTCGATCGGCGGCATGCCGGTCGTCGGGCAGGTGACCGGGCTGCTCGGCCGCTGACCCCGGCACAACTGCCGACCCCGGCGCGCACACGGCCGCGCCCGCCCCCGGACGGAGGGCGGGCGCGGCCGTGCCGTGCTGTGTGCGCCCGGGTCAGTAGGCGGACCCGGACGCGCCCAGCGAGCCCGTCGGGTGCCAGACCGTCTTGGTCTCCAGGAAGGCCGTCATGCGCTCGATGCCGGGAGTCGCGGAATAATCCACAGGCTGTGGACGAAGGACGCGCTTGAGGTTGTCCGCCGCCGCGATCTCCAGCTCCTTCGCCAGCACGTCGTCGGCGCCCGCGAGGTCGATGGCGTTGACGTCCTGGTGCGCCGCGAGGGACGGCGCGATCTCCGCCGCACGGCCCGAGAGGATGTTGACCACGCCGCCGGGAAGGTCGGAGGTGGCCAGCACCTCGCCCAGCGACAGTGCCGGGAGCGGGGACTTCTCGGAGGCGATCACCACCGCCGTGTTGCCGGTCGCGATCACCGGGGCGACCACCGAGACCAGGCCCAGGAAGGACGAGTCCTGGGGCGCGAGCACGGTCACCACGCCCGTCGGCTCGGGCGAGGAGAGGTTGAAGAACGGCCCCGCCACCGGGTTGCCGCCGCCGACCACCTGGGCGATCTTGTCGGTCCAGCCCGCGTACCAGACCCAGCGGTCGATCGCGGCGTCGACGACCGCGGCCGCCTTCGCCTTCGACAGGCCCTCCGCGTCGGCGACCTCGCGCACGAACTGCTCGCGACGGCCCTCCAGCATCTCCGCGATGCGGTAGAGGATCTGGCCGCGGTTGTACGCGGTCGCGCCCGCCCAGCCGCCGAACGCCTTGCGGGCGGCGACCACCGCGTCACGGGCGTCCTTGCGGGACGACTGCGGGGCGTTGGCCAGCCAGTTGCCCTTGGAGTCGCTCACCTCGTACACCCGGCCGCTCTCGGAACGCGGGAACTTCCCGCCGACGTACAGCTTGTAGGTCTTGAAGACGCTCAGCCGCTGCTGCTCGGTCTTCCCGGTCTTCTCGACTGTGCTCATTTAGCGCTCGCCCTCCGGGCTCGACGGGGCGAGGTACGCCTCCAGGCCGTGACGACCGCCCTCGCGGCCGAAGCCCGACTCCTTGTAGCCGCCGAAGGGCGAGGTCGGGTCGAACTTGTTGAACGTGTTGGACCAGACGACACCGGCGCGCAGCTTGTTCGCGACCGCGAGGATCCGCGAGCCCTTCTCCGTCCAGATGCCGGCGGAGAGGCCGTACGGCGTGTTGTTGGCCTTGGCCACGGCCTCGTCGGGGGTGCGGAAGGTGAGGACCGACAGTACCGGGCCGAAGATCTCGTCGCGGGCGATGGTGTGCGCCTGGGTGACGTTCGTGAAGAGCGTCGGCGCGAACCAGTAGCCGGCGGCGGGCAGTTCGCAGGCGGGCGACCAGCGCTCGGCGCCCTGCGCCTCGCCCTGCTCGACGAGCGAGGTGATACGGGCGAGCTGTTCGGCGGAGTTGATCGCGCCGATGTCCGTGTTCTTGTCCAGCGGGTCGCCCAGGCGCAGCGTCGACAGCCGGCGCTTGAGGGAGTCCAGCAGCTCGTCCTGGATCGACTCCTGGACCAGCAGGCGGCTGCCCGCGCAGCAGACCTGGCCCTGGTTGAAGAAGATGCCGTTGACGATGCCCTCGACGGCCTGGTCGATCGGGGCGTCGTCGAAGACGATGTTGGCGCCCTTGCCGCCCAGTTCGAGGGTGAGCTTCTTGCGGCTGCCGGCGACCGTGCGGGCGATCTCCTTGCCGACGGCGGTCGAACCGGTGAAGGCGACCTTGTTCACGTCCGGGTGCGCGACCAGCGCGGCGCCCGCGTCGCCGTACCCCGGAAGGATGTTGACGACACCCTTGGGCAGACCGGCCTGGCGGCAGATGTCCGCGAAGAACAGGGCGGACAGCGGAGTGGTCTCGGCGGGCTTGAGGACGACCGTGTTGCCGGTCGCCAGCGCCGGGGCGATCTTCCACGCCAGCATCAGCAGCGGGAAGTTCCACGGGATGACCTGGCCCGCGACGCCCAGCGGACGCGGGCTCGCGCCGAACCCGGCGTGGTCGAGCTTGTCGGCCCAGCCGGCGTAGTAGAAGAAGTGCGCGGCGACCAGCGGGAGGTCGGCGTCGCGGGTCTCCTTGATGGGCTTTCCGTTGTCCAGCGTCTCCAGGACCGCCAGCTCGCGGCTGCGCTCCTGGATGATGCGGGCGATCCGGAACAGGTACTTGGCGCGCTCGGCGCCGGGCAGCGCCGACCACTTCCCGAAGGCCTTGCGGGCGGCTCGCACCGCGCGGTCGACGTCCTCGGCGCCGGCCTGCGCCACCTCGGAGAGGACCTCCTCGGTGGACGGGCTGACCGTCTTGAAGACCTTGCCGTCGGCCGCCTCGGTGAACTCGCCGTCGATGAACAGGCCGTACGAGGGGGCGATGTCGACGACCGAGCGGGACTCGGGGGCCGGTGCGTACTCGAATGCGGATGCCATGGTGATCAGTCCACCGTCACGTAGTCGGGGCCGGAGTAGCGGCCGGTGGCCAGCTTCTGACGCTGCATCAGCAGGTCGTTCAGCAGCGAGGAGGCGCCGAAGCGGAACCAGTGGTTGTCCAGCCAGTCCGCGCCGACGGTCTCGTTGACCAGGACCAGGAACTTGATCGCGTCCTTGCTGGTGCGGATGCCGCCGGCCGGCTTCACGCCGACCTGGACGCCGGTCTGGGCGCGGAAGTCGCGCACCGCCTCCAGCATCAGCAGGGTGTTCGCGGGGGTCGCGTTGACGGCGACCTTGCCGGTCGAGGTCTTGATGAAGTCGGCCCCGGCCAGCATGCCGAGCCAGCTGGCGCGGCGGATGTTGTCGTACGTCGACAGCTCGCCGGTCTCGAAGATGACCTTGAGGCGGGCGCTCGTCCCGCAGGCCTCCTTCACGGCCGTGATCTCGTCGTACACCTTCATGTAGTCGCCCGCGAGGAACGCCCCGCGGTCGATGACCATGTCGATCTCGTCGGCGCCCGCGGCGACGGCGTCGGCCACGTCGGCCAGTTTCACGCCGAGGGCGGCACGGCCCGCCGGGAAGGCGGTGGCGACCGAGGCGACCTTCACGCCCGAGCCGGCCACGGCCGCCTTCGCGGCGGCCACCATGTCGGGATAGACGCAGACGGCCGCGGTCGAGGGCGTCGAGGCGTCGGTCGGGTCGGGATGGACCGCCTTGGCGCCGAGCGCCCGGACCTTGCCGGGGGTGTCCGCGCCTTCCAGCGTCGTCAGGTCGACCATCGAGATGGCGAGGTCGATGGCGTACGCCTTCGCGGTGGTCTTGATGGAACGGGTGCCGAGCGAGGCGGCGCGCGCCTCCAGGCCGACCGCGTCGACGCCGGGCAGTCCGTGGAGGAAGCGGCGCAGCGTGCTGTCGGACGTGGTGACGTCAGCGAGGGCAGCGGGTGCAGAGGTGGGCATGGTCACCAGACGAGCATATCTACGCGCGTAGCGGCTGTACACCCCCGGAAGGTCCTCCCGGGTGCGCCCGGCCCGCCGTGGGGCGGGCGGGACGGGTGAGGTGTGACGCATCCCGCGGGCACCGCGGACGGAAGTCTTCGCGGGCGTCGTGCAGAATCGGGGCCATGACGACCCCGGAGCACCAGTCACCAGCGCCGCAGCCCCCGGCACCCGAGTCCAGGGACCGCATCTACCGGTCGGCCTCGGGCCTGGCCGGCGGGGTGCTGCTGCTCGCGCTCGGCGGCTGGCTCGGCCTCGACGCGCTCTTCACCGGGCACGGCAGCACGCCGTGGCTGGCGCTCGCCGCGCTGATCCTCTTCGTGCCGCTGGTGGTCGCCTTCACCCTGCGGCCCGCCGTCTTCGCCAATGACGACCGGCTGCGCGTGCGCAATCCCTTCCGCGCCGTCGTGGTGCCCTGGGGCCAGGTCGCCTCGCTGCGCTCCGGCTACTCCAACGAGGTGATCACCGAGGCCGGGGCCAAGTACCAGCTCTGGGCGGTGCCCGTGTCGCTGCGCGCGCGCAAGCGGGCGCTGCGCACGCAGGCGCGGGTGGAGTCCGGCGGACGCCGGGGCGGACTGTTCGGCGGCACCGTGGCGGGCGGTCTGGGCGGCATGGACGCCACCGGCGGCGCGGCGCACGGCCCGGCGGCCGACCTGGGCCCGGCCCGCGCCGAGTCCGACAAGATCATGGACGATCTGCGCGAACTGCTGAAGGCGCGGGAGAAGGCCGCGGGCTCGCAGGGCGAGGTGACCGCGCGCTGGGCGTACGAGATCATCGTGCCGCTGCTGGCCGGCGCGGTCCTGCTGGCGGTGCTGCTCGCGGTCACGTGAGCCGTGGGCGCCCCGCGCCCGCCCCACCTCGCTCTTCCCCCGCACCCGCCCCACCCGTGCACCTGCGCACCCGCGTATTCACCCCACCCTGCCTCGGTCGCGACCGCCGATCCCCCACCCGGAGACGACGCCGAGGTCTGTCGTACGGCCACCCCGGTGGTCCGAGTCTCCGGGAAACGATGAACACCGACGTCCGGCGGACGCTGCCCGCCACCGCGATACCCGACGGCTGCCCGCCCTGGAGCACGGAACAGACCCGCCGCTGGACGCGGGAACTGCCACCGGCCTGGATACCGGTGCGCTGGGTCGGGCTGTCGATCTACCAGCTGGTGTGGCTGACGGGTGCGCTGGCCGCGCTGGGCCTGAACTGGGCCGGTGTGCCGCCCTACCTCGCGGCGCCCGCCGCGCTCCACCTCGTCTGGCTGCCGCTGCGGCCCGAGATCGTACGGGTGTCCGCGCCGGTCCTGGCCCTCGTGACCGTCGCCGTGCGCCCCGAGCCGGTGCTCCCCGTGCTGGCCGGCGCGTTCCTGCTGACCGTGGTGTCCCTGACCGTCTCCGTGCTGAGGCTGCGGGCCCGGCGGCGGCAGCGGGAGGAGGCGCTGACCGCCGCCTCGGGCGTGACGGCCGTGCTGCCGGACGCGGACCGGCCGCTCGGGCGCGGCCGCTTCCTCTCCGGGCTCGGGGTCGTGCTGGTCGTCCTGGCCGCGGCGGGCGTCCCGCTGGGCGCGGCCGTCGGCATGTGGGACACGTCGGAGGGGCGCGAGTCCATGGCTCTCGCCGCACCCTTCACGGCAGGGTTGGGCGTCACCGCGCTGCTCTCCGGGGTGCTGGGCAGGCGGCGGGCCCTCGCGCTGCGTGCCGCGCCCGCGCCCGTCCTGCGCGTGCTGGTGCGCGAGGACCGACGCGCCGACGCGGAGGTCTACGCGGCGGACGACGTGGCGGGCCTGCGACCGCTGTTCACCGTCGCCACGGTCCGGGTGGACCCCGACGAGGACGGCGACCCGGACGGCGGCGCGGCCGAGCTGGACGACTTCTTCGAACAGCTCGACGACGACGACAAGCGGCCCGAGCCGCTGCGCGAGGCCGTCCTGTACGGGGCGCCGTACGACGGCGCCGAGGTCGTGCTCGTCAGCGCCGCGCGGAAGCCGGGCGACCCGCCGGTGGCGGAACGGTCGACCGGGCCCGTACGACCGCTGCCGGCGGTCGCCGTGCGGTGGCGGCTCCGGGTGGCGAAGCGGCACGCGGCCTGGACCGCGGCGGACGACGAACGGCACCGCGGTCTGGTGGCGGCCGCGCGCGTGACGACGGAGACGGTGCCGGTCCGGCGCTGGCGCGCGGGCGCGCTGGACCGGCTGTCCGTGTTCCTGATGGTGCTGGCGGGCGTTTTCCTGTGCTCGACGGTGTTCACCGACCGCGACGGCGATCTCTGGCAGCAGTCGCTCTGCTTCCTCGGCGGCCTGTACGGCGCGTTCCGCATCCCCGTGAAGCTGTGCTGGCGGATCACCGCCGACCGCACCGGGGTGTGGCTGAACGGTCTGCGCGGGACCACCCACATCCCGTGGGACGACGTCCGTTCGGTCCGCCGGCAGGGTTTCGAACTGAAGCTGCGCCGGCGCGGCGGCGAGTCCTGGGCGGTCTCCGCGCCCCGCTGGGCCTGGTACCAGCGCCGGCGCGGTCTGACCCATCCGTACGACGCCCTGGCCGCCGAGCTCTCCGCCATGCACGCCGACCCCGCCCTGCGTCCCACCGGCGACAGCACGGAGCGGGAGCGGGGGTGGCCCCTGTGGCCGCCGGCCGTGCCGTTCGTCGTGGTGTGGGTGACGGGGGCGCTGGTCGGTCTGGCGTGGTTGCAGGGCTGGTGACGAGCGGCTGGTGAGCCCCGGCCGGACACCGGACACCGCCCGGCGCGCCCGAGCGGCCGCCCTCCACGGGCGGGCGCGGGAACGTGCCGGACGGGCCCGGCCGGACGTCAGCGCACGTCGACGTGGTCGTCCGCGGAGACCGCGGCCGCGGTGTCGTCCGTACCCGCGTACGACCAGCGGTAGGAGCCGTCGAGGAGGCCCGGACGGTGGTGGACACCGTGCCGTCGTGATCGTCACCCACCACATGCAGCAGGCGGCCCGCGTCTTTGACCGGTGCGCGTTCTTCCTCGCCGAACAGGGCACCCCGGCGCGATCGTCGAACACGCCCCCCGGGCGCGATGTTCGACGGCCCGCAGGACCCGCACACCACGGACTACGTCAACGGCCGCTTCGGCTGAGCCCGCCCGCCGCGCTGCTCCGGACCGGTCGGCGTGACCCCAGGACGGCGGAGCGGGCACGAGGCTGGGCTCGTTGTTGCGGATCCGGACCCCCGTGCCCGGCCCATGCGCGGTGTCCCGCCGGATGTGACTCCTGGGGCGCGCGATAGCCAAGGGCCCGGAACTGCTGCCGCTTGACCATGATTGAGTGGATATGGGTGTGGGAACGGGAGTTTGTTAGTCGAATGCGTGACCTTTTCGGGCGGGGTTCGTCGAGCGAGGTGACCGGGCTGGTGCGGCGTGGGACGGGCGGGGGTGGGTGGGGTGCGGGAGGTGGGGGCGTCGTTCGTGGTGCCCGGCCCTGCGGCGCTGGCGCGGGGTGTGGTCGGCGTCGACATGAACGACGACCATCTGGCGGCTTGGCGTCTGGACGTGCACGGCAACCCGGTTGGTGAGCCCCGGCGCTTCTTCTACGACCTGTCCGGTACGGTCGCGCACCGCGACGCGCAGATCCGGCACGCGCTGACCCGCCTGCTGCACCACACCCGCCACACCGGGGCGGCGGCCATCGCGATCGAGGACCTGGACTTCACCGACGGCGCCAGCCGGGAGAAGCACGGCCGCAACAAACGCTTCCGCCGCCTCATCTCCCGCTTCCCCACCGCGAGACTCAGAGCCCGGCTGGTGTCGATGGCCGCCGAGCAGGACGTCGCGGTGGTCGCGGTCGATCCGGCCTACACCTCCCGGTGGGGTGCCCAGCACTGGCAGAAGCCCCTGACCGGCAGTACCCGTAAGGTTTCCCGGCACGATGCCGCGAGCATCGCGATCGGGCGACGCGCCCTCGGACATCCCATCCGGCGTCGGACGGCACCGCCCCCGCACGACCGGAGCGATGAGCAGGGGCATCGGACCGCCCAGGCCGGACCGGAAACCCGAGGGCGTGAGGGACCCCGCCCCCGCCTTCCCGGACCACGGACAAGATCCGTGCCGCCCGGCCGCGGAGCGAAAGCGGACGACCAGCGTGCCCAACACCGTTCGGGGCACACGGCTGAGCAACCACAGTCCTGGAGACAGGACCCACTCCCGCTCAGCCTTTAGGAACGGTGCGGAGTGCATCCGTGTCGCGCTCCCAGGATGGAACGGATGCGCCCGCAGGAGGCGGCCGGGAAGCATGCGACGGCCCAGTTCCGCATGAACCACGGCGCTCCCGGCCGTACAGCCCCTGGCGGACCGGGTCAGATCCCGGCGGCCGCCGACAGGTCGCGCTTGATCGCCGCCAGCAGTTCGGCGGCCCGGGCGCGGGCCGCCGGGAGGCCGGCGCGGTCGCCCACGGGGACGACGACCTCCAGGTAGCACTTCAGTTTGGGCTCGGTGCCGCTGGGACGGACGATGACGCGCGCGCCGTCGAGGGTGTAGCGCAGGCCGTCCGTGGGCGGGAGCCGGTCGGTGCCCCGGGTGAGGTCCTCCGCCGCGGTCACCGGCAGCCCGGCGAGCCCGGTCGGCGGCCGCTCGCGCAGCCGGCGCATCGCGTCGGCGATGACCGACAGGTCCTGCACCCGCACCGAGAGCTGGTCGGTGGCGTGCAGCCCGTGCTCCACGGCGAGGTCGTCGAGCAGGTCGAGCAGGGTGCGCCCCTGCTCCTTGAGCTCGGAGGCCAGTTCCGTGACGAGGAGCGCGGCGGTGATGCCGTCCTTGTCGCGTACGCCGTCGGGGTCGACGCAGTAGCCGAGGGCCTCCTCGTAGCCGTAGCGCAGGCCGTCCACGCGGGCGATCCACTTGAAGCCGGTGAGGGTCTCCTCGTACGGCAGACCCGCCTTTTCGGCGATCCGGCCGAGGAGCGAGGAGGAGACGATGGACTCGGCGAAGGTGCCGGTGACCCCGCGCCGCACGAGGTGGGCGGCGAGCAGCGAGCCGACCTCGTCACCACGGAGCATGCGCCAGGCGCCGTCCTCCTCGACGGCGACGGCGCAGCGGTCGGCGTCGGGGTCGTTGGCGACGATCAGGTCGGGGGCGGTCGCGCGGGCCTGCGCGAAGGCCAGGTCCATCGCGCCGGGCTCTTCCGGGTTGGGGAAGGCGACGGTCGGGAAGTCCGGGTCGGGCTCGGCCTGCTCGGCGACCAGGACCGGGGCCGGGAAGCCCGCGCGGGCGAAGGCCGCGAGCAGGACGTCCTTGCCGACGCCGTGCATCGCCGTGTAGACGGTGCGGGCGGTACGCGGGGAGCCGGGGGACAGGACGGCGTCCGTACGGGCCAGATAGGCGTCCAGGACGCCCTCGTCGAGGGTCTCCCAGCCCTGGTCCGGCCGGGGGACGTCGGCGAGCGCCGCGATCGCGTCGATCTCGGCGGCGATCTCCGCGTCGGCCGGCGGGACGATCTGGGAGCCGTCGCCGAGGTAGACCTTGTAGCCGTTGTCGCGGGGCGGGTTGTGGCTGGCCGTCACCTCGACGCCGGCCACCGCGCCGAGGTGCCTTATGGCGAAGGCGAGGACGGGCGTGGGCAGCGGGCGCGGCAGCACGGCGGCGCGCAGGCCCGCGCCGGTCATCACGGCCGCGGTGTCGCGGGCGAAGTCGGCGGACTTGTGGCGGGCGTCGTAGCCGATCACGACGAGGCCGCCGGAGCCGCCGTTCTTCTTCAGGTACGCGGCGAGACCGGCGGCGGCGCGGATGACGACCGAGCGGTTCATGCGCATCGGGCCGGCGCCGAGTTCGCCGCGCAGGCCCGCGGTGCCGAACTGGAGGGTGCCGCCGAAGCGTGCGGCGAGCTCGGCGTGGTCTCCCGCGTCGATGAGCTTGGCGAGTTCCGCGCGGGTGTCCGCGTCGGGGTCCTCGGCCAGCCATGACGTGGCCCGTGCGATGAGATCGTCTTGCACGTTCGGTCCAACCTCTCGTTCGTTGTGCGTGCGCCGCGTCGCGTGCGCGTGCGTGTGGTGACGTGCGACGGACTCGCGTGCGCGGTGCCTGCGGGTGGTCCCCCTGGGTCCCGCCGTCCCCGTGTGTCCCGCCGTCCCCGTGCGTCTCTCCCCGCAGGCTCTGCCCCCGGGGTCCCTTCCTCGAACCCCGGAGGTGCCGGCGCCGGGCCCTTGAGGCGGGTCCGGGCCCTACAGGCGGTCCAGCACCTGCGCCAGCAGGGAGCCCATCCGGGTCGCGCTGTCGCGGCCGGCCTGGAGGACCTCCTCGTGGTTGAGGGGCTCGCCCGTCATGCCCGCCGCGAGGTTGGTGACCAGCGAGATGCCCAGCACCTCGGCACCCGCCTCGCGCGCCGCGATGGCCTCCAGGACCGTCGACATGCCGACCAGGTCCGCGCCGATGACGCGGGCCATGCGGATCTCGGCCGGGGTCTCGTAGTGCGGGCCGGGGAACTGCGCGTAGACGCCCTCCTCCAGGCTGGCGTCGATCTCCTTGCACAGGGCGCGCAGGCGCGGCGAGTACAGGTCGGTGAGGTCCACGAAGTTCGCGCCCACGATCGGCGAGGTCGCCGTCAGGTTGAGGTGGTCGCTGATCAGGACCGGCTGCCCGGGGCGCATGCCCTCGCGCAGACCGCCGCAGCCGTTGGTCAGCACCACGGTCTTGCAGCCCGCGGCGACCGCGGTGCGCACGCCGTGCGCGACGGAGGCGACGCCGCGGCCCTCGTAGTAGTGGGTGCGGCCCAGGAAGACGAGCGCGCGCTTCTCGCCGATGCGGTACGAGCGGATCGTGCCGCCGTGGCCGGCGACCGCCGGCGGCGGGAACCCGGGCAGCTCCGTGACCGGGAGCTCGGCCTCGGGAGTGCCGAGGGCGTCCACGGCCGGTGCCCAGCCGGAGCCCATCACGAGGGCGACGTCGTGGGTCTCGGCGCCCGTCAGCTCGCGCAGGCGCGCGGCGGCGGCGTCGGCGGCCGCGTAGGGGTCGCCCTGGATGTCGTCCGGAAGAAGAGATGCGTTCACGCGGACGAGGGTAGCCGGTCTGGGCCTACGCGCGTAGATGACAGTGCTCACGCGATGGCGATCGTTGTCTTGTCGTTTCCAACGAAGCGCCTTCCGGGCCGATCCCACGAGGGCGGCCCGCGGCCGGTGTCAGCAGGGCCGCTTGCGCAGTTCCATCACGTAGTCGTGGGGCGCGCCCGCCGACTCCGCGGCGTCGGCGACCTCGCCCAGATAACGGGCGGAGGGCAGTCCGCCCTCGTAGCCGTTGAGCACGTACGTCCACGTCGGCTCCTGACCGTCCAGGGTGTGCACCCGGACCCGCAGACGGCGGTAGATGCCGAGGCCGACGCCCTCCCAGCGGTCCAGCGACTCCTCGTCCATGGGGGCGATGTCGTACAGCGCGACGAAGACCTGCGCGTCGGGGTCCTCCACGACCGTGGCCAGCGCGCCGTCCCAGCCCAGCTGCTCACCGCCGAACGTCAGCCGCCAGCCGTTCAGCCAGCCCGTCGCGCGCAGCGGCGAGTGCGGGGCGCGGCGGGACATCAGCCGCGCGTCGAGGTTGCCGGCGTACGCGGTGTAGAGCGACATGGGTCCGAGAGTACGGCAGCCGTCGCGCGTGTCACCGCCGTCCCGGTCGACTCTCCCGGAGCCCGGTCCGGCCCCGGGGCGATAGCACCTCGACGCGTGCGGGACAATGGAGTACGTGACTCGGATCGTGATCATCGGTGGTGGACCCGGCGGCTACGAAGCTGCGCTGGTGGCGGCGCAGCTCGGCGCGGAGGTGACCGTCGTCGACTGCGACGGTCTGGGCGGAGCGTCGGTGCTGACCGACTGCGTGCCGTCGAAGACCCTTATCGCCACGGCCGAGGTGATGACCACCTTCGACTCGTCGTACGAAGAGCTGGGCATCATCGTCGCCGACGACACCCCGCACATCGAGCAGGCCGCCCGGGTCGTCGGCGTGGACCTCGGCAAGGTCAACCGACGGGTGAAGCGGCTCGCGCTCGCCCAGTCGCACGACATCACCGCCTCCGTGACCCGGGCCGGCGCGCGCGTCATGCGCGGGCGCGGCCGGCTGGAGGGGATGCAGGCCCTCGACGGCTCGCGCAAGGTCGTCGTGGCGGCCGCCGACGGCACCGAGGAGACCCTCGTCGCCGACGCCGTCCTCATCGCCACCGGCGGTCACCCGCGCGAGGTGCCGGACGCCCTGCCCGACGGCGAGCGCATCCTCAACTGGACCCAGGTGTACGACCTCGACGAGCTCCCCGAGGAGCTCATCGTGGTCGGCTCCGGTGTCACCGGCGCCGAGTTCGCCGGTGCCTACCAGGCGCTCGGCTCCAAGGTGACCCTGGTGTCGTCCCGCGACCGCGTGCTGCCCGGCGAGGACCCGGACGCCGCCGCCGTGCTGGAGGACGTCTTCCGCCGCCGCGGCATGAACGTGATGGCCCGCTCCCGCGCCGAGTCCGCCAAGCGGGTCGGCGACCGGGTCGAGGTCACCCTCTCCGACGGCCGCGTCATCACCGGCTCGCACTGTCTGATGGCCGTCGGCGCCATCCCCAACAGCGCCGGGCTCGGTCTGGAGGAGGCGGGCGTCAGGCTGCGCGACTCCGGTCACATCTGGACCGACAAGGTCTCCCGCACCACGGCCCCCGGCGTGTACGCGGCCGGTGACGTGACCGGCGTCTTCGCCCTCGCCTCCGTCGCCGCCATGCAGGGCCGTATCGCCATGTACCACTTCCTCGGCGACGCGGTGGCCCCGCTCAACCTCAAGACGGTCTCCTCGAACGTCTTCACCGATCCCGAGATCGCCACCGTCGGCTACTCCCAGGCGGACGTCGACGCGGGCAAGATCGACGCCCGGGTGGTGAAGCTGCCGCTGCTGCGCAACCCGCGCGCCAAGATGCAGGGCATCCGGGACGGCTTCGTGAAGATCTTCTGCCGTCCGGGTACGGGCATCGTCGTGGGCGGTGTGGTCGTGGCGCCGCGGGCCTCGGAACTGATCCACCCCATCTCGATCGCCGTCGACAACAATCTGACGGTCGAACAGATCGCGAACGCGTTCACCGTGTACCCCTCTCTTTCGGGGTCGATCGCGGAAGTGGCCCGGCAGCTGCACACCCGGAAGGCGACGGGCGAGAGCTGACGGCCGAAAGTGACTCCCCGCTGGTCACGGGGAGTTGTCGACCATTCGTGCGGCATAGTCGGGGCGACTAGGCCTTATACCACTTCGCCCATCACCGTGCGAACAACTTCTGTTATTCGGCGCAAACAGCTGAAACCAGACGGTCGTTGGGGTTACTGTCAGTTTCGTGTTCGCTGCAGAACGTCGCCAATTGATCCTCGAAATGGTGCGAGCGAACGGGGCCGTGTCGCTCCGTGAGCTCGCCCGCGTCGTCCAGACCTCCGAAGTGACCGTACGGCGGGACGTGCGCGCACTGGAGGCAGAAGGACTCCTCGACCGCCGGCACGGCGGTGCGGTACTGCCGGGCGGGTTCACGCGGGAGTCCGGCTTTCCGCAGAAGTCTCATCTCGCGACCGCCGAGAAGACGGCCATCGCCGACCTCGCCGCCAACTTCGTCGAAGAGGGCGAGGCCATCGTGGTCGGGGCGGGAACCACCACCCAGGAGCTGGCCCGCCGGCTCGCCCGCGTACCCGGGCTGACCGTCGTCACCAACTCCCTCCTGGTCGCCCAGGCGCTGGCCCATGCCAACCGGGTGGAGGTCGTGATGACCGGCGGTACCCTGCGCGGTTCCAACTACGCCCTGGTCGGCAGCGGTGCCGAGCAGTCCCTCCAGGGGCTGCGGGTCTCGCGGGCCTTCCTCTCCGGCAGCGGGCTGACCGCCGAGAGGGGGCTGTCCACGTCCAACATGCTGTCGGCCTCCGTCGACCGGGCGCTGGTCCAGGCCGCCGCGGAGGTCGTCGTCCTCGCCGACCACACCAAGCTCGGTACGGACACCATGTTCCAGACCGTGCCCACCGATCTGATCACCCGTCTGATCACCGACGAGCCGCCGGCTCACGACGACCGTGCCGCCACCGAACTCCAGGCCCTCGCCGACCAGGGGGTGCAGATCGCCGTGGCCGGGGCGACGGGAAGCCCGGGGGGTGACGCCGTCCCGGCGACGCGCCAGCAGCGTCGGGACGTACCCCTGCCCGCCCCTCGTCGCGGCCAGGTCCCGGGCGTGGGCCCCGGCCTGCGGAGCGCCGCGGTCCTGAACGACCAGTCGCCGGGCGCGGAACGGGCGCGCGTGGCGGACCTGCGCCGCCGCTGACCGCCGACGCCCGCTCGACGGCGGGTGGACGCGCGTGGACGCGCGCCCTTCGACACCTCTGCACGGTACGCGGGGAAACGGAACGCCCCGCGGACCGGCTGCTGCGGTCCGCGGGGCGTTCCGGGGTACGCCGGTACAGGTGCCGGTGTCAGTCCTTGATCTCGCAGATCGCCGCACCCGAGGTGACGGAGGCGCCGACCTCGAAGTTCAGGCCCTTGACGGTGCCCGAACGGTGGGCGTTGAGAGGCTGCTCCATCTTCATCGCCTCCAGGACGACGATCAGGTCGCCCTCCTTGACCTCCTGGCCCTCCTCGACGGCCACCTTGACGATGGTGCCCTGCATCGGGGAGGCGAGGGTGTCGCCGGAGGCGACCGGGCCGGACTTCTTCGCGGCGCGGCGCTTGGGCTTGGCGCCGGCGGCGAGACCGGTGCGGGCCAGCGTCATGCCGAGGGAGGCCGGAAGGGACACCTCCAGGCGCTTGCCGCCCACCTCGACGACGACCGTCTCACGGGCGCTGTCGTCCTCGGCGTCGGCGTCGGCCGGAGCCGCGAACGGCTTGATCTCGTTGACGAACTCGGTCTCGATCCAGCGGGTGTGGACCGTGAACGGCGCGTCGGAGCCGGTCAGCTCGGGAGCGAACGCGGGGTCCTGCACGACCGCGCGGTGGAAGGGGATGGCGGTGGCCATGCCCTCGACCTTGAACTCCGCCAGCGCACGGGCGGCCCGCTGAAGGGCCTGCTCGCGGGTGGCGCCGGTGACGATCAGCTTGGCCAGCAGCGAGTCCCAGGCCGGGCCGATGACGCTGCCGGACTCCACGCCCGCGTCCAGGCGCACGCCCGGTCCGCTCGGCGCGTCGAAGGCGGTGACCGTGCCCGGGGCGGGCAGGAAGCCGCGGCCCGGGTCCTCGCCGTTGATCCGGAACTCGAAGGAGTGTCCGCGCAGGGCGGGGTCGTCGTAGCCGAGGGCCTCGCCGTCCGCGATGCGGAACATCTCGCGCACCAGGTCGATGCCGGCGACCTCCTCGGTCACCGGGTGCTCGACCTGGAGACGGGTGTTGACCTCCAGGAAGGAGATCGTGCCGTCGGCGCCGACCAGGAACTCCACGGTGCCCGCGCCGACGTAGCCGGCTTCCTTCAGGATCGCCTTCGAGGAGCTGTACAGCTCGGCGACCTGCGCCTCGGACAGGAACGGCGCAGGCGCCTCCTCGACCAGCTTCTGGTGGCGGCGCTGGAGCGAGCAGTCACGGGTGGAGACGACGACCACGTTGCCGTGGGTGTCGGCCAGGCACTGGGTCTCCACGTGACGGGGCTTGTCGAGGTAGCGCTCGACGAAGCACTCGCCGCGGCCGAAGGCCGCGACGGCCTCGCGCACGGCGGAGTCGTACAGCTCCGGGACCTCTTCCAGGGTCCGGGCGACCTTCAGACCACGACCGCCGCCACCGAAGGCGGCCTTGATCGCGATCGGCAGTCCGTGCTGCTCGGCGAACGCGACGACCTCGTCGGCACCGGAGACCGGGTCGGGCGTGCCGGCCACCAGCGGGGCACCGGCGCGCTGGGCGATGTGCCGGGCGGCGACCTTGTCACCCAGGTCGCGGATCGCCTGCGGGGGCGGACCGATCCAGATCAGGCCCGCGTCCAGGACCGCCTGGGCGAACTCGGCGTTCTCCGAGAGGAAGCCGTAGCCGGGGTGGATGGCGTCCGCGCCGGACTCACGGGCGGCGTTCAGCACCTTTTCGATGTCCAGGTAGCTGGTCGCCGGGGTGTCACCGCCCAGGGCGAACGCCTCATCCGCGGCACGGACATGCAGAGCGTCCCGGTCCGGGTCGGCGTAGACGGCCACGCTCCCGATCCCGGCGTCCCGGCAGGCCCGGGCAACGCGAACAGCGATTTCGCCACGGTTGGCGATGAGCACTTTGCGCACGATTGAGGCTCCCTCCTTGAAACAAGCCGAGTTTAGGGACTGCCGACACGCCACTTCGACCCATCCCCAATGGTGAGCTTGCCCACACGGAGCGTGATGCGAGGCGCGCCCAACCCGCGAAATCCCTTGTCGCACCTCGGTACGCAGGACTCCTTGCAGAAACCCTAGCCCTCCGGTGTGGGCAAGGTCTCTGTGAGAGCGTGCTGCGGCCCACTCGGTTTCTTTGTGGAGTCCCTACGAATGGCCCAACGATTCTTTGCCCTCCCCCGAACCCTTGTCCCTGGGTTTACCCGTTAGTAGCGTTCGCGATGTCCCAAACGTACTTGGGGTAACGGCAGATCTGCTCGAACGGCAGTCGAAAGTGGGTGGGGGCCGGTGCTGCGAAGACCGGTGGCATGGTTGTTGGCGGTCGTGCTCTTCGTGGAGGCGGTCGGGATCGCGGCCTTCAACTGGTTCCTGGGGGTAGCCGCGGACCGTCAGAACATGATGGTGGCGGGACTGGACCTGGGGGCGATGTCGACGGCGACGAAGATCGGCGGGATCGTCTTCGGGCTGTACTTCGCGTCCTGCGGCGTGGCCGCGCTGCTCGTCGGCGTGCGCAACCGGCCGCCCGTCGGCCTCGGACGGATCCTGCTGATCAGCGCGGCGGTGGTGCACGGCCTGCTGGGTGCCGTCGCCTGGGGGCTGCTCGGCCGGAACGCCTTCGCGTTCATGGTCGTCGTGCTCGCGTTGATCGTGCTGCTGCTGATGACGTACGACCGTCAGGAAGGGCCCGTGGCGGCCGCGTCCGGCACTGCCGGCGACCCCGGCGCCCCCGAAGGCTCCGACGCCCCGGAGAACCCCGCGGAGCCGCAGGGCCCGGGAGACGGCGAGCAGCCGCAGGACTCCCGCAGGCCCGACTTCCGCAAGCCCGACCTGCACAAGCCTCAGGAGACTCCCGAGGCCCAGGAGCCCCAGGAGACCCACGAGGTCCCGGAGTCTCAAGAGCCCCAGGAATCGCAGGAGTCCCGGGAACCCCGGGAGTCCGAGGACGGTTCCCCCGTCACGGCCTCGCCGACCGTGTCCGGCGCGTCCTGATCAGCCCTCCCGGGGCGTCCACAACTCCGTGATGCCGACGCCCAGCTCGGCCAGCAGCCGCCGTACCAGGGGCAGGCTGATGCCGATCACATTGCCGTGGTCGCCGTCGATGCCCTCGATGAACGGGGCCGAGCGGCCGTCGAGGGTGAACGCCCCCGCGACGTGCAGGGGTTCGCCCGAGGCGACGTACGCGGCGATCTCGGCGTCGGTGGGCTCGCCGAAGCGGACCACGGTGGAGGCGACGCCCGACACGTACCGCTTGGCCGTCGTGTCCCAGACGCAGTGGCCGGTCTGCAGGGTGCCGGCCCGGCCGCGCATGGTCTTCCAGCGGGCGGTGGCCTCCTCGGCGTCGGCGGGCTTGCCGAGCGCCTGCCCGTCCAGGTCGAGCACCGAGTCGCAGCCGATCACCAGCGCGCCCTGGACCTCCGGGCGGGCCGCCACGACGGAGGCCTTGGCCTCGGCGAGGGCGAGGGCCAGCTCGGCGGGGGTGGGCGCGGTGACGGCGTCCTCGTCGACACCGCTCACCAGTACCTCGGGGGCGAGTCCGGCCTGCCGCAGCAGCCCGAGCCGGGCGGGGGACTGGGAGGCGAGGACGAGTCGACGGCGCGGCTGATCAGTCATGTGGCCAGCGTATCGGCGGCCCCGCCCGGACTCACCTCAGACCGATCAGGATCATCGCGAGGACCATGGCCAGCGCCATGAGAACGCCCAGCCGCCGCAACATGAGCTGCATCTCGCGCAGTTCTTCCGGCGGCTCGTTCTCGGGGTCGGACCACAGCATGGGTACGAGCGTGCGGCGGTCCGGCGCGCGGCGCCTGAGTACGCGTACTCAACTTGTCCGTGACCTGCTGCGAAGACGACGATCCGCTGCAAAGGCGACGGCCACCACCGGGGGCCGGTGGTGGCCGAGAGCGTCGGAACCGCGCACGGCGGACCGACCCGGCCCGGCGTCGCGGTGCGCACCGTGACGCCGGGCCGGGTCGTACGACAGGCTCTAGCCGGGCCAGTAGGTCCGGGCCCACGCGGTGGGGCCCGGCCGGGGCACCGGACGGGTGGCCACCCTGGCCGGATCGGACCAGGAGTCCCGCGGCGTGGGCGCGCCGGACGGCTCGGCCTGTGCCGCCGCGGCGCGCGCTCGGACCACCGCCAGTGCGGCGGCCAGCTCCTCCGGGGTCGGATTGCCCCGTACGACCTTGATCGTCACAATCGCTCCCAGGGTCTAGAGGGGGATGTTGCCGTGCTTCTTCGGAGGCAGGGATTCCCGCTTGGTGCGCAGCTGACGCAGACCGCGCACGATGTGGCGCCGGGTGTCCGACGGCATGATCACGGAGTCGACGTAGCCGCGCTCGGCCGCGACGTAGGGGTTGAGGAGCGCGTCCTCGTACTCCTGGATCAGTCGCGCCCGGGTCGCCTCCAGGTCGCCGGCGGCCTCCGCCTCCGCGATCGTGCGGCGGTGCAGGATGTTGACCGCGCCCTGCGCGCCCATGACGGCGATCTGCGCGGTCGGCCAGGCCAGGTTGAGGTCCGCGCCCAGGTGCTTGGAGCCCATGACGTCGTACGCGCCGCCGAAGGCCTTGCGGGTGATGATGGTGATCAGCGGGACGGTGGCCTCGGCGTAGGCGTAGATCAGCTTGGCGCCGCGGCGGATGATGCCGTCGTGCTCCTGGTCGACGCCGGGCAGGAAGCCGGGCACGTCCACGAAGGTGAGCACCGGGATGTTGAAGGCGTCGCAGGTCCGCACGAAGCGGGCGGCCTTCTCGCTGGCCTTGATGTCCAGACAGCCGGCGAACTGCATCGGCTGGTTGGCGACGATGCCCACCGGGTGGCCCTCGACCCGGCCGTAGCCGGTGATGATGTTCGGCGCGAACAGCGGCTGCGTCTCGAAGAACTCGCCGTCGTCCAGGACGTGTTCGAGCACCGTGTGCATGTCGTACGGCTGGTTCGCGCTGTCCGGGACGAGCGTGTCCAGTTCGAGGTCCTCGTCGGTGACGGTCAGGTCCGCCTCCTCCGCGAAGACCGGGGGTTCGCTGAGGTTGTTGGACGGCAGGTACGACAGCAGCTGCTTGACGTACTCGACCGCGTCCTTCTCGTCCCCGGCCATGTGGTGCGCCACGCCCGACACGGAGTTGTGGGTGCGGGCGCCGCCCAGCTCCTCGAAGCCGACGTCCTCGCCGGTGACGGTCTTGATGACGTCGGGGCCGGTGATGAACATGTGCGAGGTCTGGTCGACCATGACCGTGAAGTCGGTGATGGCGGGGGAGTACACCGCGCCGCCCGCGCAGGGCCCGACCACCAGGCTGATCTGCGGGATGACACCGGAGGCGTGGGTGTTGCGGCGGAAGATCTCGCCGTACGCGCCCAGCGACGCGACGCCCTCCTGGATCCGGGCGCCACCGGAGTCGTTGATGCCGATGACCGGGCAGCCGGTCTTCAGCGCGAAGTCCATGACCTTGACGATCTTCTGCCCGTAGACCTCGCCCAGCGCGCCGCCGAAGACGGTGAAGTCCTGGGAGAACACGGCCACCGGCCGCCCGTCCACGGTTCCGTAACCGGTCACGACGCCGTCGCCGTACGGGCGGTTCTTGTCGAGGCCGAAGTTGGTGGAGCGGTGCCGCGCGAACTCGTCGAGCTCGACGAACGAGTCCTCGTCGAGCAGCAGTTCGATGCGCTCACGCGCCGTCAGTTTGCCCTTGGCGTGCTGCTTCTCGACGGCGCGTTCCGAACCGGCGTGCGTCGCTTCCTGGATACGGCGCTGGAGATCCGCGAGCTTGCCCGCGGTGGTGTGGATGTCGATCTCTTCCGGCTCGGACATCGGGATACGGCTCCCTGCCTGCTCAAAAGGGGGGACGGTTACTCATCCGTAGAGTAGTGGCGGCCCTACCGTTCGGCAGTGCGGCGTTTCACACACCTAGGGTGGCTTGCATGACGCCGCGAGATGACTCCCACGGAAACGACAGTCCCTGGTCCGATCTGGATCGTCCGCCCCTCAACGCGGCCGCGTTGCGCCGCGCGCTGGTGCGTCCGGGAAGCCTGTGGACGGAGGTGGAGGTGGTGCCCTCGACGGGTTCCACCAACTCCGATCTGGTGGCGCGGGCGGTGAGCGGCAAGCTGGCCGAGGGCGCGGTCCTGCTCGCCGAGGAGCAGAGCGCCGGGCGGGGCCGCCTGGACCGCCGCTGGTCGGCGCCGCCCCGCTCCGGCCTGTTCTTCTCCGTCCTGCTGCGGCCCAGTGATGTGCCGGTGGCCCGCTGGGGCTGGCTGCCGCTGCTCACCGGGGTCGCCGTGGCGACGGGACTGGCCCGCGCGGCGGCCGTGGACACGGCCCTGAAGTGGCCCAACGACCTGCTGGTCACGGTCGGGGGCGAGGAGCGCAAGGCGGGCGGGATCCTCGCCGAGCGTGCCGGGGAGGACGGCGTCGTGATCGGCGTCGGCGTCAACGTCACGCTCCGCGAGCCCGAGCTGCCGGTGCCGCAGGCGGGCTCGCTGGTCCTGGCCGGGGCGCGGACCACCGACCGGGATCCGCTGCTGCGGGCCGTGCTGCGGGCTCTGGAGGACTGGTACGTACGCTGGCGGGACGCCGGGGGCGATCCGGTGTCCAGCGGGCTCCAGGAGACGTACGCGGCGGGCTGCGCGACGCTCGGCCGGAGCGTGCGGGCCGAACTGCCGGGCGACCGCTCGATCGTCGGCGAGGCGGTGGCGGTCGACGGGGACGGACGGCTGGTGCTGGCCACCGACGAAGGTGTGCAGGAGCCGGTCGGAGCGGGCGACATCGTGCATCTGCGACCTGCCTGAGGTGCGGGCGGACCGTCGGGCGGGTGTCATGGAAGGGCCGGTCCGTGTCATCCGGCCCGCCCGGCGGCCGGGGGCGAGGCCGTCGGACCGACAGCGGAGGACCGGGGACTGCCGAGTGCCCGGCGGGGCCCTCACCGGCCTGCGACGACGCCGGGTGACGCACGCGCACGGGAAGGGAAGGTCCGCCCCACCTGACGGAGTGAGCTGGCGCACACCTGCCGTAGAGTGAAGGCCGGTCGATACCTGACCGTGGCAGATCGGAAGGGCAACAGGCGTGACCGTCGACGACACGGGCTCCGGCGCGGACGCGGACGGCCGGGTCGATCCACCCCCGTTTTCGTCCTCACCCGAGCGGAATGAGCCACAAGGCGCCGAATCCGACGGGAACCCGCTCGCCCTGCGTCTCGAACAGCTCATCCTCGGCGCCGAGCGGCGCTACACCCCCTTCCAGGCGGCCCGCAGCGCCGGTGTCTCCATGGAGCTGGCGTCCCGGTTCTGGCGGGCCATGGGCTTCGCCGACATCGGCCAGGCCAAGGCGCTCACGGAGGCGGACGTGCTGGCGCTGCGCCGGCTGGCCGGTCTCGTGGAGGCGGGCCTGCTCAGCGAGGCCATGGCCGTGCAGGTGGCCAGGTCCACCGGGCAGACCACCGCCCGGCTGGCCGAGTGGCAGATGGACTCCTTCCTGGAGGGGCTGACCGAGCCGCCGGAGCCGGGGATGACCCGCACCGAGGTGACGTACCCGATCGTCGAGCTGCTGCTGCCCGAACTGGAGGAGTTCCTCGTCTACGTCTGGCGCCGGCAGCTCGCCGCCTCGGCCGGCCGGGTCGTGCAGGCCGCCGACGACGAGGAGATGGTCGACCGGCGCCTGGCCGTCGGCTTCGCGGACCTGGTCGGCTTCACCCGGCTGACCCGGCGGATGGAGGAGGAGGAGCTCGGCGAACTCGTCGAGGCCTTCGAGACGACCTCCGCCGACCTGGTGGCCGCCCGTGGCGGCCGGCTCATCAAGACGCTCGGCGACGAGGTGCTGTTCGCCGCGGACGACGCGGGGGTCGCCGCGGAGATCGCGCTGCGGCTCATCGAGACCATGGCCAACGACGAGACGATGCCCGAACTGCGCGTCGGCATGGCCTTCGGCACGGTGACGACCCGGATGGGCGACGTCTTCGGCACGACGGTCAACCTGGCCTCACGGCTGACGTCGATAGCCCCGCGCGACGCCGTCCTCGTCGACGGGGCGTTCGCGCAGGAACTCATCCGCACCGGTGAGGCACCGGTGTCCGAGGCGGAGGCGGCGGAGGCCGCGGCCGCCGCCGAGAAGGAGGGCGAGGAGCCGCCGACGTACCGCTTCGCGCTGCGGCCGATGTGGCAGCGGCCGGTGCGCGGACTCGGCGTGGTCGAGCCCTGGCTGCTCACCCGCCGCGACGGCGACCAGCGGTAGCCGGGGGCTGCGGCCCGGGGCCGCGGGCGACCGGCAGCGGCGGCCCGGTTTCCCTTTCCCGGTTCTGCCGGAGCCGGGTCAGCGGACACCCAGGTCCAGCACGTCCACGCACAGACCGATGACCGGCACGCACAGCCCGGGGGTCGCCTGCTCGTCCTGTTGATCGCGCTGGTCCTGCTCGTCCCGTCGGTCCCGCTGGTCCGTCTGCTGGTCCGCCGGGGCGGCGGTGGCCGGTGGCGGTACGGGCCTGGGGGCCGTCGGGCGCGGGGTGGCGGCGCCGGTGACGGGCGTACGGGGTGCCGCGGCGGACGCGGAGGCACCGGTGCGGTCGGCGGCCGAGGCCGCCGCAGGGGGGAGCGCGGACGACGACGCCCGGGCCGGGTCCGCCGGGACGGGGGTGACGCGGGTGGTCGTCGCGACCGGGCCCGACCCGCCCGTCACAGAGGTCGACGAAGGGCTCACCCGGGGCCCGGCCGCGACGGTGGCGGCCGCGGTGGGCGACCAGTCCCCGCCGACGTCCGGACCGGGCCCGGACTCCGCCGCGCCGAGCCCGCCGACACCGGAATCCGGCGCCATCCGTACGAGGCTCAGCACACCGGCGGCCAGCGCGAGCCCGCCCGCCGCGAGCAGCACCTTGCGCGGGCGCGGCCTGCGGTGCCGGCCCCGGGGCGCCCAGGGCCGAACGGCGACCGGACCCGTGACCCGCAACGGCCGCCGCACCCCACCAGCGCCCACCCCACGCCCCCGGCCCGACACGGCACGGTCCGCACCCGGCAGCTCCACCGTGTCCGCCACATCCGCCACGTACGGCACGCCCGCCCGGCCCGACGCGCCCGTCCGGCCCGGCGTGCCCGCCCGGCCCGCGCCTGCCGTGTTCGGCGTGCCCGCCCGGCCCGCGCCTGCCGTACCCGCCGTGTTCGGCGTGCCTGCCCGGCCCGCCGACCCAGCCCGGCCCGGCGTGCCAGTCGCGTTCGGCGTGGCTGCCGCGGCGGGCGTGGCTGCCGCGGCGGGCGTGCCTGCCCGGCCCGGCGTGCCTGCCCGGCCCGGCGTGCCCGCCGACTCTGCCGCGCCCGGCCTGCCCGCCACACCTGTGGTCGCCGGTGTGGCCGCCCCGCCCACTGCGTCCCGCACGTTCGGCGGGTGCGCCGCGTTCGGTGTGGCCGCCGTGGCTCGCGTGTGAGCCCCGGCTGCCGTGCCCGCCGACCCAGCCCCGGCTGCCGTGCCCGCCGACCCAGCCGTGCCTGCCGTGCCCGCCGACCCAGCCGGGCCCGCCCGGCCCGGCGTGGCCGCTGTGGTGGGCGTGCCGGCCCCGCCTGCCGCGTCCGGCGCGCCCGCCGACCCGGCCGCGCCCGTCGACCTCGCCGCGCCCGGCGTGCCTGTCGCGCTCGGCGACCGCGGCGCGCCTGTCGAGTCCGGCGTGCCGGCCCCGCCCGTCCCGCCTTCGGCGGTCACCCCGGCGGTTTCCGTGGTGGCCTTCTTGGTTTTGTTGATCGGTGCGGTCTTCTCGACCGCCGTGTTTGTCATCGTGATCCCTCCCCGATGCGCCCGCGCCCCCGTTGCGCCATGGCGGAGCGCACGTTATGCGCTGTCATGGGTGATCCGCCGGGGGTTGGGCGAGATGTCACTCGAACGGGGAATCGGGCGCGCTCGCGGGAACCGCCCGCGCCGGGGCCCGCTCTTTCCCCCGCGGGGTCGGGCTGCGATGATCGGGCGGAGTCGGATGTTAACCCGCGTTAACCGGAGGGTGTCATGAGCGAGGAGCGGTTCGGGGAGTTCGTGCTGGTGAGGCGGCACGGTGACGGGCATGTCGCCGAGCTGGCCCTCGACCGGCCCAAGGCCATGAACGCGGTCTCGACCGAGATGGCCCGGTCGATCGCCGCGGCCTGCACGGCGCTGGGCGCCGACCGGGACGTACGGGTCGTCGTGCTGACCTCGACCCATGAGCGGGCGTTCTGCGTGGGCGCCGACCTGAAGGAGCGCAACTCCTTCACCGACGCCGACCTGATGCGGCAGCGCCCGGTGGCGCGGGGCGCGTACACCGGGGTGCTGGAGCTGCCGGTGCCGACGGTCGCCTCGGTGCACGGGTTCGCGCTCGGCGGGGGCTTCGAGCTCGCGCTGTCCTGCGACCTGATCGTGGCCGACGCCACGGCCGTGGTCGGGCTGCCGGAGGTCTCGGTGGGCGTGCTCCCGGGCGGTGGCGGCACGCAGCTGCTGCCGCGCCGGATCGGGGCCGCGCGGGCCGCCGAGCTGATCTTCACCGCGCGCCGGGTCGAGGCGGCCGAGGCGCGGGAGCTGGGTCTGGTGGACGTCCTGGTGGAGGAGGGGCGCGACCGGGAGGAGGCGCTGGCGCTGGCGTCGCGGATCGCGGCCAACTCGCCCGTGGGGCTGCGGGCCGCGAAGCGGGCGCTGCGGCTCGGGCACGGCCTCGACCTGCGGGCCGGCCTGGAGGTCGAGGACGCGGCGTGGCGGTCGGTGGCGTTCTCGGGGGACCGGGCGGAGGGCGTGGCCGCGTTCAACGAGAAGCGCAAGCCCCAGTGGCCGGGCGAGTGAGCCGACGCCCGCCCGACGGCCTGCCTGCCCGGGGGCTGCGTCCGCCCGTCCCCGCCGCCGGACCGGCGCCCGTCGGCCGTCCACCTGTTCGCCGTATCAATGTCCCGGTTGTCATGGAACGTCCCTAACCTGGAGTGATGGGTGAGGACAGTCGGCTCGCGGGCGTGGTGGCGTTGGCGCAGGGGATGGCGGCGGCCCACACCCCCCGTGAGTCATGGCGGGCGGCGGCCCTCGGGGCGTGCCGTGCGCTGGCGGGGAGCTTCGCCGCGCTGTCGGTCTGGGAGCGGGAGCTGGGCCGGCTGCGGGTCCTGGTGAACGTGGGGGACCGCGCCCCGGACGAGGAGGAGTTCCCCGAGGCGGAGGCCTATCCCGTGCACCAGTTCCCGGAGATCACCGAGTTCCTGCACGAGCGCTGGGCCGCGGGCGGGGAGCCCGACGCCTGGGTCGAGACGGCCTTCGGCGCGGCCTCCGGCGGTTCCGGTTACTGCCATCAGAGGGTCGCCTCGCTGCGGCGGCGCGGGCGGGGGTGCTGTGTCGTCGCGCCGCTGGTGATGCACGGACGGGCCTGGGGCGAGCTCTACGTCGCCCGCGCGGCCGACGCGCCCGTCTTCGACCGCGAGGACGCCGACTTCGCCACCGTCCTCGCCTCCGTCGTCGCCGCCGGGATCGCCCAGACCGAGCGGCTGGAGGAGGCGCGCAGGCTCGCCTTCACCGACGCGCTCACCGGGCTCGCCAACCGCCGCGCCGTGGACATGCGCCTCGACGAGGCGATCGACCGGCACCGGCGCGAGGGCGCCGCGGTGGGCCTCGTGGTCTGCGACCTCAACGGCCTCAAGCGGGTCAACGACACCTGCGGGCACGCCGTCGGCGACCGGCTCCTCGAACGGTTCGGGTCCGTCCTGTCGCTGTGCGGGGCGATGCTGCCCGGGGCGCTGGCCGCCCGGCTCGGCGGCGACGAGTTCTGTCTGCTCGCCGTGGGGCCGCCCGCCGACGACGTGGTGCGGGCCGCGGGCGAGCTGTGCCGCCGCGCGGCCGAGCTGGAACTCGGCGACGGCGTCGCCTGCGGGGTGGCGTGCACCGAGGACGCCATCGGACCCGTCCGCTCGGCCCGCAGGCTGTTCCGGCTGGCCGACGCGGCCCAGTACCGGGCCAAGGCGCTGCGGGCGGACCGACCGGTCGTCGCGGGCCGGGAGGGGCCCGACGATCCCGTCGTACGGCTGGCGGACGCGCCCTCGCGGGAGGTGACCCCGGAGCGCCGCCGCTTCCGCGGGCGCCGCTGACACCGGTCCGGCGTGTGACGGAATCGGTAAGGGGTGCACCGGCCACCCACTGGTGACATCTCGGAATTCAGTGCGTACGCTCCTGAATATGGATATGCACACTGTGGTGGTGGGGACGTCCGGGGTCACCGCGTCCGACGTTCTCGCCGTGGCGCGCGACGGCGCCCGGATCGAGCTCTCCGACGAGGCGGTGGCGGCCCTCGCCGCGGCCCGCGGGATCGTGGACGCGCTGGCGGCCAAGCCCGAGCCCGTCTACGGCGTCTCCACCGGCTTCGGCGCCCTGGCGAGCCGGCACATCAGCCCCGAGCTGCGCGCGCAGCTCCAGCGCAACATCGTCCGCTCGCACGCCGCCGGCCTGGGCCCGCGCGTGGAGCGGGAGGTCGTACGGGCCCTGATGTTCCTGCGGCTGAAGACCGTGTGCTCCGGACACACGGGTGTGCGGCCCGAGGTCGCGCAGACCATGGCCGACGTGCTGAACGCCGGCATCACCCCGGTCGTGCACGAGTACGGCTCCCTCGGCTGCTCCGGCGACCTGGCGCCGCTGTCCCACTGCGCCCTCACCCTCATGGGCGAAGGCGACGCGGAAGGTCCCGACGGGGTCGTCCGCCCCGCGGGCGAACTCCTCGCCGAGCACGGCATCACCCCCGTCGAGCTGCGCGAGAAGGAGGGCCTGGCCCTCCTCAACGGCACCGACGGCATGCTCGGCATGCTGGTGATGGCCCTCGCCGACCTCGACACCCTCTACAAGTCCGCCGACGTCACCGCCGCGCTGTCGCTGGAGGCCCTGCTCGGCACCGACAAGGTCCTCGCCCCCGAGCTGCACGCCATCCGCCCGCACCCGGGTCAGGGCGCCGCCGCGGCCAACATGCTGGCCGTGCTGAAGGGTTCGGGTCTGACCGGGCATCACCAGGACGACGCCCCGCGGGTCCAGGACGCCTACTCGGTGCGCTGCGCCCCGCAGGTCGCGGGCGCCGGCCGGGACACCCTGGCGCACGCCCGGCTGGTCGCCGAGCGCGAACTGGCCTCGGCCGTCGACAATCCGGTGGTCCTGCCCGACGGACGCGTCGAGTCCAACGGCAACTTCCACGGCGCGCCCGTGGCCTACGTCCTCGACTTCCTCGCCATCGCCGTCGCCGACCTGGCGTCCATCGCCGAGCGCCGCACCGACCGGCTGCTGGACAAGAACCGCAGCCACGGTCTGCCGCCGTTCCTGGCGGACGACGCGGGCGTCGACTCCGGGCTGATGATCGCTCAGTACACGCAGGCGGCGCTGGTGAGCGAGCTGAAGCGGCTCGCGGTGCCCGCCTCGGCGGACTCGATCCCGTCCTCCGCCATGCAGGAGGACCACGTCTCCATGGGCTGGTCGGCCGCCCGCAAGCTGCGTACGGCCGTGGACAACCTCGCGCGCGTGCTGGCCGTGGAGCTGTACGCGGCGACCCGCGCCATCGAGCTGCGCGAGGGCCTCACCCCGGCCCCGGCCTCGCAGGCGGCCATCGACGCCGTACGGGCGGCCGGGGTGCAGGGTCCCGGACCGGACCGCTTCCTCGCGCCGGACCTCGCCGCTGCGGACGCGTTCGTGCGCGCGGGCCTGCTGGTGGCGGCCGTCGAGCCGGTCACCGGGCCGCTGCGCTAGAACGGTTCGGGCCCCGCCGTCCGACAGGACGGCGGGGCCCGGGTGCGCCTCGCGACCGCTCGCGAGAACGCCTCACGCCTACTTGAGCTTGGCGACCTGCGCCTGGACCACCGCGGCCGGGTTCTCCATGGCCTCGCCGGTCGCGAACGCGGCGAAGTTCACCGTGTAGAACGTGGCGACCGTGTTGCCCTTGCGGATCACCTCGGTGTTGAAGGTGGCCGTGCCCTCGCCGTCCATGTCGACCAGCTCGGCGAACGCCACGGACTCGTCGCCGCCACCGACGCCCTTCGCCGCGGTGACCTTGGTGACCTTCGTGTCCTCGCCGTCGGCCTTGAGGCCGTATCCGCCGGAACAGGCCTTCACCCCGTCACTGACGGCCTTCAGGGCCTTCTCCGCGCCGTCGCCGTCGTACGAGGAGAGACCCACGAACGTCATGGTGACGTCGAAGGCGTTCGCGATGTCCTCCGCGCTGGCGTCCTCCGCGGAGACGGACTTGTCCGACGCCTTGGCCTGCTGGACGGAGTTGCTGGCGCCGGCGGGCGTGTCGCCCGGGGCCAGACCGGCGGTCGCCCAGGCGAGCGGGGCGCACTCCGCCTTGTCCGTCTGTACCTCGGACTTGGACTTCGGGAGCGTGTCGTCCCCGGAGCCGACCTTGTAACCCTTGACCTCGCCCTGGGCGAGCAGCAGCTTCTCCAGCTCGGCGGCGCCGAGTGCCTTCGCGGCCGGAGCGGTGGTCTTCGACGCTGCGGAACCGGACGCCTTGGCGTCCCCGGTGTCCTTGGAACCGTCGCCGGAACAGCCCGTGATGAGGGCGAGCGACAGCACGCTCACGGCAGCCGTGGCGCCGAGACGCGCCCCCGATGATCTCTTCATGAGCGGACTATGAAGGTTGAGTCAAAGAACCGTCAAGTTCTTTAAAAGCCAAGGCGTTCGCGACGGACCGCGTAAGCCACGAAGCCCACGCCCAGGGCGAGGCACAGGCTTCCGCCCACCGTGTACGGGGTGGTGTCGAAGCTTCCGGTGTCGGCGAGCCGGGTCTCCTCCGTCCCGTCGGCCGTGTCCGTGCCGACGGCCGCATCGTCGGCGGTCGTGCCGTCGGCGGTCGTCGTGGCGGACGCGGTCCGCGCCTGGGTGGTGGCCCCGGCCGACGCGGTCGTCGAAGGCTGCGACGCCACCGGGCTGTTCTGGGACGCGTTCGCGGACGGCACGAACCACAGGGCGCCCAGAAGGGTTCCCGCGGCGGTGGCGGTCAGCAACGGACGGCGAGCGGATGACACGGAATATCGATCCCCTTGTGGCGCTGGTGAATTGGCCGGGTAGGGCGATGCTAATGAAAGTCGCGGGTCGTGGGAAAGTTAGGGGAGGCCGGAGTCGTACGCTCCGTTCATGACTGCTGAAGAGACAACACGTTTTGTACGGCTTCGCGTGGAACTCGTTGTGGAAGTGGACGACGCGGAGGCTCTGACGGCCGCCGCGTTGGCGCGGATCGCCGAGGACGAGGAGCTTCCGGGTGACGAACAGGCACATGCCGAGAGCGCTGTGACGGAAGACACCGCCGAGGCGCTCGCCTATCTGGTGGATCCGTTCGACCTGGTCAGCGAGGTGCCCGGAGTGGAGTTGCAGCAGGCCTCCTGGTCGACCGAGCTGGTCGAGTACGACCCTGATTCGCCTGACTGGGACGTGGACGGGGATGATGGCGCCGAGGATGACGAAGGCGACCGCGAATCCGGCATCGGTTGAGCGGCTCGGGGAATTCGGGACCCCGGGCGGCAACCATCGCCCGGGGTTTCTTCGTCTCAAGGGGCGCACTGACCGACACCCGCACCACCGGCCCCGGCGGGTGACCGCCCGGCGGACGTGGTGCGACCCACATATGTGGAGCATGTGAAAAGGGACGAACCGGTCGTAGCGTAGGTAGTTCTAAACGGTGACTCTCGGGGTTTTTGGGGAATTCGGCAACGATGGAGAAGCGTGTGATGACGGACAGTAAGCGGCGCAAGCGTCTCATGGCCGCGTCCGCCCTGCTCGGTGGTGTGCTCGTGCTGACGGCGTGTTCCGGCGGCGACGCGGACGCGTCCGGCAGTGGCGACGGAACCTCCCAGGCCAAGGTCGACGAGGCGGCGGCCAAGAAGACGTCGGTGGCGCAGATCAAGATCACGCCCGCCGACGGTTCGTCCAACGCATCCATCAACAATTCCGCCGCCGTCACCGTGAGCAAGGGAACGCTCACCGAGGTGACGATGACGACCTCGGACGGCAAGGCCGTCGAGGGGCAGCTCTCCGCCGACAAGACGAGCTGGAAGCCCAGCGGTCAGCTCGAGCGCTCCACCACTTACAAGGTCGCGGCCGCCGCCAAGGACTCCGAGGGGCGCGAGGCGCACGAGAACGCCTCGTTCACCACGGTCTCCCCGGCCAACAGCTTCATAGGGAACTTCACCCCGGACGACGGTTCCACCGTCGGCGTCGGGATGCCGGTGTCGATCAACTTCAACAAGGCGATCACCGACAAGGCCGCCGTCCAGAAGGGCATCACGGTCACCTCCAGCGCCGGCCAGGAGGTCGTCGGCCACTGGTTCAACGCCAACCGGCTCGACTTCCGCCCCGAGGACTACTGGAAGGAGGACTCCACCGTCACGCTGAAGCTGGCGCTCGACGGTGTCGAGGGCGCCTCCGGCGTCTACGGTGTGCAGCAGAAGACCGTGACCTTCCACATCGGCCGCAACCAGGTCACCTACGTCGACGCGCAGACCAAGCAGATGAAGGTCACGCAGGACGGCAAGACGGTCAAGACCATCCCGATCTCGGCCGGCTCGCCCGAGAACAAGACGTACCAGGGCCAGATGGTGATCTCCGAGAAGTTCAAGGAGACCCGGATGAACGGCGCGACCGTCGGCTTCACCGACGACGACGGCAAGGGCGAGTACGACATCAAGGACGTGCCGCACGCCATGCGGCTGACCAACTCCGGCACCTTCGTGCACGGCAACTACTGGGGCGCGAAGTCCGTCTTCGGCAACGTGAACACCAGCCACGGCTGTGTGGGCCTGTCGGACACCAAGGGCGCCAACGACGCCAGCACCCCGGCGGCCTGGTTCTTCGACAACTCGATCGTCGGTGACGTGGTGGTCGTCTCGAACACCGGCGACAAGACCGTCGCCCCGGACAACGGCCTCAACGGCTGGAACATGGACTGGGCGCAGTGGAAGGCGGGTTCGGCCGTCTGACGCCGCCCCCAGCACCGACCGATGCCGCCCCCAGGGGCGGCATCGGCCGTTCCAGGGAGGGCCGACCCTTCCCGGAGGCTTCTCGGGGCCCTCAAGGGCCTTCGAGGGGACTTTCCTGGGCCTCGCACAGCCTTCTCATCGTTCTCTTATTTCGGCCTTATCGAGTCATCACACGCCGTACCTAGCTTGCGGCCATGTTCTTCACCTACCTGAGGCGCGAACTGCGCCGCCGCAGAAAGGCGGCCCTCGTCGTCGCCTCCGGCCTCGCGCTGGGCATCGCGCTGGTCATCGTGGTCAACTCCGTGTCCTCCGGGATGGGGAAGGCCCAGGACAAGGTCCTCCAGTCGCTGTACGGACTGGGCACCGACATGACGGTCACCAAGGCCGCCTCGCCGACCACCGGCACCTCACAGCGTCCGCGCTTCCAGTTCGACGCGAAGGACAACGACTCCGACACGGAGCAGAGCACCGACCGGGTCATGGTCCAGGGCTTCCAGACCCTGTCCACCGCGACCGTCACCAAGGTCGGCAAGCAGTCCGGCGTCTCGGACGCGGTCGGCGGACTGAGCCTCCAGGTCATCAAGGTCAGCGGTCAGTTCACCCGCGGCCAGTTCCAGCAGAACGGCAACGGGAACGGCGGCGGCCAGGGCGGCCCCGGCGGCGGCCAGGGCGGCATGCCGCAGGGCGAGGTCAAGGGCGGCGGCGCCGACTTCGACGTCAACAACTACTCGGTCTACGGCACCGACGTCACCAAGCCGACGCTCGGCCCGCTGACCTCCTCCAAGATCAGCAGCGGTCGTACGTTCACGACCTCGGAGACGGACGCCAAGGTCGCCGTCGTCGACTCGGCGTACGCCAAGGAGAAGAAGCTCAAGGTCGGCTCCACCGTCACCATCAAGAGCGTCAAGTTCAAGGTGGTCGGCGTCGCGACGGCCGACAGCGGCGACTCCGCGGCCAACCTCTACATCCCGCTGACGCAGGCCCAGACCCTCAGCGACTCGAAGAACAAGGTCACCACGATCTACGTCAAGGCGACCGACTCGCAGCAGATCGACAGCGTCAAGTCCACGATCCAGAAGAACGTCTCCGGTACGACCGTCACCACCTCCGCGGACCTGGCGGACACCGTCTCCGGCTCCCTGTCCACCGCCTCCAGCCTCGCCACCAACGTCGGCAAGTGGCTGTCCATCGCGGTGCTCGTGGCCGCGTTCCTGGTCGCCGGCCTGCTGACCTCCTCGGCCGTCTCCCGCCGGGTGCGCGAGTTCGGCACGCTCAAGGCGCTGGGCTGGAAGTCCGGCCGGGTCACCCGGCAGGTCGTCGGCGAGGCCATGGTCAACGGCCTGCTCGGCGGCGCCCTCGGCATCGCGCTCGGCCTGGCGGGCGCGTACACCGTCACCGCGATCAGCCCCACGCTCCAGGCCCAGACGGGCGGCGGAGGCGGCGGCAACGGCGGCGGGGGCATGGGCGGACCCTTCGGCGGCGGCGGCCCCGGCAGGCAGACCGCGGCCAAGACCCTCGACGTCGCGCTGACCGCGCCCGTCAGCCTCACCACCGTCGCGCTCGCGGTCGGCCTGGCCGTCGCCGGCGGCCTGATCGCCGGTGCCTTCGGCGGCTGGCGCGCCTCCCGGCTGCGCCCGGCGGACGCCCTGCGCCGCGTCGAGTAACCGGCCCCCGCCCGGTTCCCGCGGCCCCGGGGCCCGCCCTCGCGGGGCGGGCCCCCGTCTCCACACCTCACCCAGGAGTTGCACCCACCATGTACGAACTCAGAAGCGTCACCAAGCGCTACACGCGGGGCAAGGACACCGTCCACGCGCTCGACGGCATCGACCTGACCATCGCGGACGGCGACCGGCTCGTCATCCAGGGCCCCACCGGCGGCGGCAAGTCCACCCTGCTCCAGATGCTCGGCGGACTCGACCGGCCCACCTCCGGCGAGGTCGTCCTCGACGGCACCGACCTGGCCAAGCTGTCCGAGGGCCGGCTCACCAAGGTGCGCAGCGAGAACATCGGCTTCGTCTTCCAGTCGTTCAACCTGATCCCGACGCTGACCGCGCAGGAGAACGTCGAGACCGCGCTCGTACCGCTCGGCGTGAAGGTGAAGGACCGGCGCGAGCGGGCCGCCGAGGCGCTGAAGTCGGTCGGACTCGGCGAGCGGCTGGGACACCTGCCCGGCGAGATGTCCGGCGGTCAGCAGCAGCGCGTCGCCATCGCCCGCGCCCTGGTGAAGCAGCCGAAGGTGCTCCTCGCCGACGAGCCCACCGGCAACCTCGACGAGGGCATGCGCGACGAGATCATGGAGGTGCTCGACCGGATGTGGAAGGAGCACGGGCTCACCTTCATCATGGTCACCCACGACTCCGCGATCGCGAAGAAGGCGCCGCGCCTGGCGACCATCCGCAAGGGAAAGATCACCGTCAAGGAGAACGCGAACTCGTAGCCCGAGCACGCCGACGACGCCGTCCGCGCACGACCGCACCGGTGGTGGTACGCGGACGGTTCCGCACCCGGACCCTCCCGCACCCCCGCGGGCCGCCCCGGGCCCTTCCGCACCCCCGCGGGCCGCCCCGGGCCCTTCCGCACCCCCGCGGGCCGCCCCGGGCCCTTCCGCGCCCCGGCCCGCCGCCCCGGGCGCGCCCGCTCAGGTCAGCGGTACGCGGGTCGCGTCCGTGCCCCAGCTGGCCAGCAGGCGCAGCGCCTCGGCCGACGCGGAGCCCGGCTCCGCGTGATAGGTGATCAGGTGCTGTTCGCTGTCGTCGACCAGGCCGAACGTCTCGAAGGAGAGGGCGAGCTCGCCGACGAGCGGATGGCGCATCCGCTTGGTGCCGTGGCTCTTCTCCTTGACGTCGTGCGTGGCCCACAGCCTGCGGAACGCCTCGCTCTTCACGGAGAGCTCGCCGACCAGCGCCGACAGCCGCGGATCGTCCGGATGGCAGCCGGCGTCCATCCGCAGGTAGCTGACGATGTCGGTCGCCTTCTGGTCCCAGTCCACGAACAGGTCGCGGTAGTCGGGCCTGAGGAACACCAGCCGGGCCCAGTTCCGTTCCTGCGCGGGCAGCTCCGACCAGTCGCCGAACAGGGCCGCCGCCATCCGGTTCCACGCGAGGATGTCCGAGCGCCGGCCCGAGACGTAGGCCGGGATGCCCTCCATGCTGTCCAGCAGCTGCCGCAGCCCGGTCCGCACCTGCTGCTGCCGTGCCGCCGGCCTGCGCTTGTGCTGCTTGGGCTTGGCCAGATGCGTGAGGTGCGCGTGCTCGGCGCCGTTCAGCCGCAGCGCCCGCGCGATCGAGTCCAGCACCTCCGCCGACACGTTCCGCCCGTTGCCCTGCTCCAGCCGCGTGTAGTACGCCACGGACACCCCGGCCAGCTGGGCCAGCTCCTCGCGCCGCAGTCCGGGCACCCGGCGGTGCCGTCCGAAGTCCGGCAGCCCCACGTCCTCCGGCTTCAGCCGGGCCCGCCGGGACCGCAGGAACTCGCTGAGCTCGGCCCGGCGGTCCAGCGCCGCCCGGCCCGGCTCCAGGGGCCCCGCTACGGGCTCGGGCAGTTCGTCCATACGACCAGTATTCACGGCCCGCGGCTGGTCCTACGCTGCGAGCCTGACCCCGCCAGTGGTAGGAACAGCGGTCGTAGGCACAAGCGTGGCCTGGGTGGATGCCCGGATGTCGGGCAGGCTGGTCACCGTGCCCGGCCGAGGACGGCCGGGCACGGAATCACCAGCTAGGAGAATCGGCATGACCACTGTCGCCGCTTACGCCGCCCCCGCAGCCAAGGCGCCGCTGGAGCGCACCACGATCGAGCGCCGCGCGGTCCGCGAGTTCGACGTGCTGATCGACATCAAGTTCGCCGGCATCTGCCACTCGGACATCCACCAGGCCCGCGAGGGCTGGGGCCAGGCCATCTTCCCCATGGTCCCCGGTCACGAGATCGCGGGTGTCGTCTCCGAGGTCGGCCCCGGCGTGACCCGGTTCGCCGTCGGCGACCGGGTGGGCGTCGGCTGCATGGTCGACTCCTGCCGGGAGTGCGACAACTGCAAGGCGGGCCTGGAGCAGTACTGCACCGACGGCGCCACCATGACGTACAACGGCGTCGGCCGGGACGGGCAGCCGACCTACGGCGGCTACTCCGAGAAGGTCGTCGTCGACGAGAACTACGTCGTCCGCATCCCCGACGGCCTCAAGCTGGACGAGGCCGCGCCGCTGCTGTGCGCCGGCGTCACCCTGTACTCGCCGCTGCGGCACTGGAACGCCGGCCCCGGCAAGAAGGTCGCCATCCTCGGCATGGGCGGCCTCGGCCACATGGGCGTCAAGATCGCGCACGCGCTCGGCGCCGAGGTGACCGTGCTGTCGCAGTCCCTGCGCAAGCAGGAGGACGGCCTGAAGCTGGGCGCCGACCACTACTACGCCACCAGCGACCCGAAGACCTTCGAGGAGCTGCGCGGCAGCTTCGACCTGATCGTCTCCACGGTGTCGGCGCCGCTCGACTTCGGCACGTACCTGTCCCTGCTGAAGTCCGACGGCGCGCTGGTGAACGTGGGCGCCCCCGAGGAGCCGATCTCCCTCAACCTCTTCTCGCTGATCGGCGGCCGCAAGACGCTGGCCGGATCCAGCATCGGCGGCATCCGCGAGACCCAGGAGATGCTGGACTTCTGTGCGGAGCACGGCTTCGGCGCCGAGATCGAACTGGTCCGCGCCGACGAGATCAACGAGGCGTACGAGCGGGTGCTCGCCAGCGATGTGCGCTACCGGTTCGTGATCGACGTCGCGACGATCTGACCGCGCCGTCTGCCGCCTGCCGCCTGTCGCGCGTCGCCCCCGGCCCGGCCGCCCGCCCGCCCCTCACCCGGGGAGGCGGGCGGCCGGGCCGGCGGCGCTCAGAAGACGCCCTGGCCCGGGACCAGGATCCCGCGCGGGTCGTACGTACGCTTCGCCGCCTTCAGCCGCGGCCAGGCCGGGCCGAAGTGGGCCCGCCAGTCCGCGCGGGTGAAGGGGATGCTGCCGACCGGGTACTGGGTGCCGCCGGCCGCGGCGGTCGCCTCGTAGGCGGAGCGGTTGGCCGCCAGCAGGCGGTCGACGGCGGCGGTGTCGTCCGGCGGCGCGGCGCGCAGCACCCCGAGGAGGTACGGCAGACGGTCGTCGGAGGTGCGCAGCAGCGGGGTGGTCAGCCGGTCCCGGCGCAGCGGGTAGAGCAGGACGACGCCGGGACCCAGGTCGGCCGGGGTGAGGGCGTCCAGCACCCGGCCGGCGAGCGCGGCGGCGGACGTCCCGGGCAGCAGCAGGTTGAGCCACGGGTGGGCGTACGACCACAGGCCCGCCGCCTTCAGCGCGGCCACGGCCGGGGCCAGCCGGTCGAGGAAGTCGTAGTAGGCCAGGTCGGCGCGCTCGACCCGGGCCGGGTCGTGGCGCAGGCCGCGCAGCAGGGCGGTGTCGTCGGGCGCGGGTCCGGCCGGCGGGCCGTAGGCCACCGCCTCCAGGAGGTACGAGCGGAAGGCGCCGTCGGCGTCCGCGACGACCTGGCCCTCGACGTAGTCGAAGCGGTCCTCCTCGACGAGGACGCGCTGGTCGTCGAGGAAGGTCTCCAGGTCGTCGTACGACAGCAGGTAGTGGCGTACGGTCTCCGGCGCGCGCACCAGCCGCAGCGTCGCCTCGACGACGACACCGCACTGGCCGAGCCCGGCCAGGACGGCGTGGAAGAGGTCGGGGCGCCGGGTGGGGGAGCAGCGGACGGCCTCGCCCGCTCCGGTGACGACCAGGAGTTCGGTGACGTTGTCGACCTGGGCGCCGTGCCGGTGGGTCTGGCCGCCCAGCCCGCCCACGGACAGGGTGCCGCCGACGGAGAGTTCGAGATAGTCGGTGAAGACGGGCGGGGTGAGCCCGTGGGCGGTCGTCGCCCGGGCGACGTCGCTCCACCGGGCGCCCGTCCCGACGGTGACGGTGGTGCTGTCCGGCCCCACGTGACCGATGTCCGCGAGGGTCGCGGTCTCGATGACCAGACCGCCCGTCACCTGCGCCTGACCGAAGGTGGCGTGTCCCTGCCCGCGCGGCGCGACCGGCAGGCGCCGCTCGTCGCAGAACCGGACCATGGCGACGACGTCGCGGACCGAACCCGGGCGCAGGACGGCGACGGGACGGTGGTGCACCACGTGCCCGTAGTCGTCGGCGGTGGCGGCGAGCGACGGCTCGTCCGTGACGAGTGTTCCGTCCAGCCGGGGGATCCCGGCCGTGCCGGGACCGGGGACCGATCCGGCCGCGGCCCAGGCGCGGGTACCGGGATCGAAGCCGATCACCGCCGTCCCGGTGACGGCGAGTCCGCGCAGCACGGCACGTCTTGACGGGGTGTGAGCCATCCGCCCCTACCACCTTCCAGCCGATCCGAAATGGTCAAATCCCGGTCAGCGTAGGTCAGTTGACCACGCCGGGCGCAGGTTTCGACCACCCCGGGCGAGCCGGTGTCAGGGGCTGCCGCGACCGTTTCCGCGCACCGCGTGAGGGCCGGGGGTCCGGCGCCCGGCGTTCAGTGCGGGAGCGTCGCCGGGGTGCCGCCGTTCGCCTCGAAGCCCCCCACCGCCAGTGCCCGGTACGTCGCGAAATCGGCGGCCGGGTCGGCGGACAGGGACCACGGGAGGGCACCCACATGGCCGTCGACGTATATCAGCTGGGTCATCGCCTCGGACCAGCGTTCGGCGCGGACCAGGAAGTAGACGAGGAGGTGACGGACGTGCGCCAGCATCGGGTCGTCGGGACGGGCCGCGTGCACCGAGAACAGCGCGCCGTGGATCGCCCTGGTCACGACCTCGCTCTGGTAGAAGCTGTTGACCAGGTTCAGCTCGGGCAGGTGCTCGAAGACCGCGAAGAGCGGCATGGCGGCCAGCAGCGAGCCCTCGGGGGCGCGGGCCGCCGCGGACTCGGCGAAGGAGTACGCCAGCTCGCGCGAACCGTGCCACTTCTCGCACCAGTGGTGCAGCGCCGCCAGGTGCGCGCCCATGTGCGCCGGGGCGCGGTCCAGGATCTTCAGCCACAGCTGCTCGAACTCGGGCTGGGTGTACGCCAGCCCGCGGGCCACCGACAGCTCGACGATGTACGGGACCGGGTCGCCGGGGGCGAGCAGCGCCGCCTGCCCGCAGGCGTCCCTGGCCTCCTCCATGATGATCCGGAACTCCTCCGTCCCCGGCGTCGACGTCCGCCACGCCTGCTGCACCAGGAACTCGGCGTGCACCGCCGCACCGCCCGCGTCCTTGGGCGCCTCGGCCCGCCACACCCGCAGCCACTGTCCGCCCGGCGTCTCGCTCACCCCGCCGGGACGCTGCAGCAGCTCCAGCGAGGCCGCCCCCGCGAGGGACTGCACGCGCTGCCAGCGCAGCTCACCCTCCGTCTCGGTGCCGGCCAGCAGTTGCTGCGCCGCCCGGTAGTCCTGGGTGCGCTGCACCAGGTCCAGGACGTCGACGAGGTCCTTGTCGCGGCCGGGCAGACGGATGTCCAGCGCCTCCTCGCGCACGAACCCGTACCTCGCCGGATCGGCGGCGTCCGGATGTCCGGGGGCCACCTGCTCGATCCGGGCGCGCCTGCGCAGCAGGAAGGGGCTCAGCGCGAAGCCCAGCATGACCAGCGCCATCAGGACCCAGAGAATCTCCATGGCTCAAGCGAACCAGACGGCGCCGACAATTGGCCAACCCGTTCGACGAACGACGTCGCCGCCACGGGGCCCCGCCGTCCCGCCGCCCGACACCGGCCCTCCGGGCGCACTACGCTCGGGGCCCATGAGCGACAGGCACATCAGTCAGCACTTCGAGACCCTCGCGATCCACGCGGGCAACACCGCCGACCCCCTCACCGGCGCCGTGGTCCCGCCCATCTACCAGGTCTCGACCTACAAACAGGACGGCGTCGGCGGTCTGCGCGGCGGCTACGAGTACAGCCGCAGCGCCAATCCGACCCGCACCGCCCTCGAAGAGAACCTCGCCGCCCTCGAGGGCGGCCGTCGCGGCCTCGCGTTCGCGTCCGGACTGGCGGCCGAGGACTGCCTGTTGCGTACGCTGCTGAGCCCCGGCGACCACGTGGTCATCCCGAACGACGCGTACGGCGGCACGTTCCGGCTGTTCGCGAAGGTCGTCGCCCGGTGGGGCGTGGAGTGGTCGGTGGCCGACACCAGCGATCCCGCCGCCGTACGGGCGGCCATCACGCCGCGGACCAAGGCCGTGTGGGTGGAGACCCCCTCCAACCCGCTGCTCGGCATCACCGACATCGCCGCCGTCGCCCAGATCGCCCGTGACGCGGGCGCCCGGCTGGTCGTCGACAACACCTTCGCCACGCCGTACCTCCAGCAGCCGCTGGCGCTCGGCGCGGACGTCGTGGTGCACTCCCTGACCAAGTACATGGGCGGCCACTCGGACGTCGTCGGCGGCGCGCTGATCGTCAACGACGCCGGGCTGGGCGAGGAGCTCGCCTACCACCAGAACGCGATGGGCGCGGTCGCCGGGCCCTTCGACTCCTGGCTGGTGCTGCGCGGCACCAAGACGCTGTCGGTGCGCATGGACCGGCACAGCGAGAACGCCACGAAGATCACCGACATGCTCACCCGGCACCCGCGCGTGACGCGTGTGCTCTACCCGGGCCTGCCCGAGCACGCCGGGCACGAGGTCGCCGCCAAGCAGATGAGGGCGTTCGGCGGCATGGTGTCCTTCCAGGTCGAGGGCGGCGAGGAGGCGGCGGTCGAGGTCTGCAACCGGGCCAAGGTGTTCACGCTCGGCGAGTCCCTCGGCGGCGTCGAGTCGCTGATCGAGCACCCCGGGCGCATGACGCACGCCTCCGCGGCGGGCTCGGCCCTGGAGGTGCCCGCCGATCTCGTACGCCTCTCCGTGGGCATCGAGAACGTCGAGGACCTGCTGGAGGACCTCCAGCAGGCCCTGGACCGCTCCTAGCGGTTCACCAGCCGGTCAGTGGTGGAGTCGTGTCCGAGGGCGGCTCCACCCAGGGCCGGGCGGTCAGCGCCCAGACCGTGAACGCCAGCACCCCGGCGAGCAGCAGCAGCCACAGCAGGCGGCGCACGCGCGTCCTGCGCCGCAGGATGCGACTGCCCCGGCGTACGGCGTCCGCGTGCAGGCCGGGCGGCAGCCGGGGCGGGGTCCGTTCCATGATCCGCCGCGCCGCCGCCTCCCGCTCGGGCCGGTTCACCGGCGCCTCCCCGCGCGCGGCCGCCCCGCCCCGGGGGCCGTCACGACGGGGCCACCTTCGCCCCGGCCACCGTCGGCGCCGCGCTCCTGGGCGGGTGCAGCAGGGTGGCCGTCGCCCGGTCGCAGATCGCGTGGACGCGTTCGACGGGCAGCCCGAGCAGCGACGCCGCCTGTTCCTCGGCGACCCCCTCGTACAGTCGCAGGACCAGGATCAGACGCTCCTGCGCCGTGAGGACGGCCAGCGCGCTCGCGGGGTGCTCGCGGGCGCGACGGCCGATACCGAGAACGCCGTACCGGTGCCACGCACCGTGGGCGAACCGGGTGGCCAGACATCGGCGGGTGCGGTCGTACGGATCCTCGCCGCGCAGCCGGTCCCAGTACGCGTAGGTGTGGGCCAGGGCCAGCGTCAGCAGGCGTCGCGCGCGCGGGTTGTCGTCCGGCGCCTCCGCCGTGAGCAGCGTGGCGGTGTGCAGCAGCCGTCCGCCCGCGCCGGCCACGAACGACTCGAACTCCCGGTCCTGGCGGGCAGCTTGCGGGGCATGCCGTTCTCGCACCGTGCCTCCCGCCTGACAGCCGCCCTGAGGAAACGGTTCCCCGCCGTTGGTGAGGGAGACCCGGTCTCATATGAGGCCCGGGGCGGCCTTTCGGTCAAGGGGCGCGCACGGCCGGAAACCGCGGGCCGCGCGTCCCGGTACGGGAGACCGCCGCGGCCCGGCGTGCCGGCTGCGGTTCAGGAAGCGGGCTGCGGGTTGGAGCCCGCGATCGCCTGGGGCGCCATCCGGGCGGAGAGCGCGCTGTTGAAACGGGTCAGCAGCGAGCAGAACGCCTCACGCTCCTCGGGCGCCCAGTCGTGCGTCAGCTCGGCCATCAACTGACGCCTCGACGAGCGCACTTCCTCCAGTCGCGCCAGCCCCCGCGGGGACAGCTGGAGCACCACCGCGCGCCCGTCCTCCGGGTGCGAGGTGCGCTTGACCAGGCCGGTGTCCACCAGCGGGGCCACCTGCCGGGTGACGGTCGAGGAGTCGATGCCCATGCTCGCGGCGAGCGCCTTGACGCCCATCGGGCCTTCGTTGTCCAGCCGGTTGAGCAGGAGGTACGCGGCGCGGTCCATGGAGTTGCGCACCTGCCCCACGCCACCGAGCCGGGTCTGTTCGGCACGGCGGGCGAACACCGCCACCTCGTGCTGGAGGGTCTCCAGAAGGCCGGGGTCACCGAGGGTCGTCATGTCCATCGACATTTCGGGTGTTGTGGGCATGGCCGCGGACTCACTTCATGAAGGGTGCTGGGATGTGGGGGACAGGGTACGCGGCCGAAGGGCGAGCCGTACCGGCGCTGAGGAAACCAGTCTCGGTGGTTGGTCACAAAGGAACGCTCCGTGTGTGAACTGCGAGACTTGAGACATGAACTACCGCAAGGCCGACCCCTTGCCGCCGGTCACCCTGGACGACGTGCGCGGAGCGCAGAAGATGCTCGCGGGCGTGGCCCGCACGACCGCGATGGAAGGCAGCAGGTACCTGTCGCGGCTGGTGGGCGCGCCGGTGCACCTGAAGTGCGAGAACCTCCAGCGGACCGGGTCGTTCAAGCTGCGCGGCGCCTACGTGCGGATCGCCGGGCTGCTGCCCGAGGAGCGGGCCGCCGGTGTCGTCGCCGCCAGCGCGGGCAACCACGCGCAGGGCGTCGCGCTGGCGTCGTCGCTGCTCGGGGTGCGTTCCACCGTGTTCATGCCCAAGGGCGCCCCACTGCCGAAGATCAGCGCGACCCAGCACTACGGCGCCGAGGTGCGGCTGCACGGACAGGTGGTCGACGAGACGCTGGCCGCCGCCCAGGAGCACGCGGACAGGACGGGCGCGGTGTTCATCCACCCCTTCGACCACCCCGACATCATCGCGGGCCAGGGCACGGTGGGCCTGGAGATCCTGGACCAGTGCCCCGAGGTGCGCACGATCGTGGTCGGGATCGGCGGCGGCGGTCTGGCGGCCGGGGTCGCGGTCGCGGTGAAGGCGCTGCGGCCGGACGTGCGGATCGTCGGTGTGCAGGCGGAGGGCGCGGCGGCCTATCCGCCCTCGCTGGCCGCCGGACGCCCGGTGTCGATCGAGAACCCGGCCACCATGGCCGACGGCATCAAGGTGGGCCGGCCCGGTGACGTGCCCTTCGGGATCGTCGACACGCTGGTGGACGAGGTCCGCACGGTCGGCGAGGACGCCCTGTCGACCGCGCTGCTGCACTGCCTGGAGCGGGCCAAACTGGTCGTCGAACCCGCCGGGGCGAGTCCGGTCGCGGCACTGCTGAGCGAGCCCGAGGCCTTCGAGGGGCCGGTGGTGGCGCTGCTGTCGGGCGGCAACGTCGACCCGCTGCTGCTCCAGCGGATCCTGCGGCACGGCATGGCCGCGCAGGGCCGCTACCTCGCGGTCACCGTACGCCTGACGGACCGGCCGGGTGCCCTCGCGGGGCTCCTGGGCGTGCTGTCGGTGGCCGACGCCAACGTCCTGGACGTGAGCCACGTACGGACCGACCCGCGGCTCGGCCTCGCGGAGGCGGAGGTGGAGCTGCACCTGGAGACGAAGGGCGCGGAGCACTGCGCCGAGGTCGGCCGGGCCCTTCGCGAGGCGGGGTACACGGTCATCGGCTGAGACCGGGTGCGCTTCGCGGGCAGCCGGGCAGCCGGGCAGCCGGGCGTACGGGCGTACGGCGAGCGGTGGACGAGTACCGTCCGGCCGCCGTACGACGAAGCCCCCGGCGTCTCGGGGGCGCCGGGGGCTTCGTACGAGGTGAAAGGGCTCAGCCGCTGTAGGGCTCGGCCTTCAGGATGCGCACCGACGCCTTCTTGCCGTTGGGCAGCTCGTACTCCGCGTCCTCGCCGACCTTGTGGCCGATCACGCCGGAACCCAGCGGGGACTGCGGCGAGTAGGTCTCGATGTCGGCGCTCGCGTACTCGCGCGAGGCGAGCAGGAACTGCATCGTGTCGTCCTCGTCGCCGTCGAAGGCGATCGTCACGACCATGCCGGGCGCGACCGTGCCGTCCGCCGAGGTCGGGGCCTCGCCCACCTGGGCGTTCTCCATGAGCTGGGTCAGCTGGCGCACGCGGAGCTCCTGCTTGCCCTGCTCCTCCTTGGCGGCGTGGTACCCGCCGTTCTCGCGCAGGTCGCCCTCCTCGCGCGCGGCCGCGATCTTGGCGGCGATCTCCGTGCGCGCGGGACCAGTAAGGTACGCAAGCTCGTCCTTGAGCTTGTTGTACGCCTCCTGGGTCAGCCAGGTGACGTTCTCGCTGGTCTGGGTCACAGGGTGCTCCTCGTCGGTACAGGGAATACAAAGCATCGCCCTCCCCACAAGAATGGTCCCTCACGGATGGGCGAAACCACGAGCCTAACAATTCATGGCCCGTAGGGGGAGGACATAAGCCACCAGAATTCTGTCGGCGCAGGTCAGCGGCTACGCATTCCGGAGGATGCGCACCTCGTCAGCCGGTAGCGGCCGATGTCGGCCGGTACCGGCCGGTAGAGGCCGGTTCCGGCGGTGGGCGGCCGGTGTCAGCCGGTGTGACACCCGAGGAGCTGGGCCGTGGTGCCGGGGGCCGTCGTACGCAGGGTGACGACCTTGTCGATCCGCGTGGCCGAGCCGGAGAAGCGGAAGTCCGCCCGGCCGACCTCGGAGCCGTCGGCGGCCTGGGAGCGCAGCGTGCAGTAGCCGTCGGCGCCCGCGTCCTTGTGCACCTCGAGATGGACCTTCACCGCGTGCGCCGAGGCGTCGAAGGTGATCACCTGGGCGCTGATCTCGTTCTGGACCACGTAGTGGTAGCCGAGGAAACCGATCAGGGCCAGCAGCGCGGCGCCGAGCACGGCCCCGACGAGCTTGAGCGTGCGGTCGGCCCGCTCGTCCGAGGAACGGCCGTAACGGCCCTCGGGCAGTCCCGTGCTCGCCGTGCTCATGATCGTCCTCTCGGCAACGCCCTCGGCGGTGTCGGATGAAGCTCCGAAAGTGCCCTCCGGAGCGGGGCCCCGGAATTATTCGTCCCCCGATTCGGTCACTATAGAAGCCGCCCGCCCGCGGCCCGACCGCCACCCCACAACGACCTCCCCTGCGGGCCGGCACCCACCGACCTGCACCCGTGCCCAGCGGGGGCCGACCACCGAGGAATGAGTCTTGACTGACCAGCTGCGACTGATGGCCGTGCACGCGCACCCCGACGACGAGTCGAGCAAGGGCGCGGCCACCATGGCGAAGTACGTGTCCGAGGGGGTGGACGTGCTGGTCGTGACCTGCACGGGCGGGGAACGCGGCTCCATCCTCAACCCGAAGCTCCAGGGCGACAAGTACATCGAGGAGAACATCCACGAGGTGCGCCGCAAGGAGATGGACGAGGCCCGGGAGATCCTCGGCGTCAAGCAGGAGTGGCTCGGCTTCGTCGACTCCGGCCTGCCCGAGGGCGACCCGCTGCCCCCGCTGCCCGAGGGCTGTTTCGCCCTGGAGGACGTCGACAAGGCGGCCGGCGAGCTGGTCAAGCAGATCCGCTCGTTCCGTCCCCAGGTGATCACCACCTACGACGAGAACGGCGGCTACCCGCACCCCGACCACATCATGACCCACAAGATCTCGATGGTGGCGTTCGAGGGCGCGGCGGACGCCGAGAAGTACCCCGAGAGCGAGTACGGCCCGGTCCACCGCCCGCTCAAGCTGTACTACAACCAGGGCTTCAACCGTCCGCGCACCGAGGCGCTGCACCGGGCGCTGCTGGACCGGGGCATGGAGTCGCCGTACGGGGACTGGCTCAAGCGCTGGAGCGAGTTCGAACGCACCGAGCGCACGCTCACCACGCACGTTCCGTGCGCCGACTTCTTCGAGATCCGCGACAAGGCGCTGATCGCGCACGCCACGCAGATCGACCCCGACGGCGGCTGGTTCCGGGTGCCGCTGGACCTCCAGAAGGAGGTCTGGCCGACGGAGGAGTACGAGCTGGCGAAGTCCCTCGTGGACACCTCCCTCCCCGAGGACGACCTCTTTGCGGGCATCCGCGACAATGCCTGACATGAGCGCAAGCGTGAGTCTGGCAGTGACGCACCTCGTCCCCCTCGCCAAGGAGGTCGACGAGAACAAGGTCACCCCCGGCGTCCTCGGTTTCATCGTCTTCGCGGTGATGGCCCTGGCGGTGTGGGCCCTGATGAAGTCCATGAACAAGCACATGGGCAAGGTCGACTTCAAGGAGTCCCCGGACGCGGACTCCGCGGCCGAGGCCGGCTCCCGGGCGACGGCGGCCGCTCAGGCCGAGCCCCGGCAGGGCTGACCGGCCCCGGTCGGGCCGGACCGGGCGGGGGCGGCGATCCCACCGCCCCGCGCCCGGCCGTCCCACCGTCCCGCGTCCGCGGGAGTCACTGCGCGGCTCGTGTCCCCGCCGGTACCGGTACGCCCATCACCTCGCGGGCGTGCCGGTCGGGGACCATGCCCAGGCGCCATGCCTGCCAGTCCGCCTCCGGGCTCACGCCCCGCTCCAGCAGCAGCCGGTACGCCTCCAGGCAGCCGGTCAGTTTCGCGTCGCGCAGCGGGTGGTCCGAGCCGGTGAGCCGGGTCACCTCCCGCAGGGCCGCCGCGGTGCCGGCCTCGGCCCCGGCGGGGTCGGTGTGCGGCAGCAGGGTGCAGCGCAGGAAGGCGGCCCAGTCGGCACCGCGCAGATCGCCGTACGAGGTGAACAGGGCGGTGGCCTCCTCGCACAGCGCCAGGGCCTGCCGGTCACGGGCGTTGCCCGCGTCGACGACCGCCAGTTCCAGGCAGGTCCAGGCCTCCCCGTGGGCGACGCCGATGCGCTGGAAGTCGGCGCGGGCGTCGACGAGGAGCTGACGGGCGAAGCCGGAGTTGCGCAGCGAGCCGGTCTGCGCGGCGCGCTGGTCCCGGGTCACCCGGGCCGAGTGGTGGCGGGCGCAGGCCAGGCCGTAGACGTCGCGCATCCGGGAGAACATCGTGCGGGAACGTTCCAGCGCGCGCAGCGCGCGGTCCAGGTCGCCGGTCTCCTCCAGCGACTGGCCGAGGTAGTAGAGGGTCCAGGCCTCGCCGCGGGCGTCCTCGTTGTCGCGGTGCCGGTCGGCCGCCCGGCGCAGGCCGTCCACCGCGGGCGAGGGATCACCGGCCACCAGCCGGGCCCGCGCCAGCTGGGTCAGCGCCCAGGCCTCGCCGCGGGCGTCGCGGGTGCGGCCGTACAGGTCGAGGGCCTTGCCGAGCTCCGCCTCCGCGCGCGGTACGTCGCCCATGCGCAGCCCGAGCTGGCCGAGCTGGAAGTGGGCCCACGCCTCGCCGTGCACGGAACCGCCCTCGCGGTGCAGCACCAGGGAGCGGGTCAGCAGGTCGAGGGCCTCGGCGAGGCGGGCGCGGTCGCGTTCCACGGCGGCCAGCGCGTGCATGGTCCAGGCGCGGTCGGTGGCGAGTGCCGGGTCCGTCTGGAGGGCCAGGGCCTCCCGCAGTCGCGCCGCCGCCTCGGTCAGCAGGCCCTGGTGGTGCAGCGTGATGCCCAGCGAGCACAGGGCACGGGCGGCGCCGGCGTCGTGGTGGGCCTCCCGGTAGAGGTCGACGACGGACGCGAGGGTCGTACGGGCCTTGTCGAGTTCGCCGAGCTGGCGGGCCGCGATGCCGGTGCGCCACTGCACCGAGCGGACCAGCAGCCCCTGGTCGACGGACTGGGCCAGTTCGCTGATCTCGCCCAGCCGGTAGAGGTCGCCGCGCAGCAGGCAGTAGTCGCACAGCGCGCCGAGCAGGTTCTGCACCGCGGCCTGGTCCACGCCCTCCGCGTGCCGCAGGGTCGCGGTGATGAAGCTCGACTCGTCGTCCAGCCAGCGCAGTGCCTCGTCGAGGGAGGTGAAGCCGTGCGGGCTGAACCGGTCCGAGCGGGTGGACATGTTGCCGTCGACGAGCCGCAGCACCGAGTCGGCCAGCTCGGCGTAGCTGACGATCAGCCGTTCCTGCGCGGCCGTGCGCTCGGCCGGTTCCTCCTCGTCGAGGAGGCGGGCCTGGGCGAAGGCGCGGACCAGGTCGTGCAGCCGGTAGCGGTCGCCGCGCACATGGTCGATCAGGCCCGCCCGGGCGAGCGCCTCGAGCAGCCGGGAGGCCTCCTGCCGGTCGGTGGCCAGCAGCGCGGCGGCGGCCGCCGCGCCGAGCGAGGCCCGGCCGGCCAGGGCCAGCCGTCTGAGCAGCCTGCGGGCCGGGTCCGGCTGGTCGGTGTAGCGCAGCCACAGGGCCCGTTCGACCGGTTCGACCGGGCCGTACGCGCTCAGGTCGGTGGCGAGCCGCCGGGGCGAGCGCGGGCCGAGCGCGGAGCCCGCGATCCGCAGGGCCAGCGGCAGCGCGCCGCACAACCGGCTTATCAGGTCGGCCGACTCGGCGTCGTAGGGCCCTGAGCTGTCCTGCGCGGCCGCCCCGAGCAGCGCCTCCGCGCCCGCCGCGTCCAGGGCCCGTACCGGCAGCCGGTGCACCCAGGCGGTCAGCTCGGCGGGCAGCTCCAGCGGCTCGCGGGCGGTGACCAGCACCAGGCTGTCGGAGCGCTCGGGGACCAGCGTGCGGATCTGCTCGGGGTCGCGGGCGTCGTCCAGGATCACGGTGACGGGCAGCCCGGTCAGATGCTGGTGGTAGAGCTCGGTCAGCCGTTTGACCTGCTGTTCGGGGGAGACGCGCTCCCGGAACAGCAACTGCTCGCGGGGCGCGCCGAGCCGGTTGAGCAGATGCAGCAGCGCGTCCCGGGTGGGCAGCGGCTGTTCCTGCGCGCTGTCGCCGCGCAGATCGACCACGCACGCGCCCCGGAACTGGTCCTTCAGGTCGTGGGCGGCACGGACCGCGAGGGTGGTACGACCGCTGCCGGGCGCCCCGTGCAGCACGACGACCGTGGGCCGGGTCTCGGAGCTCGCACGGGCCGCCTGCACCCACTGCCGGAGCTGCGCCAGCTCCGTCCGTCGGCCGGCGAACGGCCCGCCGGGCTCGGGCAGTTGCCCGAAGGACTGGCCCAGCACGCTACGGCCGCGCGCGGCCGCGCTCTTGTCCGTCCCACGCAGCTGCGGGCCCGTCTTCTTCGGGCCGGTGGAGGCGCTCAGCACCCGCTGCTGGTCCAGGAACGGACGGATCCCGCGTACCTCCAGCGCCGTCAGCCACTGCAACCTCAGCTGTTCGGGGCCGCCCGGCTGGCCCACGGCTCCCGCCCGGTGGTGTGCCGCCGGCAGATGGGAACCGGCCACCTTCACGACGGTCGCCGCCGCGCCGACCACGCCGACGGTGGCGCCCGCGGCCAGCGCCGTGCCCGTGCCGGTGCCCAGGGCCAGGTCGCTGACGGCGGCCGCGACCGCGGCGACGGCCGCCACCAGCAGGGGGGTCGCGCCACCCTCACGGGCGTAGCGCTGGCCGAAGCTGAGCTGTCCGGCGTGCGCCTCGTCGAGGGCGCGGGTGTAGGCCGCGTACTCCTCGGCGGCCGTCCGCGCCATGGCGTCGAGCGCGGCGCGCGCCCGCGTGATCAGGACCTGTCCGTCGGCACGGCCGCCGGAGCGCCGTACCTCCTCCTCGACGGCCCGCACGATCAGCTGCTCGGCCTCCACCCTGTGACTGTCCCTCATGCCAGGTCCCCCTCCGGCGGCGACGGTGTGCCTCGTGGTCAAGTGTGCGGCGGACGAGGCGTGGAGGGGAGAGGGCCGACGGCCCGCCGCCGGTGCGGGGCGGGAGCCGCGCCGTACCGGCGCTGTCCGTGGATCAGCGGGTACTGGGGCAGGATGGATCCCATGCCGAACCGCCTGGCTCATGAGACGTCCCCATATCTGCTCCAGCACGCCGACAACCCCGTGGACTGGTGGCCGTGGTCGGCCGAGGCCTTCGAGGAGGCCCGTACGAGCGGCAGGCCGGTCCTGCTGAGCGTCGGCTACAGCAGCTGCCACTGGTGCCATGTTCTCGCCACGGAAAGCTTCGAGGACGAGCGGACCGCCGCCTACATGAACGCGCACTTCGTCAACGTCAAGGTCGACCGCGAGGAGCGGCCCGACGTCGACGCCGTCTACATGGAGGCCGTGCAGGCGGCGACCGGGCAGGGCGGCTGGCCCATGACGGTCTTCCTGACCCCGGACGGCGAGCCCTTCTACTTCGGGACCTATTTCCCGCCCGTGCCCCGGCAGGGCATGCCGTCCTTCCGGCAGGTGCTGGAGGGGGTGCACGGCGCCTGGACCGACCGGCGGGACGAGGTCGCCGAGGTCGCCGGGAAGATCGTGCGGGACCTGGCGGCGCGGGAGATCTCCTACGGCGACGCGCGCACCCCGGGCGACGAGGAGCTCGCGCAGGCGCTGCTCGCGCTCACCCGGGAGTACGACGACCGGCGCGGCGGTTTCGGCGGGGCGCCCAAGTTCCCCCCGGCCATGGTGGTCGAGTTCTTGCTGCGCCACCACGCCCGTACCGGCTCCGAGGGCGCGCTCCAGATGGCGCAGGACACCTGTGAGCGGATGGCCCGTGGCGGTATCTACGACCAGTTGGGCGGCGGCTTCTCCCGGTACTCCGTGGACCGGGACTGGATCGTGCCCCACTTCGAGAAGATGCTCTACGACAACGCCCTTCTGTGCCGCGTCTACGCACATCTGTGGCGGACCACCGGCTCGGAGTCGGCCCGGCGGGTGGCGCTGGAGACGGCCGACTTCATGGTGCGCGAACTGCGCACGAACGAGGGCGGGTTCGCCTCCGCGCTCGACGCCGACAGCGACGACGGCGGCGGCCGGCACGTCGAGGGCGCGTACTACGTGTGGACGCCCGCGCAGCTCGCCGAGGTGCTCGGGGAGCAGGACGCCGAACTGGCCGCCGCGCACTTCGGGGTGACCGCGGAGGGTACCTTCGAGGAGGGCTCCTCCGTGCTGCAACTTCCCCAGCAGGAGGGCGTGTTCGACGCGGAGAAGGTCGCCTCGGTCCGGGCGCGGCTGCTCGCCGCCCGGGACCTGCGCCCCGCGCCGGGCCGGGACGACAAGGTGGTGGCCGCCTGGAACGGGCTCGCGATCGCCGCCCTCGCCGAGACCGGCGCCTACTTCGACCGCCCCGACCTGGTCGAGGCCGCCGTCTCCGCCGCCGATCTCCTGGTGCGGCTGCACCTGGACGAGCACGCGCGGCTCTCCCGGACCAGCAAGGACGGTCACGCCGGGGCGAACGCGGGAGTGCTGGAGGACTACGCCGATGTCGCCGAGGGCTTCCTCGCGCTGGCGTCGGTGACCGGCGAGGGGGTGTGGCTCGAATTCGCCGGGCTGCTCCTCGACCACGTACTGGCCGGATTCGTCGACCCCGGTTCGGGCGCCCTGTTCGACACCGCGGTCGACGCCGAGAAGCTGATCCGACGCCCGCAGGACCCGACCGACAACGCCACCCCGTCCGGCTGGACGGCCGCGGCGGGCGCCCTGCTGGGCTACGCGGCACAGACCGGCTCCGAGCCCCACCGGGCCGCGGCGGAACGGGCGTTGGGCGTGGTGAAGGCGCTCGGTCCGCGGGTGCCGCGGTTCATCGGCTGGGGGCTCGCGGTCGCCGAGGCGCTGCTGGACGGGCCGCGCGAGGTCGCGATCGTCGGCCCGTCGCTCGACGATCCGGCGACCCGGGCCCTGCACCGCACGGCGCTGCTGGGCACCGCCCCCGGCGCCGTGGTCGCCGTCGGGACCGCGGAGAGCGACGAGTTCCCGCTGCTGGCCGGCCGGCCGCCGGTCGGCGGCGAGGCGACGGCGTACGTCTGCCGTAACTTCGCGTGCGACGCCCCGACGACCGAAAAGGAGCGGCTGCGCGAGGCGCTGAGCGGCTGAAACATGCCGTGGGACGTTGGTTCCGACAGGGCCTAATTGGGTATCTGTTCGGACACGTCCGGCTAGTGGTGCCGTCACTCCGAAACAGGCTATTTATCGGAAGAGCACACGAAATTCACAGATCCCCCCTAGTCTCTGCACAGTAACGCGACGGTTGTGGCTCCCCGTCGCGACAGGGGGCTAGGGGATCCGGGGGGATCTGTTGCTGACGTCTGTCTTCATCGCTGCCGTTTCACTGGCACTGTTCTGGATGGCCGCCTTCACCTTGTGGTGGCAGATGCACGCGTGGCGTACGCCCGAGGTGCTCGCCTCCACCCGCTTCAGCAGACCGGACGGGGGCGAGAACCTCTCCTTCTCGCTGCTGCTGCCGGCCCGGCACGAACAGGCCGTGCTGGACCACACCATCCAGCGGCTGCTGGAATCGACCCACACCGACTTCGAGATCATCGTCATCGTCGGGCACGACGACCCGGAGACCTCGGCGGTTGCCGAGCAGGCGGCGCGGCGCGATCCGCGGGTCCGAGTGGTCGTCGACACCCATGAGAAGAAGAACAAGCCCAAGGCCATGAACACGGCGCTGCCGCACTGCCGCGGCGATGTCGTGGGGGTCTTCGACGCCGAGGACCAGGTCCACCCGGAACTGCTCGCCCATGTCGACCACGCCTTCCGCAGCACCGGCGCGGACGTCGTCCAGGGCGGGGTGCAGCTGATCAACTTCCACTCCAGCTGGTACAGCCTGCGCAACTGCCTGGAGTACTTCTTCTGGTTCCGCTCCCGGCTGCACCTGCACGCGCAGAAGGGGTTCATCCCGCTCGGCGGCAACACCGTCTTCGTGCGCACCGACGTGCTGCGCGAGGCCGACGGCTGGGACCCCGAGTGCCTCGCCGAGGACTGCGACCTCGGGGTGCGGCTGTCCAGCGTCGGCAAGAAGGTCGTCGTCGCCTACGACTCCGCGATGGTGACCCGGGAGGAGACCCCGGGCTCGCTGATGTCGCTGCTGAAGCAGCGCACCCGCTGGAACCAGGGCTTCCTCCAGGTCTACCGGAAGAAGGACTGGAAGCAGCTCCCGGGCTTCGGGCAGCGGCTGCTGGCCCGCTACACCCTCATGACGCCGTTCCTCCAGGCCTTCTCCGGGGTCATCATCCCGCTCAACGTGGCGATCGCGCTCTTCCTCGACGTGCCCGTCGGGATCGCCTTCGTCACCTTCCTCCCGGCCGTCACGGCCCTGGTCACCTTCGTCTTCGAGGTCGTCGGACTGCACGACTTCGGCAGGCAGTACGGCCTGCGCGTCCGCCTCGTCCACTACCTGAAGCTCATCGTGGGCGGGCCCTTCTACCAGGTCCTCCTCGCCGGGGCCGCCATGCGCGCCGTGTGGCGCGAGCACCGCGGCCGCAACGACTGGGAGCTGACCACGCACGTCGGCGCGCATCTCACCGCATCCGAAGTGATCCGAGAGGACGTCCACGCGTGACCTCCACCCTTCCCGCGGTGACCGCAGTCAAGGTCCCCGCGCAGCGCCGGCCTGCGCCCACGACCCGTCCGAACGGCCGCACGGAACCGCCGAGGCGGCTGCGGGCGTCCCGTCCCGACCTCCTGCTGTGCGGTGTGCTCCTCGTGGCGATCCTCGTCGTGCAGGGCTGGAACATCGCCGACTACCCGACCCTCAGCGACGACGAGGGCACCTACCTCGCCCAGGCCTGGGCCGTCCAGGAGGGCCGGGGCCTGGCCCACTACACCTACTGGTACGACCATCCGCCCCTGGGCTGGATCCAGATCGCCCTGCTCACCTGGATCCCGTCCCTGGTCAGCCCCGGCTCGATGACCGTCGGCTCGATGCGGCTGGTGATGCTGGCCGTCAGCGCGGTCAGCGCCGTACTGGTCTTCGTCCTCGCCCGACGGCTCTCCCTGCCGCGCTGGGCCGCCGGGCTCGGCATGGTCCTGTTCGGGCTCTCCCCGCTGTCCGTCGTCCTCCAGCGCGAGATCTTCCTGGACAACCTCGCCGTGATGTGGACGCTGCTGGCGTTCTGCCTCGCCGCCTCCCCGAGCCGGCATCTGTGGCACCACTTCGGCGCGGGGATCGCGGCCGCGGCAGCGGTGCTCACCAAGGAGACGATGCTCGTCCTCCTGCCCGCCGTGGTCGTCACCATGTGGCGCCACGGACACCGCGACACCCGCAAGTTCGCCCTCACCGGCGCCGTCACCGCCTGCGCCCTGATCGGCTTCTCCTACCCCCTCTTCGCCCTGCTCAAGGGCGAGTTGTTCCCCGGCGGTGGGCACGTCTCGCTCTGGGACGGCATCAAGTACCAGATGTCCAGGCCCGGTTCGGGCTTCATCCTGGACCAGGGCAGCGGCTCGTACGGGGTGCTGCACTCCTGGCTGTACTACGACCGGGTGCTGCCCCTGGGCGGTCTGGCCGGCGCGGTCCTGCTGCTGGCCACCTGGCGCTGGTCGGTCACCGCCCGCGCCCTGGCCGGACCGGCCCTCGCGGTCGCCGTCCTCACCCTGGTCGCGATGCGCCCCAGCGGCTACCTGCCCGCGATGTACGTCATCGGGGCCCTGCCGTTCCTCGCCCTGGTGCTGGTCGGCGCCACCGCGTCGGTCGCCCACGCCGTGCTGCGCCGCCGGCGCGGCGAGGGCGAGAACCGGTACGTCACCGGCGGCCGCTACGCCCTCGCCGTGGTCCTGGCCCTCGCCGCCGGGGCCTATGTGGTCCCGCGGTGGTACGACGGCGACCGCACCGCCGTCACCGCGGACGCCAACGCCCCCTACCGGGCCGCGTCCCGGTGGCTGAGCACCGAGGTGGCCGACCCGGCCGACACCCGCGTCCTGGTCGACGACGCGCTCTGGCTGGACCTGGTGCACGCCGGGTACCGGCCCGGGCTGGGCGCGATCTGGTTCTACAAGGCCGACCTCGACCCCGCGGTGACCAGGACGATGCCGCACGGCTGGCGGGACCTCGACTACGTGGTCGCCTCGCCGACCGTACGGCGCGACGCCGCCGACCTGCCCGCCGTCCAGGACGCCCTGCGGCACTCGACGCCGGTCGCCACCTTCGGCACCGGCGAGGACCGCATCGAGATCCGCCGGATCCAGACCGTCGCCGGAGGCCTGCGATGAGCCACGAACACACCGTCCCCGGCGAACTGGGCGATCCGGCCGTACAGGCCGCCGAGGTGCCGGAGCCCGGCGCCGTCACCATCGTCGTACCGACGTTCAACGAGTCCGCCAACGTCCGCCGGCTGCTGCACCTGATCACCGAGTCGGTGCCGGCCCGGCTGCCCTGCGAGGTCGTCTTCGTGGACGACTCCACCGACGACACCCCCGAGGTCATCCGCGCGGCGGCCGAGGACTGCCCGTTCCCGGTGACCGTGCTGCACCGGGACGAGCCGGTCGGCGGGCTCGGCGGGGCGGTCGTCGAGGGGCTCAGGGCGGCCGGGTCGGACTGGATCGTCGTCATGGACGGCGACTGCCAGCATCCGCCCTCCCTGGTGCCGGAGCTGGTCGCCACCGGCGAGCGGGCGCACGCCGGTCTCGTCGTCGCCTCCCGCTACATCAAGGGCGGCAGCCGGGCCGGGCTCGCGGGCAGCTACCGGGTGGCCGTCTCGCGCGGGGCGACCTGGCTGACCAAGTCGCTGTTCCCGCGTCGGCTGCACGGCATCAGCGACCCCATGAGCGGCTTCTTCGCCATCCGCCGCAGCGCGGTCACCGCCGACGTCCTCAAGCCGCTCGGCTACAAGATCCTCCTCGAACTCGCCGTGCGCAGCCGCCCCCGCCAGGTCACCGAGGTGCCCTTCGTCTTCCAGGACCGGTTCGCGGGCGAGTCCAAGTCGAGCGCGCAGGAAGGCCTGCGCTTCCTGCGCCATCTGGTCGGCCTGCGCACCGCCTCGCCGGTGGCCCGCATGATCGGTTTCGGGCTGATCGGCGCCACCGGCTTCGTGCCCAATCTGCTCGCCCTGGGGGCGCTGACCGCCGCGGGGATGCACTACGTCCCCGCGGAGATCCTCGCCAACCAGTTCGGCGTCGCCTGGAACTTCCTGCTCATCGAGCATCTGCTGTTCCGCGACCGGCGCCTGCACCGGCGCTGGTGGGACCGCGTCGGCCGGTTCGCGCTGCTCGCCAACGCCGACCTCGTACTGCGCATTCCGCTGATCGCCCTGTTCGTCGACCGGTTCGGGATGGGGGCGCTGTCCGCCACCGCCCTGGCACTGGTGACGACGTTCGTCCTGCGCTTCGCCGGTACCGAAGCGCTGGTCTACCTGCCGCGCCGGGGACGCACCGACACCCCGGCCGCGAGCCGCACAGCAAGGAGAGCCGTGTGAACCGAGTCAGCCGTGTGAACCGCCCGGGCAGGAACCGAAGAAGGACCGCGCTCGTCGGGGTGGGCACCCTGACGGCCGGGCTCCTGCTCGCCTCGCCCCAGCCCGCCTCCGCCGCCAACCTGGTCCTGAACCCCGGCTTCGAGACGGCCGGCACCGACGGGATGCCGTACTGCTGGGAGAAGTCGGGCTGGGGCGACAACGACTTCACCTTCGACACCACCACCGACGCCCACTCCGGCGCCAAGGCCATGAAGGTCACCCTGACCCGCCGGGTCGACGGCGACCGCAAGGCGCTGGTCACGGAGTCCACCGCCTGCGCCCCGGCGGTCTCGCCGGGCAAGCAGTACGACCTCTCGCTCTGGTACAAGACGACCACGCCGGACGCGGCCGTCACCCTCTTCCGGCACGACACCACCGCCGGCTGGCAGTACTGGACCGACCTCAAGACGCTGGACATGCAGGGCAACTGGACCAAGGCGTCGGTCCGCACCCCCGAGGTGCCGGCCGGCACCGACCGCATCACCTGGGGTGTCTCCGTCTACGGCACCGGCTCGGCGACCACCGACGACTACACGATGGAGCAGGTCCCCGACGTCACACCGCCGGCCGCCTGCACCGGCACCGCCGACGAGTGTGCCAACGGCCGGTGGACGGTGCTGCCCACGCAGAACCCGGTCCGCTCCATGCACTCCGTCGTCCTCAACAACGGCAAGGTGCTGCTGATCGCGGGCTCCGGCAACAGCGAGGAGCAGTTCAACGCGGGCACCTTCACCTCGGCGGTCTACAACCCGGCCGACGGCAGCTACAAGGTCATCCCCACCCCGAAGGACATGTTCTGCGCCGGGCACATCCAGCTCCAGGACGGCCGGGTGCTGGTGATGAGCGGCAACAAGGCCTTCCCGGTGGCGGGCGGCCACGGCTACGAGGGCTTCAAGGACTCCTACGTCTTCGACCCCGTCACCGAGACCTACAGCAAGACCAACGACCTCAACGACGGTCACTGGTACCCGTCGGCGACGGAGCTCGGCAACGGTGACGTCATCTCCTTCGGCGGTCTGCGCGAGGACTCCACCGGCTCGGTGACCGCCGAGCTGTGGTCGAACGCGCAGCAGAAGTGGCTGCCGCTGTCCCAGGTCAACCAGACCTGGTCGTACTGGGGCCTGTACCCGTCGATGATCCTGATGCAGGACGGCCGTCTCTTCTACTCGGGCAGCCATGTCTTCGGCAACAACATCCCCGGCACCGGCTCGGCGATCTACGACTACGACGCCAACACGATCACCCAGATCCCCGGCCTCCAGAACAAGGACCAGCGCGACCAGTCGGCGAGCGTGCTGCTGCCCCCGGCCCAGGACCAGAAGGTCCTCACCCTCGGCGGCGGCAACATCGACTCCAACCCGGACGGCAACCGGCTGACCGACGTCATCGACCTCAAGGCGGCCAACCCCGCCTACGTGGCCGGTCCGCCGCTGCCGCAGGGCACGGTGGACCTCGGCAACGGCCCGGTCGCCGAGACCGGCAACCAGGGCAAGATGTACGTCTCCGCCGTGCTGCTGCCGGACGGCAAGGTGCTGGAGACGGGCGGGGCGCTGCACAACCGCGCCGACCCGGTCTTCGAGTCGTCGCTGTACGACCCGGCGACCAACACCTTCGACCCGGTGGCCGCCGACCCCCAGGCGCGCGGCTACCACTCCTCGTCGTTCCTGCTGCCCGACGGGCGGGTGATGTCGACCGGCGACAACCCGGGCAACGGCACCTGGAACCACAACGTGTCGATCTACACCCCGCCCTATCTGCTCAAGGGCGCCCGACCGACGATCACTTCGGTCATCGACACCGAGTGGACCTACGGCGACACCCAGCGGATCACGGTCGACCGGCCTGTCGCCAAGGCCGAACTGATCCGCCCGGCCGCCGTCACCCACTCCTCCGACCCCAACCAGCGGTTCGTGGACCTGCCGTTGTCCGTCAGCGGCAACAACGTCGACCTGAACGTGACGAGCAACCCCAACCTGGCGCCGCCCGGCTGGTACATGCTCTTCGCGGTCGACGCCAACGGCGTGCCGTCGGTGGCGAAGTGGGTCCACCTCCAGGGCCCGGCGGCGCTGAACGCCACCGAAGCCTCCCCGCATGTGCACGCCTTCGCCGACTCGCTGACCGGCACGGTCACCGAGCCCGGCAAGAAGCGCGCCTCGCAGCAGGTCAGCCCGACCGTCTCCGGCTGCGACCGGCACTACGGCTCGATCAACGTGTGTGTGCCGACCGTCTTCCCGGCACAGGTGAAGAAGACGGCCGCCGCGCGCTGCGCCTGGCTGAAGACGAACCACTACGGCCGGCTGAAGGTCAACGGCAAGGACGACCCGCTGGCCCTGGACCGCGACCGGGACGGGGTCGCCTGCGGGAAGGGCGACGTGAGGAACCAGGGCCGCACCAGCGGGTGAAGAAACGGCGGGTGAGGAGCTAACGCTCGCCCGCGAACTCCTCAAGGGCGCGCTCCACGATGGCCTCGAGCTGTTCGTGGTGCGCGCCCTTCCAGTAGGCGCGCCCGCACTCCCGGCACTGCGCGAACACGTCGTACGACGCCTGCGTGCCGTGCTTGAGCTGGTCGGCGACCTCGTCCTTGGTGGCCTCCTTCAGCAGGCCGTTGCAGGCGGTGCAGCGGGTCCACGGGCGCAGCTCGGGGGCGAACCGGTCGAGGACGTCCCGGAGCTGGTCGTCGGGGCTGGTGCTGTAGACGAACGCGCCAGCCCACAGTTCCCGGCGGCGCAGCAGACCGCGGTCGCGGCTGAGCATCACCCGCTGTTCGGCGGCCGAGCGGGCGGCGAGCGCCGGGTCGCCGATGTCGGTCGACTCGTACGCCGTGTCCACGCCGAGCAGGCGCAGCCGGCGGGCGAGGGTGCCGAGGTGGACGTCGAGGAGGAAGCGCAGCGGGGCGCCGGGGACCCGCTGGGGGCGTTCGACCGCGCGGACGGTCACCGACTCGCCCGCGGCCGGGACGTGCGAGACCGGTACCTGGCGGCCGTCCACGACGAGCGAGCCGACCTCGGTGAGCGGGACACCGAGGGACTCGACGACATGGCCGAGGGTCGAGACGCCGTCGGTGGCCAGGGCGGTGGCGCCGTGGCGTCGGGCGTGCGGGACGAACAGGGTGAGTTCGGGGGCGACTTCGACGTGGATCTCGGGTCGGTTCACCTGGTCAGGATGACACGGGGGGCGGGGTGCGGTCTCAGGAGTTCCGCTGCGGGAGGCCGTGCTGCAGGACGTCCAGGGTGCGGTCGACGAGATCGGGGAAGTCGTCCGTGTGCCCCCGCTCGGCCCAGTAGAGGGACGCCTCCATCAGCCCGCCGACCAGGGACATGGCGTAGACCCGTACCTCGACGCTCTCCGGGTCGAGGCCGGTGCGCTCGCCGATGGCCCGGCAGAGCATGCGGCCGGTGACCGACATGCTCTCCATCATGCGCGAGCGCACCGCGGGGACCTCGACCGTCAGCCTGCTGCGCAGCCGGGACACCTCGATGTCGTCCTTGGCGCCGAGGCTGAGGGCCCGGTGCATCACGTAGCGGATGGACTCCGGCCACGGCTCGTCGGCGGGCCGGGCGCTCAGCTCGTCCATGAGGAACGCGTCGTGCTCGTCCGTGAGGACGATGTCCTCCTTGGTGGGGAAGTACCGGAAGACGGTCGACGGCGACACCTCGGCGCGCTCGGCGATCTGGTCGATCGTCGTGGCGTCGTACCCCTGCTCCTTGATCAGTCCGTAGGTGGCGGTACGGATCGCCTCCCGGGTCTTGATCTTCTTCCGCTCCCTCAGTCCCAGCCGGGGGCGGTCGTCGGGGGTGGTGCGATGTGCGGCCGTCATGGGGTTCATTGTCGGGCATCACCCGTGAGCGTGACCACGGCCGGGCTCTCGTCGCCCTCGTCGCCCTCGGGGTCCCGGGCGGGCCGCGCGCTCGGCAGGAAGGCGGCGGCCAGCAGGGCGGCGGCCAGCGAGGCGATCGCGCACACCAGCAGCACCAGGCCCATGCCGTGGACGTAGGCGCTGTCCGCGGAGGCCGCCAGGTGGGCCGAGCCCGCCTTCTCGGCGACGAGGTGCGCGGCCACCACCGAGTCCCCGGCGGCGTCGGCGGCCTTCGCGGGGAGCCCGCCGAGGTCGAGCCGGTCGCGGAAGGCGCCGGCCAGCAGGCTGCCGAGCAGGGCGATACCGATCGCGCCGCCGACCTGGCGCAGCGTCATCAGCAGCCCGGATCCGCTGCCGGCCCGGTCACGGGGCAGCGCGGCCAGGGCTCCGTCCATCGCCGGGACGACCGAGAAGCCGAAGCCGAGGCCCGCGACCGACAGCCACAGCGCGGTGAAGCCGTAGCCGGAGTCGGTCGTGGTGCGGCTGCCGAGCAGCGCGGCGAAGGCGAGGACGACCAGGCCCACGCTGACCACGGCACGGGCCCCGAACCGCGCCACCACCGGCTGGGCGGTCCGCGCGGCGATCATCAGGCCGCCCATCATCGGCAGCAGCCGCACCCCGGTGCCCAGCGCGTCGTTGCCGAGCACGGTCTGGAGGTAGGGCGGCAGGACGAACATCAGGCCGGACAGGGCGAACATCACCAGGGTCGCCGCGGCCGTGTTGAGCAGGAAGCCGCGGTGGGCGAGCAGGCTCATGTCGAGCATGGGGCGCTCGGTCCGCCGCTCGCGCAGGACCAGGCCGGCGAGCAGGACCGCGGCCGCCGCGAAGCAGGACAGGACCAGCGCGTCGCCCCAGCCGCGGCCGGGCGCCTCGATGATCGCGTAGATGAGGGCGGCGAGGCCGGAGGCGGTGAGGGCGGTGGAGACGGCGTCGACCTTCGGCGAGGCCGGGTCGCGGGTCTCGGGCAGCAGGAACAGGCAGGCCGCGACGCCGATGGCGACCATCGGGACGTTGACCAGGAAGACCGAGCCCCACCAGAAGTGGTTGAGCAGGAAGCCGCCGATGATCGGGCCGAGGGGCAGGCCGAGCGCCGAGGCGGCCGAGATGATCCCGACGGCCCGGGTGCGCTCGTCGGGGCCGAAGAGCGAGGGCAGCACGGACAGGGCGAGCGGCATCACCAGGGCCGCGCCGACGCCCATCAGGGCGCGGGCGGCGATCACCCAGTCCACCTGGTCGGCCAGGGTGCCCACCAGGGAACCGGCCAGGAAGACCACCAGCCCGGTGATCAGCATCCGGCGCCGTCCGAACCGGTCGCCGAGCAGGCCGGCGGGGAGCATCAGCGCGGCGAAGACGACGATGTACGCGTCCGCCATCCACTGGAGCTGACCGGTGGTGGCGCCGAGCTGGTCCGCCATCGTCGGCAGCGCCACATTGAGGATCGTCATGTCGAAGCCGAGCACCAGCATGCTCGCGACCAGGGCGCCCAGAGCCCACCAGCGGCGGGCGTCGCGCCGCACGTCATCGCCTTGCGTGACAGTAACCATGAAATGAGAGTAACTGTCAAAAGATGAGTACTGTCAAGTGAGGCCTGCTGTCGGCAGAGTTCGGGCAACGAAAAATGGCCACGGCTCGTGAGCCGTGGCCATGAAGCGGGAGGGGGTTACGCGTGCTGGTACGCCACCAGGGAGATCCCGACGTAGTGGACGATGAAGGCGGCCAGGGTGAGGGAGTGGAACACCTCGTGGAAGCCGAACCAGCGCGGTGACGGGTTGGGCCGCTTGATCCCGTAGATCACGCCGCCCGCGCTGTAGAGCAGGCCGCCGACGATCACCAGGACGAGGACCGCGATGCCGCCCGTGCGCATGAAGTCCGGCAGGAAGAAGACGGCCGCCCAGCCCATCGCTATGTAGCAGGGCGTGTAGAGCCAGCGCGGGGCGCCGACCCAGAAGACGCGGAAGGCGATACCCGCGGCCGCCGCGCCCCAGACGCCCCACAGCAGCCACTGCCCCTTGGCCTGCGGCAGCAGCAGCATGGTGAGCGGCGTGTAGGTGCCCGCGATGATCAGGAAGATGTTCGCGTGGTCGAGACGGCGCAGGATGCCGTCCATTCTCGGGCTCCAGTCGCCCCGGTGGTACAGCGCGCTCACGCCGAACAGCAGGCACGCCGTCAGCGCGTAGATCCCGCAGGCGATGCGGCCGCGCGGGGAGTCGGCGAGGGCGGTGAGCACCAGTCCCGAGATCAGTGCGGCCGGGAACATGCCCAGATGCAGCCAGCCGCGCAGCTTCGGCTTGATCGGGTGCGACGGGGCGGGCGCGGCGGGGCCGGGGGTGGCGGCCGACGGGTCCGTCGACGCCTCGGGGACGGGCGCAGTCATGGACCGCATGGTACCTACGGAACCGTAAGTTACGTGTCAGTACAGCCTCCGAGTGTCCATGATCTCACGTGATTCGGGCAACGCAAAAAGTCCTTCAGTCGAACGCCATGCAGACGCAAAGAAGCGCGGCTACACGTGGCGATGGTCACTCCGCTCACCTGTGACGCCCTCTGGACATATGGGCGGACTCATCGGAGGATCAAATGAGTGCGGTCGGCACCGGATGAGCGGACCTGTCTCCGCTGAGCAGCATCCGGGTCGCAGCCCCCACGGGGCCTCCAATAAAAAATCCCCTCTTTTTAGGAGCAATCGTGGCGCGCGACATCGCGGCTCCCGTCATTCCCACCAACCATCAGGAACTGATCTCGTGGGTCAACGAGATCGCCGAACTGACGCAGCCGGACAACGTGGTCTGGTGTGACGGATCCGAGGCCGAGTACGACAGGCTGTCGGCGGAACTGGTGGCCAAGGGCACCTTCCGCAAGCTCGACCCGATCAAGCGCCCCAACTCCTACTACGCGGCTTCCGACCCGACCGACGTCGCCCGGGTCGAGGACCGGACCTTCATATGCTCCGAGCGCGAGCAGGACGCCGGCCCGACCAACCACTGGAAGGACCCCGCGGAGATGCGGGAGATCTTCCAGGGTGAGAAGGGCGTCTTCCGCGGCTCGATGAAGGGCCGGACGATGTACGTCGTCCCGTTCTGCATGGGCCCGCTGGGCTCGGACCTCTCCGCGATCGGCGTCGAGATCACCGACTCCGCCTACGTCGCGGTGTCCATGCGCACGATGACCCGGATGGGACAGCCGGTCCTGGACGAGCTGGGGTCCGACGGCTTCTTCGTGAAGGCCGTGCACACCCTCGGCGCCCCCCTCGCCGAGGGCGAGGCGGACGTCCCGTGGCCGTGCAACAGCACCAAGTACATCTCCCACTTCCCCGAGAGCCGCGAGATCTGGTCCTACGGCTCCGGCTACGGCGGCAACGCGCTGCTCGGCAAGAAGTGCTACGCCCTGCGCATCGCCTCCGTCATGGCCCGTGACGAGGGCTGGCTCGCCGAGCACATGCTGATCCTCAAGCTGACCCCGCCGCAGGGCGAGTCCAAGTACGTCGCCGCCGCCTTCCCGAGCGCCTGCGGCAAGACCAACCTCGCCATGCTGGAGCCCACCGTCTCCGGCTGGACCGTCGAGACGATCGGCGACGACATCGCCTGGATGCGCTTCGGCGAGGACGGCCGCCTGTACGCGATCAACCCCGAGGCCGGCTTCTTCGGCGTCGCGCCCGGCACCGGTGAGCACACCAACGCCAACGCGATGAAGACGCTGTGGGGCAACTCCGTCTTCACCAACGTCGCCCTCACCGACGACGACGACATCTGGTGGGAGGGCATGACGGAGGAGACCCCTGCCCACCTCACCGACTGGAAGGGCAACGACTGGACGCCCGAGTCCGGCGCGCCCGCCGCCCATCCCAACGCCCGCTTCACCGTCCCCGCCGCCCAGTGCCCGATCATCGCGCCCGAGTGGGAGGACCCGAAGGGCGTGCCGATCTCGGCGATCCTCTTCGGCGGCCGCCGCGCCACCGCGGTGCCCCTGGTGACGGAGTCCTTCGACTGGAACCACGGCGTGTTCCTCGGCGCGAACGTCGCCTCCGAGAAGACCGCCGCCGCCGAGGGCAAGGTCGGCGAGCTGCGCCGCGACCCCTTCGCCATGCTGCCGTTCTGCGGCTACAACATGGGCGACTACATGGGCCACTGGGTCGACGTCGCCAAGGACAAGGACCAGGCGAAGCTCCCGAAGATCTACTACGTCAACTGGTTCCGCAAGAACGACGAGGGCAAGTTCGTCTGGCCCGGCTTCGGCGAGAACAGCCGCGTCCTGAAGTGGATCGTCGACCGCCTCGACGGCCGCGCGGAGGGCGTCGAGACCCCCATCGGCATCCTGCCGGCCAAGGGGTCCCTGGACACCGACGGCCTGAACCTGTCCGAGTCCGACCTGGACTTCCTGCTCACGGTCGACAAGGAGGTCTGGCGCGAGGAGGCCGCCCTGGTCCCCGAGCACCTCAACACCTTCGGCGACCACACGCCCAAGGAACTGTGGGACGAGTACCGCGCCCTGGTGGAGCGCCTGGGCTGACCGGCCCCCTCAATACGCCGCGGCCGGCTCCGATCGTGCCCTGACCAGCAGTATCGTCACGGCCGGCCGCGGTGAACCACCACAGACCGGCGAGGTTGCGTACAACGGCGTGCGCGGCCCGAGGCCTGTCGCCGCGTCCCCGTCCGCCCTGACGGGGAACCGGCGGCAGGCCTTCGCCCTTTTTCCGCGGACGCCGGTCCTCTTCCCGGGTGCCGGCCCTTTCCCCGCGGGCCCCGTCCCTACTGCTGCGAGCGGTCCTCCAGGTAGCGCGTGTGCGACTCCTGCCGCCGCGCCTCCGCCTCCCGCAGGCCCGCCGCCAGCCGGTCCGCCTCCTCGTGCAGCAGCGTCAGCTGCCGCTCCAGATGCCGTTCCGGCGGCTCCTGGCCGGGAGCCAGCCGCGTCCACCACCGGGTCCGTACGAAGGTGTCGACGGCCTCCGGCAGGTCCTGCCGTACGGACCGGGAGAGCGCGTGGACGCCCTCCGGGTCCTGGGCGAGCAGCTCGGTGACCCAGCCGGGGTCGAGCAACGCGGTGAGCAGCTCGGTCAGTTCGGTCAGCCGGCCCGCGGCGGCGGGCGGCAGCTCGACCTCCGCGAGGTAGTCGCGCAGCTTCCCGAAGTCGGCGCGCACCTCGTCGAGCTGCGCGGACGGGTCCGGGAAGTCGGGCAGCGGCGGACGCTCCGGCGGGGCGATCAGCGCGCCCGCGCCGTACAGACCCGCGACCACGACCGGCCAGTACGGGCCCGCCACCCCCATGAAGGTCAGCGCCAGACCGGCGATCCCGCAGGCGGCGCCGGTGATGTTCTTGCGGCTCTCCAGGTACCCGAGGAACTTACTGGTAGCCACGGATCTCCTCGAAGGCGCCGTCCAGCGAGCCCTGCTGGGCGTCGAAGAGGCGGCCGCCGGTCAGGTCGGCGATGTGCGCGAGCTCCGCGCGGTCGGAGTCGCCGAAGAGGATGGGGAAGACGGGGATCTCCCGCCGGGCGGCGCCGAGCCTCCGGTAGAAGGCGTCGAAGTCGCCGGCGTCGTCGCCGGTGGTGTTCTCGCCGTCCGTCATCAGCACGATCGACGTGAACGTGTCGCTGTCGCCGGCGAGATGGTCGTAGGCCTTCTCCAGCGAGGTGTAGATCGCGGTCTCGCCGTCGGCGTCGAGCGCCTCGGTGTCCCGGCGGATCGCCGCGAGCCCGCTCTGCGGGTCGGACGGGCTGACGACATGGGTCCGGGCGCTCTTCACCTCCGACCCGAACGGCATCAGCGTGACCTCCTCGCGCTCGCGGAAGTCACCGGTCAGATCGGTGAGCGCCTGCTTCAGCCGGGACAGCCGGTCGCCCTCCATCGAGCCGGAGGTGTCCAGCACGTACACCGTCCGGGAGGGGCGGCGCAGTTCGTTCTCGTAGGAGTGGAGCAGCCCGTCGGCGACGGAACGGCTGCCGGGGAAGGGCAGTTCGCGCCGCCTGGAGGTGTCGAGACCGGCGGCCGGCCGCACCGAGGCCACGACCGGCCGGCGGTGGGTGCGCTCGGTGATGAGCCGCTGCACGGCGTCGGTGCGCAGGTCGTCGGCGAGGCGGCGGACGTCCGTACGGGCCGCCGCGTTCGAGGACGCCAGCGAGGAGAGCGGGTAGTCGGCGGTGACCACCCCGTCCGTGGGGCGGATCACCGTCAGGCCCGGGATGCCCTTGAGGACGGACTCGTAGTTGAGCAGCGCGTCGACGTTCCCGCGCCGGGTGTAAGCGCTCGCCAGCCAGCCCGAGGACCCCGAGGTCAGCTTCTGCCCCCGGAAGAACTCCTTCAGCCGCGGGGTGGCCTCGGCGACGTCGGCGTCGGTGAGCGCCGACTGGGCGCCGGACAGCGCGGAGGCGACCGAGATCAGGGTGGAGAAACCGGAGTTGGAGCGGGCCGGGTCGGTCATGCCGTAGGTGAGCCTGCCGTCCGCGACGGCCTTCTCGACCTGCGACCAGGTGACGTGGTCGGGCTGCCAGCCCAGGGAGTTCATCGTCCGCGTCCTCACCCCGATCGCCACCGGGCTCGACATGACGGGGGTCTCGGACACGACCTTCCTCGCCGCGTCGGGGCGCAGCCGCAGATAGGCGTTCGAGGACAGCCACACCGCGTCGAACCGGCTGTCCGCCTTGCCCTTGGCGAGCAGGTCCACGGCGTCCAGGGTGCCCATGTAGGTGGGGCGGACGGTGAGGCCGGTGTCCTTGCGGACCTGCTCCAGGACCGGCGTCATGTCGCCGAGTTCGCTGGAGGCGAGGACGCGGACGGTGCCGGGTTCGGGCGCGTCGGGATCCTTCTTCGGCTCCGCCGAACACGCCGTCAGGAGGGACAGCGCGGAGAGCGCGGCCAGGGCCGCGGCCGGAGCACGTCTCATCCGAGGCCTCCCTCGAGCGCGCCCTGCGACCGGCTGCGCTCCAGGTACGAGCTCGCGTTCTGCAGCTCCGAGGTCAGGGACTCCACGGTCGACGCCATCACCTCGGTCGCCTGGACCTTGTACGTGTCGATGGCGTCGAGGGTGCGGTAGATCTGCTGGAAGGCGGCGCGCAGGGTCTCCGCGCCCACCGCCGGGTCGGCCGCGATCCGCTGGATCTCCCCGCTCTGGCCGGCGAGCATCTCCGCGTTGCCCCGGATGAGGTCCTCGGTCGTCCCGCGCAGGGCGTTGACCTGGTCGACGACCTTCTTCTGGTGGTCGAGGGCGGAGGCCAGCATCACGGAGATGCGCAGCGCCGACACCGTGGTCGTGGCCGCCCGGTCGACGCCCTTGATCAGCTCCTCGTTGTTGCGGCGTACGACGTCCATGGCGAGGTAGCCCTGCGCGCACACCGCGAGCTGGGTCAGCAGGTCCTGCTGCTTCTGCCGGACCGGGAAGAGCACGTCCGCGCGCAGGGTGTCGCCCTGTTCGGGCTCTGTCGCCTCCACCCCGGTGATGTGCTGCTCCACGGCGGTGTCCAGGGCCTGGGTCAGCACCACGTACTCCTGGAGCTTGCCCATGGTCTCCCACAGCCGGACCCGCTCGGTCTGCAACGCGGCGTTGTCGCGCCGCAGTTCGTCCTGTCCGCCGCGCAGCGAGCCCACGATCTTGTTCAGCGTGCCCTGTGCGGAGGCGTACTTGGCGACGTGGTCGCGCAGCTTGTTGCCGCCGGGCAGCCGGGAGAGGAACTTGCGCCCCTTGTTCGCCGACAGGTCGCGCGGGTCCAGGTCCTCGACCACGCGCCGCAGTTCGACGAGCGAGCCCGCGACCTTCGACTGGGCGTCCCCGCCCCTGTCGGGCAGGCTGCGCACGGCACGCTCCAGCATCCGGTTGGACTGCGCGGCGGCGGTGCGCATCTCCCCGGCGCCGAGCGCGGTGATCTCCCCGACCTTGCCCGCGAACTCGGGCGAGCGGGCGTCCAGCGCGGTCAGGCCCTCGATGTAGGCGGTGGCCCTGGTGGCCATCTCCGTACGGACCCGGTCGTCGACGGGGACGAGCCCGCCGGCCTTCTCCCGCGGCACCGGCGCGACGGCCTCGGGCGGGCTGAGCGTGAAGTCGTTGTCCGCAGTGGTCATGTGGTTCCCCCCGTTCATCCGCGGGCCCGGCGCGCCAGTTCGTGCAGCACCTTCGAGGTGGGCACGGGCGCCTGCCGGACACCGGTCAACTGTTGCTTGAGATAGGCGGTCCGGTCGGCGGCCGCCGCCGTGAACTCGGCGGTGTCGCCCTGCGGCCGGAACCCGTGGCGCACCGCCAGCTTGCGCAGCACCGGGTCGCTGCCGAGGAGTTCGGCCAGACGGCGGCCGTCGTCGGTGAGCGGTACGACGGTGTGGTCGCTGTTGACGGTGGTGTCCGGGTAGAGGACGACCAGGTCGCCGGGGTCGTGCTGTTGTCGGAGCAGGGAGGCGACCTGGGACTCGTAGACCAGGACGAGCGGGTTGCCGGCGCCGCTGACGAAGTCCCGGAAGTTCGCGTCGGTGCTGGACTGCTGGGCGCCCTGGACGCTGACCAGCTTGTGCAGCAGGGGCGCGGTGCGCGCGATGTCGGCGTCGCTCGCCACCACCCGGCCGCCGTCGGCGACGTAGGAGGTCGCGGCGAGGTAGAGGGCGCCCGAGTTGGAGGTCTCCGGGTCGGTGCTGGAGATGTAGAGGGTGCCGGTCAGCTCCCCGTACTTGGCGGCGCCCTTGAGCTGCTGCCAGGTCCGGTCGTGCCGGGCCGCGTCCAGGTACGCGGACATGCGCAGGGTGCCGCGGTTCTCGGCGTCGAGGGTGGCGAGCCCGTTGCCGGCGAGCACCTCGGCGGCGCCGCGGCGGGCCACGACGACGAGGGGCGAGTAGAACGGGCGCGGCAGCGTCCCGTGCACCTTGTACTTCGCGGCGAGTTCGGCGGCCGGGGCCTGGCTGGACGGGAAGGCGACGTCGTACCCCTTGAGGTCGAGGCCTTCCATGGCCCATGACCCGGAGGTCTCCGCCTGCACGGTGTAGCCCTTGGCGGCGAGGGCCTTCACCACGTCTGGATCGGCGAAGAACTCCGCCTTCTCCGATCCGATCACCATACGCACGGTCTTCGTTGCCGTGCCCTTGTCCCCGTGTTCCCGGCCCGCGACGACGGCAGCCACCACTCCGCCGATCAGCAGTACCGCGAGGACCATTCCTGCGATGCGTCTCACGCCGGGGACTGTGCTCGCGGAACCATACGTTCCTGGGCGGGACGGGTGAACGGGAGGTGAAGTGGTGATCCCGGTATGCAACGGGAGGACAGCAGTCCGAAGGGAGATACAGGGCGCCCGGTCCGCGCGTCGCTGCGGGTGCACGCGGACCGGGGCCGTTCGGGGCCCCGGTGAGGGGGTGTCAGCCGGCGGCGCTCAACTCCGGCCGTTGCGCCGCGGCGTGCGCGTCCATGCGCTCCGCCGCCAGGATGGCCGCCGCGGTGTCGGCGCGGGACGCGGCGACGACGAGGGCGCGGCCCGCGAGCGTGTGCGCCCGCTCGTGCAGTGCCGCGCGGAGCTGCTCGTCGCCGGCGGTGGCCACCGCGGCGCGGACCGGCGCGCGACCCGCGCGCAGCCGGGTCACCTGCTGGGCGAGACGTTCGGCCGCGGTGTCGAGATCGGCCGACGGGTCCGTGCCGCGCAGTTCGTCCGTGACGGCGAGCAGCGCCGCGAGATGTCCTGCGAGCTGGATGTCCAGCTCCTCCTCGCGGGAGCGGTGGGGGAAGTCGGAGGTGTCGCCGGCCATCGTGCTGTGGACCGACTTGGTGCGGATCGGCTCGTACATGGGATGGTCTCCTGTGCTGTGACAGGAAACCATCCTAGCTTGGATTTCGTCTAAAGTTGCATCGTTCGAGGAAGGCGGCCGTCACCGGTCCCCCCGGGGTGCGGTCAGGTCTGGCTGTAGCCGTCCAGGAAGGTGCCGATCCGGCCGATCGCGTCCTGGAGGTCCCCGACCGACGGCAGGGTCACCACCCGGAAGTGATCGGGCTCGGGCCAGTTGAAGCCGGTGCCCTGGACGACCATGATCTTCTCGCTGCGCAGCAGGTCGAGGACCATCTGCCGGTCGTCCTTGATCTTGAAGACCTTGGGGTCCAGGCGCGGGAACAGATACAGCGCCCCCTTCGGCCGTACGCAGGTCACGCCCGGGATCCGGGTCAGCAGCTCGTAGGCGGTGTCCACCTGCTCCTTCAGCCGCCCGCCCGGCAGCACCAGCTCGTTGATCGTCTGGCGGCCGCTGAGCGCGGCGACCACGCCGTGCTGGCCCGGCATGTTCGCGCACAGGCGCATGTTCGCCAGGATCGTCAGACCCTCTATGTACGACTGGGCGTGCGCGCGGGGGCCGGAGACCGACATCCAGCCGACGCGGTAGCCGGCCACCCGGTAGGCCTTCGACATGCCGTTGAAGGTGAGGGTGAGCAGGTCGGGCGCGATCGCGGCGGTCGGGGTGTGGGTGGCGCCGTCGTAGAGGATCTTGTCGTAGATCTCGTCCGAGCAGACCAGCAGGTTGTGGCGGCGGGCGATGTCGGTCAGGCCCCTGAGCATCGCGTCGTCGTAGACCGCGCCCGTCGGGTTGTTCGGGTTGATGACGACGATCGCCTTGGTGCGGTCGGTGATCTTCCGTTCCACGTCCGCGAGGTCGGGCATCCAGTCGGACTGCTCGTCGCACCGGTAGTGCACGGCCGTGCCGCCGGACAGGGAGACGGCCGCTGTCCACAGGGGGTAGTCGGGGGCCGGTACGAGGACCTCGTCGCCGTCGTCCAGCAGGGCCTGCATCGCCATCACGATCAGCTCGGAGACACCGTTGCCGATGAAGACGTGCTCGACGTCCGTCTCGATGCCGAGGGTCTGGTTGTGCATGACCACGGCCCGGCGGGCGGCCAGCAGGCCCTTCGCGTCGCCGTAGCCGTGCGCCGTGGAGACGTTGCGGAGGATGTCCTCCAGGATCTCCGGCGGACACTCGAAGCCGAAGGCGGCCGGGTTGCCGGTGTTCAGCTTGAGGATCCGGTGCCCCGCCGCCTCCAGTCGCATCGCCTCCTCGAGCACCGGGCCCCGGATCTCGTAACAGACGTTGGCGAGCTTGGTCGACTGGATCACCTGCATGTCCGTGAGCTTACGGCTCGATAACGTCTCTTGGGTCGTGTTTTCCGCCACGTGAGACACGGCGGTTTGTACGGGTATCGCCGAGAGCTGTCACAGGAGCCCCACCTGTACCTAGAATCCGCGATCATGTCCATCCCATCTCAGCGCCAGGACGGGACGTACGGCCCCTTTGCCGCAGACGACCCGGCCGGCGCTTCCGGCGCCCACCTCGGGGCGGAGTCCCCGGCGCACCCGAACGTGTACCGGCCGCAGGCCGCCGCTCCGGCTCCGGCGTACGAGGAGTACACCGATCCCGCGGCCGCGCACGGCTGGACGAACTCGTACGACGAGACCCGCGAACTGCCGGCGCTGGTGGATGGCGAGATACCGCCGGGATATCCCGGGCATCCCGTGCACCCCGGGTATCCCGGCCATCCGGGGAATCCGGAGCATTCCGGCCATTCGGAGTACCCCGGGTATCCGGGGGAGAGCGACCGTCCCGGCGACGACGGGTCCCAGGACGCGGACGGGTACGCGGGGGGCTACGGACATCCGAACGAGGCCGGGGTCGGGGTCGGGCGGGTCGGGTACTCCGTGCCGCCCGCGGGTCCCGGCCGCCGGTCCCGGCGCAAACCGGGTGCCGTGCGCAGGCGCCGGACGGCGATCGTCGCCGGCGCGGCGGGGGTCGTGTCCGTGGCGGCGGTGCTGGCCGGACTCTCCTTCACCGGCTCCGGCGGCGCGGGCGGCGAGCGGGACGGTACGGCCGGGGGGTCCGCGGCGCCGGACGACACGGAGACGGGCACGGCCGCGGTCACACTGCAGGACCCCGAAGGGGTGACGCCCTCCGCCGCCCCCGAGACCTCGACGGCTTCGGCCGGCGCCCCGGCCGCCACGCGGTCGGCCTCCGCCGCGCCCTCCGCGAGCGCGTCGGCGTCCCCGGGCAGGAGCGAGAACCCCTCGGCCACGGCCTCCGTCGGCCCGAAGACCCCCGCCACCACCCCCACGGCGAGCGCCCCGGCCGCCACCCCGTCCGGCCGCGGCCACGGCCACGGCTGGGGCCACGGCGGCGGCGACCAGGGCTGACGCCCGGCCCGCGACGAGGCACGCGCGGCCTCGCGGTGCGTCCGGTCACCCGGGCCGTCCGGCCCGCCCCGGCCTCACGGCCCGACCGGTCGTCTCCGGGCCGCCCCGGCCCGCTCCCGCCCCCAGGGGCGTCCGGCCGGGATTCGGCCACCTCCGGCCGGAAAGCGCTCGTTGCCCGCACGTCCCCCTGTCATCACAATGTGCATGACAAAACAGTGGTGGCCGGAAGATCTCCGGTCGCCTCCGTCGTAAGAGGGGACCCCCACATGAGAAAGCCTCTCGTCGCCGCGCTCTTCGCCCTGGTGATCGCCGGGGCGGGCGCGGCACCCGCGGTCGCCGCCCCCGCACCCGAGGCGCCCGCGTCCGTCAGCAGTGCCGCCGCCCCGACGCGGACCGCCGCAGCCCCCACGCTCCAGGCCGTCACCTTCGCGGGCACCGTATCGCTCAGCAACTGCTCCGGCTCGGTGATCCGCTTCCCGAACTCCGCGTCCACCGACCCGGCGCTGGTCCTCACCAACGGCCACTGCCTGGAGACCGGCTTCCCGGAGCCCGGCGAGGTGATCGTCGGCCAGTCGTCCAGCCGCACCTTCGGACTGCTCAACTCCGCGGGCACCAGGGTGGCGACCCTGCGGGCGAGCAAGGTCGCGTACTCGACGATGACGGACACCGACATCACGATCTACCAGCTCACCAGCACCTACGCGACGATCCTGAGCTCCTACGGCATCAGCCCGCTGACCCTCGCCGACACCCACCCGGTCGCCGGTACCGCCATCACCGTCGCCTCCGGGTACTGGAAGCGGTACTACAGCTGCAACGTCGACGGGTTCGTGTACCGCCTGAAGGAGGGCGACTGGACCTGGAAGGACTCGGTCCGCTACACCTCCGCCTGCCAGACGATCGGCGGCACCTCCGGCTCCCCGGTCATCGACCAGGCCACCAACAAGGTCGTCGCGGTCAACAACACGGGCAACGAGGACGGCGCGACCTGCACGGAGAACAACCCCTGCGAGGTCGACGCGAGCGGCAACGTGACCGTCCGCAAGGGCATCAACTACGCGCAGGAGACCTACCAGATCCCGGCCTGCTTCAAGACCGGCAACCAGCTCAACCTGAGCGCGAGCGCGTGCACCCTGCCCAAGCCCTAGGGTGAGCGGCGGGCGGTCACCGGGGAGTCCTGCGGACCGCCCGCCCCGCCAGTACGTCCGTCCGTCGGCCGTCCTCGATCACGAACCGGCCGTCGACCAGGACGTACGGGATGCCCGTCGGCGGCGTGCGCGGGGCGTCGTACGTCGAGCCCGCCGCGACCGTCGCCGGGTCGAACAGCACCAGGTCGGCCCGGTACCCCTCGCGGACCAGCCCGCGGTCCGGCAGCCTCAGCCGGGCCGCCGGGCGTCCGGTGAGGTGGGCGACGCACTCCTCCAGCGACAGCACCCCCAGCTCCCGCGCGTAGTGCCCGAGATAGCGCGGGAAGGTGCCGTACGCCCGCGGATGCGGCCTGGCGCCCGTCAGGATGCCGTCCGAGCCGCCGGTGTGGACCCGGTGCCGCATGATCGCCCGGACGTTCTCCTCGTGCCCCACGTGTTGCAGGATCGTCGGCCCCAGCCGGTCCGCGAGCAGCAGCCGGCGGGCGGTCGCCCAGGGGGCCTCGCCGCGCAGCCGCGCCGACGCGAGGACCGTACGGCCGACGAGGTCGCCGAGCGCCGGGTCGGCGACCCCCGAGATCTCGACCGTGTCCCAGTCGACGGGCACCCCGTGGCAGCCGTCCGCGCCGGTGACCTCCAGGTCGTGCCGGATCCGCTCGGCGGTCGCGTCGTCCGCCAGCCGCCGCAGCAGCTCCTCGGGGCCGCCCTCGCCCGCCCAGCTCGGCAGCAGGGCCACCAGGGTCGTGCAGCCGGGGGTGTAGGGGTAGCTGTCGAGGGTGAGGTCGGCGCCGTCGGCCAGCGCCTCGTCCAGCAGCGCCAGCAGTTCGGGCGCCCGCCCCTCGTTCACGCCGAAGTTCATGGTGGCGTGGGTGAGATGGAGCGCGCAGCCGGCCTCCCGGGCCAGGTCCACCATCTCCGCGTACGCCTCCAGCGCACCGGCCCCGTACGAGCGGTGGTGCGGGGCGTAGTAGCCGCCGTAGTGCGCCACCACCCGGCACAGTTCCGTCAGTTCGGCGTTCCCGGCGTACATGCCGGGGGTGTAGGTGAGTCCGGAGGAGAGACCGACCGCGCCCTGTTCCAGGCCCTCGGCGACCAGCCGCCGCATCCGCTCCAGCTCCCCGGACGTGGCCGGGCGGTCCTCCCAGCCGACGACGAGCGCGCGGACCGTGCCCTGGGGGACGAGATAGGCCGCGTTCACGGCGATGCCCCGGTCCAGCCGGTCGAGGTACCCGCCCACCGACCGCCAGTCGAGGTCGAGGTCGTCGCCGTACCCGTTCCAGCCGGTGATCGCCCGGCGCACCTCGTCGAGCGTGCGGTCGTCGACGGGGGCGTACGACAGACCGTCCTGGCCGATCACCTCCAGCGTGACGCCCTGCGCGGCCTTCGCCGAGTGGTCGGGGTCGCGCAGCAGCGCCAGGTCGCTGTGGGCGTGCATGTCGATGAAGCCGGGCGACAGCACCAGCCCCTCGGCGTCCAGCTCCCGGCGCGCCCGGGGGCGCTGGCAGCCCGCCGCGGCGGCCTCCTTGACGATCGAGACGATCCGGCCGTCGTCCACGACCACGTCGGCGCGGTACGCGTCCGCGCCGGTGCCGTCCACGACGTCCGCGTCCCGGATGACGAGGTTCTCCACGCCGGCCCTCCTCGGAGGCAGGTGATCGGAAACGTGCTCAGAAGAACGTGCGGACGCAGTCGACGACCGTGCCGTCCGCCTCGGCGACCGGGATCAGCGGCCACTTGTCGAAGGACGTGCACGGGTGGGACAGGCCGAGGCCCACCCAGTCGCCCACCTCCAGCTCCGCCTCGGGGGCCGTGCGCAGCCAGGCGTGCTGGTCGGACAGCGCGGTGACCTCGATGCCGGTGGCGGGCCGCTCGACGCCGTCCCTGCGCACCACCTGGGCGACCGGCAGGCCGAGGTCGTAGGCCGCGTCGCGCTTGCCCGCGTTGACGAAGGCCTGCTCGGCGGACGGACGCGAGACCACCTGGGTCCACAGCCGGAACGCGGGCTCCAGGGCGCCCTCCTCGGGGACCCGGTTGAAGGGGGTCAGCCTGCGGTAGTGGCCGTCGTCGTGCGAGATGTAGGCGCCCGAGCGCAGCAGCTTCAGCACGGGCGAGGAGAGCTCGGGGATCTCGGCGAACACATCGGCGACCGCGTCGAACCAGGCGCTGCCGCCCGCGCTGACGACGATCTCGTCCACGCCGACGAAGTGCCCCGCCTTGTCGAGGTCGACGGCCAGCGCCACCAGCCGGCGCAGCCAGGCGTGCACCCGCTCCGGGGTCGCCTGCGGCACCTCGCCCTCGTAACCCGCCACCCCGACCAGGCGCAGCTCCGGCACGGCCGCCACCGCGTCGGCGACCGCCGCGCACTCCGCCTCCGTACGGACGCCGGTGCGCGCGCCCTCGCCGGCCGCCAGCTCCACCACCACGTCCACCGGCCGCGCCGCCCCCGCCAGCGCCGCGCCCATCAGCTCCACCCCGCGCACGGAGTCGACGTAACAGACGAGCCGGAAGGCGGGGTCGGCGGCCAGCTCGCCCGCGATCCAGCGCAGCGAGGCCGCGTCCACCACTTCGTTGGCGAGGAAGACCCGTTCGACGCCGAACGCCCGCGCCACCCGCACCTGGTGCGGCACGGCCAGGGTGATGCCCCAGGCGCCGTGCTCGATCTGCCGCTGGAAGAGCCGGGGCGCCATGGTGGTCTTGCCGTGCGGGGCGAAGGCCAGCCCGTGCCGGGCCGCGTACGTCTCCATCAGCTTCAGGTTGTGCTCCAGCCGCTCGGCCGACAGGGCCAGGACCGGGGTGGCGAATCCGCCGGTGAACAGGTTGCGGCGCTGGGCGGCCAGCTCGCCGACGGTCAGTCCGTCGGCGTCCGGCGGGAAGCCCTTGAAACGGTGGTCGACGCGTTCCTCGGCCAGGCGGGCGAGCGCCTCGATGCCCATGGGACCTCCTGATCTGGTGCGTTGCATATATCGCAACGCTCGTTGCGTGTGCCGCTCACTGCTGTCTAACATCTCGGCCGACACGGGGTCAACGAAGCCGTCGTACCCCGAGGACCGAGGAGTTACGACGATCGTGGCCGCCGCCGGACCCCGCAACGCCCCCGACGTGGTGGACGTCGTGGCGCTCGGCGAGTCCATGGTCACTTTCCTGCCCTCCAGGCCCGGCCGCCTCGCCGACGTGCCCTCCTTCGCCCGCGCCATCGGCGGCGCCGAGTCCAACGTGGTCTGCGCGCTGGCGGCCGCGGGCCACTCCGCGCGCTGGGTCGGCCGGGTCGGCGCCGACGGCTTCGGCGACCATCTGGTCGAGACGATCGGCTCCCACGGCGTCGACGTCACGTCCGTCGGGCGCGACCCGGCGCGGCCGACCGGCGTCTACTTCCGTACGGCCCAGGACCGGGCGAGCGACGCGCACGAAGTGGCGTACTACCGGACCGGTTCCGCCGCCTCGGCGATGTCCGCGCACAACGTCGACCTGCGCGCGGTACGCGCCGGACGGGTGCTGCACCTGACCGGGATCACCGCGGCCCTCTCCGCCGACTGCCGCGCTCTGCTGCGCGAGCTGACCGCCCGCCGGCCGTCGGCGGGCCCGCGCCCGCCGGTCTCCTTCGACGTCAACCACCGGCCCGCGCTGTGGCGGGACGCCGACGGGCCGCGGGTGCTGCGGGAACTGGCCCGGGACGCCGACATCGTGTTCGTCGGGGAGGACGAGGCGCGGGAGCTGTGGGGTCTGGAGGACCCCGAGGCCGTCCGTGCCGCCTTCCCCGGCCCCGCCGTCCTCGTCGTCAAACAGGGCGACAAGGGGGCCACCGCCTTTGCCACCGCCTTCGCCGAGGGGGCGGGCGGGACGGGCCCGGAGAACGGCGGCGAGGGGTGCGGTCGGTCGGACGCCGGGACGGACCCCGGGACGGGCGCCGGGAGGGGCGCCGGGAGGGGCGGCGAGGGGGCCGGGCGGGGCGCCGGCCGAAAGGCCGACCGGCGGGCCGGTCTGTTCGTCCCCGCCCTGCGGGTCGACGTCGTGGCCGCGGCCGGCGCCGGTGACGCCTTCGCGGCCGGCTTCCTCTCCGCCACCCTGCGCGGACTCCCCGTCCGCGACCGGCTCCGCCACGGCCACCTCATGGCCGCCGCCGCCCTCACCGCCCCCGGCGACCTCGCCGTCCCCCCGACCCGCGGCCACGCCGACCGCCTCGCAGCCCTCGACGACACCGCGTGGGGGAGACTTCGACTCGGCCCCGGCTGGACCACCCAGGACGCACCCCGGGCGCCGGAGGAGGCACACACCCCATGAGCCAGACCGTCGACCGCGCGCTGAGCATCCTGCCGCTGCTCGCGGAGGGCCCCGCCGACCTCGGACAGGTCGCCGACCGGCTCGGCGTCCACAAGTCCACCGCCCTGCGCCTGCTGCGCACCCTCCACGAGCACGGACTGGTCTACCGCCAGTCCGACCAGCGCTACCGCCTCGGCGCCCGCCTCTTCGCGCTCGCCCAGGAGGCGATGGAGAACCTCGACATCCGCGAGATCGCCCACCCCCACCTGGTCCGGCTGAACGAGAACTGCGGGCACACCGTCCACCTCGCCGTGTACGAGGACGACGAGGTCCTCTACATCGACAAGGTGGAGAGCCGCTATCCCGTGCGCATGTACTCCCGGATCGGCAAGCCGGTGGCGCTGACCGTCGCCGCGGTGGCGAAACTGCTGCTGGCCGACCTGCCCGAGGCCGAGCGCCGCGCCCTCGCGGAGAAGCTCGACTACCCCCTGTACACGGCCCGTTCGACACCCAACGCCACCACGTTCCTGCGGGAGCTGGAGCAGGCGCGCGAACGGGGCTGGGCCACCGACCTCGGCGGTCACGAGGAGTCCATCAACTGCGTCGCGGCCCCCGTCCGCGGCGCCGACGGCCGCGTGGTCGCCGCGATGTCGGTCTCCGCGCCCAACGTCGTCGTCACCGCCGACGAACTGCTCACCCTGCTCCCGCTGGTACGCCGCACGGCCGACGAGATCAGCGGCGAGTACTCCGGCCGAACACCCGTGACGCGCCCACCCGTATGAGCCCACCCGTACGACCGCCCGCCCCGTGACGAAGGACCGCCGATGACGGACAAGACCGCCCTCACCCCGAAGACCCACAGCACCCCGCCCGCGCGGTTCTCGCACGGCGTCAGGAAGGGCAACATCCTCCAGGTCGCCGGCCAGGTCGGCTTCCTCCCCGCCGAGGAGGGCAAGCCGCCCACCCCGGCCGGTCCCACCCTGCGCGAACAGACCCTCCAGACCCTCGCCAACGTCCAGGCGGTCCTCGAGGAGGGCGGCGCGAGCTGGGAGGACGCGATGATGATCCGGGTCTATCTGACGGACGTCGACCACTTCGCCGAGATGAACCGGATCTACAACGCCTACTTCGAGGAGCAGGGCCTCACCCAGCCGCCCGCGGCCCGTACGACGGTCTACGTCGGTCTGCCGGCCGGACTGCTCGTCGAGATCGACGCCCTCGCCGTCCTGGACTGACGGTCACCCGATTCCACCCGTACACGCACCACACGGCGCGGCGCCCGCGCACATCCTTCCGGGCGCCGCGCCGCGCTCCGCCCTGCCCGAAAACCGTATGCACCCACCCAGAGGACCCCCCGGATGTCACCTTCGCTCGCCGCGCCCGCCCCTGCCGCGACCCCGCCGCACACCGGCGGTCTGCTCCTGCTCTTGGACGGCACCGCCGGACTGCTGACCGTCGCCGCCATCGGTATCGCGCTGCTGCTCTTCCTGATCATCAAGGTACGGCTGCAGCCCTTCGTCGCCCTCCTCGCCGTCTCCATAACCGTCGGCCTGCTGTCCGGACTGTCCGTCACCGAGCTGTTCGGCACCGTCCAGCGCTCGGACGCCGTCTCCACCATCGAGACCGGCATGGGCGGCATCCTCGGCCATGTCGCCATCATCATCGGCCTCGGTACCATGCTCGGCGCGATCCTCGAGGTCAGCGGCGGGGCCGAGGTGCTGGCGTCCCGGCTGCTCGGGGTGTTCGGCGAACGGCGGGCACCGCTCGCCATGGGGCTCACCGGCCTGATCTTCGGCATCCCGGTCTTCTTCGACGTCGGCATCTTCGTCCTCGCGCCGCTGGTGTACGCGGCCGCCAAGAGGTCCGGCAAGTCGATCCTGCTCTACTGCCTGCCGCTGCTGGCCGGCCTGTCGATGACCCACGCGTTCCTTCCGCCGCACCCCGGCCCGGTGGCCGCCGCCGGTCTGCTGCACGTCCAGCTCGGCTGGGTCATCCTCATGGGCATCGTCTGCGGCATCCCCGCAGTGCTCGCCGCCTGGGCCTACTCGGCCTGGATCGGCAGGCGGATCTTCGTCGCCGTACCGCAGGACATGGCCGAGGCGGCGGCGGAGGCGAAGCGCGCGGTCGCGGCGGAACAGCGTGCCTCGGGCGTGGAGCCGCGGGAGGAACCGGTGCCGCTGGGCACGGTCCTCGGCATCATCGGTACGCCGCTGATCCTGATCCTCGCTGCCACCTTCTCCTCGATCGCCCTCGACCCTTCCACCGTCCGTTCGGTCATCACGTTCTTCGGCCACCCGTTCGTGGCCCTCACCATCGCCCTGCTCCTCGCCTACTACCTGCTCGGCATCCGGCGCGGCTGGTCCCGCAAGTCCCTGGAGACCGTCTCCACCGCGTCCCTCAAGCCGGTCGGCAACATCCTGCTGGTCGTCGGCGCGGGAGGGGTGTTCGGCGCCGTGCTGAAGGCGAGCGGGGTGGCCCAGGCGCTGTCCGACACCTTCAACGACGTCGGACTGCCGGTGATCTTCCTGTCGTACCTGATCTCGGTGGTGCTGCGGGTGGCGCAGGGATCGGCGACGGTCGCGATCGTCACCACCGCGGGCATCGTGGCCCCGCTGCTCGCCGAGGGACACCACTCCCAGGCCTTCGTCGCCCTGGTCATCATGGCCGTCTCGGCGGGCTCCATCTTCGCCTCGCACGTCAACGACGGCGGCTTCTGGATGGTGGCCAAGTACTTCGGCATCAGCGAGCGGGACACCCTGCGGACCTGGACCGTGCTGGAGACGGTCCTGTCGGTGGCGGGGTTCGCCGTGGCAGCGGTCTTGAGCATCTTCGTATAACGAAGTTGGGGGCTGACTGTGTCCGGCACAGGATCGTCGACCATACTGCCCGCGTGGAGCAGCGCATAGGTTCGAGCAGCCAGCCCCTGGAGGGCGAGCCGTTGAAGGGCGCCGGTTTCGACCCGGCCTTCATCCCCGGGCTCACGTCACCCCTGTCCACCCAGCCGGGCGTCGCCGGGTCGAAGGACACCGGTCCGCGGGACGCCGAGCCGGTGGACGAGCCGGAGGACACCGCGCCCGAGGAGAGCGCGCCGGAGGAGAGCGCGCCGGAGGAGGCCGCGGACGTCACGGACGCCGAGGCGGAGGCCTCTTCGGACGCGACCGGGACCGCCGAGGAGGAACAGGCCGTCGACGGGCCCGTCTTCGAGGCGGCCGACCGGCGCGCGCGGATCGTCGCCGACGCCCAGGGCATCCGTCTGAGCCTCGACGACCAGGCGTGCGAGTTCCGTTGGGACGAGATCGGGGCGGTGGAGACCGAGACCGCGCGCTTCGGCAAGCGGTTCACCGTCACGGTCCACACGCCCGACCGCCGCTGGTTCCCGATCGAGATCGAGGCGACGGCCAGGGCGCGTTTCAAGGAGTGGGAGGCGCAGTTGGACGCGGTCCTCGACGCCTACTTCGAGGACGGCGAACCCGACGCGGTCGAGGCGGTCGAGGCGGCCGCCGACGCCGACGAGCCGTCCGAGCCCGAGTCCAAGTCCGTCGAGGGCAAGGCCGACGACGACGTCGAGAAGGACGAGTCCGCCGCGTCGAAGTCATGAAGTCCTGAAGGCCTGAAGTCCTGAGCGGATCCCGGTGAGGTCCGGTCCGGTGACGTACCGGACCTCCCGCGGAGCGCTCAGGCGCAGTACTGCGCCTGCTTCCCGATCGACCGGTACATACAGTCCGCGTTCTCCAGCAGTTGGAGCACCGCGTCCCGGTTGCGCGACGTCTCCCGCTCGATCACCTCGTCGGGCGGGTAGAAGCCGCCCGCGGAGCTCGACGTCGGGTACATCTCGAAGGTGAAGTCGAAGATCTTCTGGGTGCCCCAGAGATAGTCGTCGATCGTGCCGTCGGTGATGTACAGATCGCTGGACTGCTCGGCCGTGTAGCCGTTGCTGGCCGCCATCTTCTGTCCGACGGCCTTGAACGCGGCGGCGTCGTCCGCGGTCATCCCGGTGGCCGTGTCGTTGTACGTGTACCCGAACGGCCACAGCACCAGCTCGCTGTACGTGTGGAAGTCGATCCCGGCGGTGATCTGCTGCTTCCCGCCGACGATCCGGCCGCGTACGAAGTCGGCGACGACCTTCACCTCGGGCGCGGACTCGGCCGACGCGCCGCGGTAGGTCTCCGAGGAGGCCGACCCCGAAGAGCCGCCGCAGCAGCCCCACTTGTAGTTCCAGTTGCGGTTGAGGTCCGTACCGACGGACGAGGAGCCGGAGTTGGGCTGACGGTTCTTGCGCCAGGAGCGGTAGGAGCCGGACGCGATGTCGTACTCGCCGCCGTCCGGGTTGAGGTCCGGCACGATCCAGATCTCGCGGTTGTTCACCATGTCGGTGACGCGGGAGTCGGAGCCGTAGCCCGCGCCGAGTTCGCGCAGCAGGTACAGCGCCATCTCCACCGTGAGGTGTTCGCGGGCGTGCTGGTGGAAGGTGAGGAGCACCTCCGGCTCGGACTCGTCGGTGGCCACGTTGTCGCTGACCTTGATGGCGACGATGTCGCGGCCTCCGTACGACTTCCCGATCACGCGCTTGCTCATGATGGACGGGTAGGCGGCCAGCCGCTGGTCGATCTCCGCCGTCATCTCGGCGTAGTTGTGGTACTTCGAGTCGGCGGAGGGGAAGTCGTAGAGCCGCAGGCCGCCGGCCGAGGAACGGTCGGGGGCCGAGCCCAGCGGGGAGACGTCGTAACCCTGCCGCCTCAGTTTGCCGATCTGGTCCGCGCGGCCGGAGACGACGACGCTCTCCGCGTCGGCCTCGTCGATGCTCACGCCGGCCGCGGCGATGGCGGTGCGCATGGCCGGGGTGCTGTGCCCGACGTGCACCTCGTACTGGTGGACGTCGTCGGACGAGGGGGCCGCGGCGCGGGCGCTGTCGGCGGTGGCGGAGGTGGTCGTGGCCGCCACCGGCGCGGCGAGCGCGAGGGCCATCAGCGCGGCGAGCGCGGCGCCGTGCCTGCCGCTCCGGGCGCCTGGGCCGCGTGGGCGAAGTCGCATGAGATCTCCTTGTTTCTCCAGGGATTCCGGGGTCGCCGGAAGTGGGGGTGGAGCCAGGGGGTGGTCAGTGCGACGTGCTGGTGCGGGTGTGCCGCCATCGTCGGCTCATGTCATGGCCGGGTCAAGAGCAGGCCGGGGATCGAGGGCGTGAACCAGCCGGGAAGAAGCCGCGCAGTGTACGCGGGACCGGGTCCTGTGACGCGGTCCCCGGCAAAGTGCACCCGAGGGTGTGATCGGCACGTGCATAGATGTGTGGTGCGCGGCGAGAGTGGGGCGTCCGCGCAAGGGGAGTCCAGCACGGGGGACCCATGAGCCGTACCCGACCCGCCGCCCCGGGGCCGTTCGACCACCGTATGGCGGTCTTCGGCTCGGACGACGGCTTCGTCGCCGCCGCCCGTCCCTTCCTCGCCGAGGGCCTCGGCGCCCCGGACGAACCGCCGCCCGTGGTGATCGCCGCCCCGGACAACCTGGAGGTGCTGCGCGACTGTCTCGGCGGCGACGCGCGCGAGGTCGGCTTCATCGAGCACACCGACTGGTACACCGGCTCCGCCGCCAACGCCGTCGCGCAGAGCGCCGGTTACCTCGCCTCCCACGCCGGGCCCGGCGGTCGCGTCCACCTGCTGATGGAGCCGGTGTGGGGCGGCCGGGCCGGGCGCTCGGTCCGCGAGAGCGCCGAGTGGATCCGCTACGAGGCGCTGACCAACCTCGTCTTCGCGCCGATGGCCACGACCGTCCTGTGCGCCTACGACACCCGCACCGCCGGATCCGCCGTCGTCGCCGCGGCCCGGCGCGCCCACCCCGACACCGAGGTCTACGTGGACCCCGTACGGCTGGCCGCCGAACTGGACGCCGTACCGCTGCCGCCGCCCTCGCCGGACGCGCGGCGGCTGCACGGAGGCGTGGCCAAGAACGCCGTACGCGCCTGGGCCAGCGGCCGCGGACTGCCGCTGGTGGACGCGGAACTGTTCGCCGAGGCCGTCACCGAGGCCGCCGCCCTGGGTCCGGTCACCGGCGCCCTGCTGTGGGGCGAGGCGCCGGTCTGCGTCGCCGAACTGAGCCTGGCCCGCCGGGTCGACGACCCGCTGGCCGGCTTCGTACCGCCGCCCGCCACCGGACTCGAACCCGGCCAGGGGCTGTGGTTCGCCCGGCAGGTGTGCGCCTACGTCGACGTCCGCGACGACGGCACGGGCGCGACCGTACGGCTCCAGTACGCCTGAGGGTCGCCGGAGCCGTCGCGGGACCGTCCGGGTCAGCCCAGCTTGCGCCACTTCGGGCTGAGGGCGATGTCCCGGAGCTGCTTCATCGTCAGGGCGGGGGTGGCCCGGGTGGCGGCGGTCCGCTGGCTGGCGGAGTTGAAGCCGCTGATCACCACGCGCAGGCCGTCGGTCCGCAGGGTGTCCACGGTCCACATCACGACCCCCGAGCCGCCCTTCTCGCCGGGCCCCTGGTGGGAGGTGACGAGCGTGCCGTCGGAGCGGGTCTCCGCGCCCCCGAACAGCTCGCCGGCGAGGTCCGACGCGCCGGGCTGCACATTGATCTGGACGTAGCTGCGGCCCTTGCCGTCGTCGAGGACGAGGTAGGCGAACTCGGTGTCCTCCCCGCTCTTCGTCACCACCTTCATCCCCTTGGGCAGCAGACCGGTGAGGGTCCGGACGATCGCCTTGCCGTCACCCGCGGGAGTGGCGGGACCGGCCGGCTCCTCCGGAACGGGCTGGGTGTCGGCGATCTCGCGCCACTCCTTCGCGGCGGCCAGCTCCGTCAGCCGGGCCACGGAGAGCGCGGGTTCCGGGCGGGTGACGGGGGAGCCCTTCTCGGCCGCCGCGTTCCACTCCCGCACGGAGACGTGCTGCCCCGACGGGGTGATCAGTTCCGCGGTCCACATCTTCGTGTCCTCGCGCTTGTCGGGGTACTCGTACCCCTGGAGGACCATGAGGACGGAGTCGTCCGCGAGGTGCGTCGTCGTGCAGGCGTCGAACGGGGTGAAGACCTTGTCCGGGCACTGGGTCGTGTCCCGCGCCTGCTTGCCGCCCGGACGCACCCGGTCCACCCCGACGGAGACGGCCGTGGCGCCCTTGCCGTCGTCGAAGACGAGCTGCGCGTACGGCGGCAACTCGGTGTCCGTGCCGCGCCCGTCCTGCCCGCTGAACTTGCCCTTGGGGAGCAGCTTCTCGAGCGTACGGATCATATCGTCGCGGGAGAGGGCCGTGGACGTGGACGTGGACGCGGACTTGGTCTCGGAGTCGGCCGGACGCGGCTTGGCGGCCACCGACGACGGCTGGGCGGCGGTCGCATCGCCCCACGGCACGAGCAGCGCGCCGCCCACGCCCACCAGCGCGATCCCGGCCACGCTGCCCACGACGGCGGTCCTGCGCAGCAGTTGCCGCCGCCGTCCGCGGGCCGCGCCACCGGCCGCGAGCGCGGCCCGGTCGGTGTCGAAGGTGCTGCCGGTCTCCTGGAGGGCGGCGGAGAGCCGGTCCTCGAAGGGGTCGCCGGCAGGCGTGCCGGACAGGTCGTCGTAGGAGTCCATGGGCATGACGAACCACCGTTTCCGCGAGGTCTGGGGTGAGGTGAGAGGTGACGGTCGGAGCAGTCGGGGAAGGTGGGGGAGAGAGGGAGGGGTCAGGGGCGGGAGGGATCAGGGGCGGGCGTAGGCGCCGACGTCCTCGCCGAGCAGTTCCCGCAGCCGGCCCAGGGCCCGCACACAGCGGGTGCGCACGGCCGCCGAGCTGGCGTTCATCGCGTCGGCGGTCTCCTGGATGGAGCGGTCCTCCCAGTAGCGCAAGACGATCACGGCCCGGTCCTTGGCGGGCAGGGTGCCGAGCGCCGACATCAGGGTGAGCCGCAGCGACGGGTCGGTGAGGGTGCCGTCCGCTCTGTCGGGCAGGAGGTCCGTGGCCCGCTCGCTGCTGCTGCGGCGCCGCTGGTGGGCGAGGAACGTACGGGTGAGGACGGTCTGCGCGTAGGCGGCGGGGTTGTCGGCCCGGGAGACCCGGCCCCAGCGGGTGTAGAGGCGGCCGAGGGTCTCCTGCACCAGGTCCTCGGCGAGATGGGTGTCACCGGCGGTGAGCAGGCAGGCGGACCGGTACAGGTGCCCCGCGCGTGCCGCCGCGAACTCCGCGTACTCCTGCGCGCGGACCTGCCTCATGTGTGCCCCCCGGTCGTGGTTCCCGACTGCGCCGTGCTGCCCTCACTCCATTGATGCGGCGGGGTACGGGAAATGTTTCAGGACCGGCGCATCGACAACTGAGATCTGGCTCACAGCGAGCCGGGCGGGGTCGTGGACGTGAAAGAGCCGGGGCGGGCCGTGCGCGTGGTGCGCGCGGCCCGCTCCGGCTCGGGTCGGGTGTTACGGGTGCACGTCGGTCACGGCAGGGCGTGCACGTGCGGGCCCACCGCGTTCGACCAGGCGTTGCCCGCCGAAGCGTCCCAGTTCGTCGACCAGGTCATCGCGCCGCGCAGGGCGGGGTAGGCCTTGGAGGGCTTGAACGAACCGCAGTTGGTGAGCCTGGTCAGGCAGTCGAGGGCGTTGTTCACGATCGTCGGGGAGACGTAGCCGCTGCCCGCGCCGCTGGTGGAGGCGGGGAGGCCGAGGCCGACCTGGGACGCGTCGAGGCCGCCCTGGAGCTGGATGCAGGCGAGCGCCGTCAGGAAGTCGACCGAGCCCTGCGAGTAGACCTTGCCGTCGCAGCCCAGCATCGAACCGCTGTTGTAGTACTGCATGTTGACGACGGTCAGGATGTCCTTGATGTTCAGGGCGGTCTGGAAGTACGAGTTCGACGTCGACTGCATGTCGATGGTCTGCGGGGCCATCGTGATGACCAGCGACGAGCCCGCCTTCGCCGACAGCGACCGCAGCGCCTGGGTCATGTAGGTCGCGTTGAGGCCGTTCTCCAGGTCGATGTCGACGCCGTCGAAGCCGTACGTCTGCATCAGCGAGTACACCGAGTTGGCGAAGTTCGTCGCGGAGGCCGGGTCGCTCACCGAGATCGTGCCGTTCTGGCCGCCGATCGAGACGATGACCTTCTTGCCGGCCGCCTGCTTGGCCTTGATGTCCGCCTTGAACTGGTCGACGGTGTAGCCGCCGAGCCCGGCCGAGTCGAGCGTGAAGCTCACCGCGCCCGGCGTGCTCGTGGCGTCGGCGAAGGCGACGGCGATGATGTCGTACTGCGACTGCACGGCGGAGAGTTTCTGCACGGTCGCGCCGTTGTTGAAGTTCTGCCAGTAGCCCGTCACGGCGTGCGCGGGCACGGTGCCCCCGCCGCCCCCGCCGGACGCGGTCGTCGTCCCGGTCACGGCCGACGACTTCGCCGACTCACCGGCCGAGTTGGTCGCGCTGACCTGGAACGAGTACGCCGTGGAGGCGCTGAGCCCCGAGACGGTCGCGGAGGTCCCGCTCACCGACTGGACCTTGGAGCCGCCCCGGTACACGTTGTAGCCGGTCGCGCCGGAGACCGTGTTCCAGGCCAGCGAGACGGACGACGAGGTCGTACCGGACACCGCGAGGCCGCCCGGTGCGGCGGGGACCGTGGGGGCCGGGTCGCCGCCTCCGCCGCCGTCGGGGCCGAACACCGAGAAGTCGTCGGCGAGGTAGGCGGGCTGTCCGTACCAGCCGTGCGACCAGACCGACACCGACGTCGTCGAGGCACCGGTGGTGAAGGTGGTCGACAGCTGTGTCCAGGTGGTGTTGGGCGTCCAGGTCGAGACGTCCGTCGTCCCCGTACCGGTCACCCCGAGGTAGGTGTAGGACCCCTGCACCCATGCGCTCAGCGTGTACGTCGAGTTGGGCTTCACGGCGACGGACTGGGAGCACTGGGCGTAGTCCTGCCCGGCCGGTGTCGCCTTCAGCGCGGCCGCACCGCCGTGCACCGGCGAGGAGACGGTCGTACCGCTGCCCGCGGAACAGGTCCAGTTGGTCAGGCCCGACTCGAAGCCGGCGTTCTTGACGTTGTTGACGTCCGCGGCGGACGCCAGGCCGGCGCCGGCGAAGGTCAGGGACAGGGCGGTCGCGGCGGTGGCCGCCCAGAAGCCGGAGCGGGCGCGTGCGGCGCGGGTGCGTCCGGGGCGGGCGGGTCTGGGGAGGGCTGGTGCGCGGTCCACGGGGGCCTCCGGTGGGGGAAGAGATGGGGGG
>NZ_JBVJMD010000002.1:0-32615 GCF_055584385.1 Streptomyces sp. NPDC104096
TGCCTTCCCGGCCGTTGGGCCGTTCCGACGTCCCAAACCTTAGCGGATCTTCCCGGCGATTCCCAATCGACCCGTTCGAGTCGGCCAGAACCCGCCGAACCCCGATATCGAATTCAAATTCGGACACGCCGAAAAGAACCCCGTCGGAGGATCATGCTGATGGTTTGTCGCCGCATCCGCGGCAGGAGACGCCGCCGCAGAACCGATACGGCTCCGTGGCAACCCGGAGAACTATACGCATCCGGCAGGGTGCCGTCAACCGCCCCCTGTCAAGATCTTTTCAGTCGAGGTCGCTGAGCCGACCGCCGGCGTCCGGCTGGGCGTGCTCCACCCTGCGCAGGAGCCTGGTCAGGACCTCGCCGAGCACCGTCCGCTCCTCCGCGGACAGGTCCTGGAGCAGGTCCTCCTCGAAGCCCGACGCCAGGCGCATCGCCTCCAGCCACATGCCACGGCCCTCGGGCGTGAGCTCCACGATCACCCGGACGCGGTTGGACTCGTCGCGCTCCCGGGTCACCAGACCCTCGGTGACCATGCGGTCGATCCGGTGGGTCATCGCGGCCGGGGTCAGGCCCAGGCGCTTGGCCAGATCACTGGGGCCCATTCGATAAGGGGCGCCGGACAGGACGAGGGCCTTGAGGACCTCCCATTCGGCATTGCTGATGCCGAGGGCGGCGGTCTGGCGGCCATAGGCGACGTTCATCCGGCGGTTCAGACGGGACAGCGCCGAGACGATCTTCTCGACCTGGGGGTCGAGGTCCTGGAACTCGCGCTGGTAGGCCGCGATCTGCTCTTCGAGTGTGGGCTCGCCGAGTCGGCCGCCGGGGGTATCGCCCATGTCCGCAGTATGGCACGGGCCGCTTCGCGTCGAAGTCCTTCAACGTGTACTGTTTAGCTTCGAACTTTAGCTTTGAAGTCTTCAGTCCTAACGGCTGGGCTTCGCCAACTCGAAAAAGGTGAACGTGACCAGGGCGATGGGCGCAGCGATGCGCCGGATCCATGTGGGCAACGCACTCAGCGCGTTCGGGCTCGGCTTCACCGTCCCCTACCTGTACGTCTATGTGGCGCAGGTGCGGGGGCTGGGGGCCATGACGGCGGGTCTGGTACTCGCCGTCTTCGCCGTGTCCGCGCTGATCGTGCTGCCGTTCGCCGGACGGGCGATCGTGCGGCGCGGCCCACTGCCGGTCCTGCTCACGGCCCTGGTCACCGCCGCCCTGGGCGCTCTGGGCCTGGGGCTCGCGGGCAACGCGACCGCCGTACTGTGCGCCGCTGTCGCCCTCGGCGCGGGACAGGCCGTGATGCAGCCGGCGCTGGCGACGATGATCGTGGACTGTTCCACGTCCGACACCCGCTCCCGCGCCTTCGCCCTTCAGTTCTTCCTCCAGAACCTCGGGCTCGGGGTCGGCGGTCTCATCGGCGGCCACCTCGTCGACACCACCCGCGTCTCCTCCTTCACCCTGCTGTTCGGCATCGAGGCGGCGGTGTTCCTGCTGCTGGCCGTGGTGATGTCGACGGTGCGGATGCCGCACTCGCCGCGGATCGGGGACGCGCCCGCCCTCGCGGCCCGGGGCGGCTGGAAGCAGTTGCTCGGCAACCGGGCGATGGTGCAGCTGTGCGTGCTGGGCTTCGTCCTGTTCTTCGCCTGTTACGGACAGTTCGAGTCCGGGCTGAGCGCCTACGGCGTGGAGGCGGCGGGGATCTCCCCGTCCGCTCTGGGCACGGCCCTGGCCGCGAACACCGCGATGATCGTGGTCGCGCAGTTCGCCGTGCTGCGGTTCGTCGAGCGCCGACGGCGCTCGCGGGTGATCGCGGCCGTGGGGCTGGTCTGGGCCGTGGCATGGGTCGCGGCCGGGTACGCGGGGCTCGGTCACGGCAGCCAGGAGATGGCGACGGCCGCGTTCGTCTCGACGTACGCGCTGTTCGGGCTAGGGGAGGCGATGCTGTCGCCGACCGTCGCGCCGCTGGTCGCCGATCTGGCCCCGGAGGGCATGGCGGGTCAGTACAACTCGGCGTTCGCCCTGGTCAAGCAGCTGGCGCTGGCGATCGGTCCGGCTGTCGGCGGGCCGATGGGGGCCTCGCTGCACGCGCCGTACGTCGTGACGTTCCTGCTGTTCTCGCTCGGGATCACCGTCCTCGGCGTACGGCTGGGACGGCGGCTGACCGACGTACAGGATCAGCCGTGGCTCGGGCGCGGCCGGGTGGTCGCGCGGGGCGGGGCGCCCGCGGAGCCGGTGGCCGTGGACGTGTGAGACAGATGAGGCGGCGGTCGTCCGGGAGGGCGACCGCCGCTTTTGTCGTCCGTACGGCCGAGTCGGCCGGGCTCAGCCGGTCGGTTCGGCGGCCTTCGGCAGGACGAACTCGCACCAGACCGCTTTTCCGCCGCCCGGTGTCCGTCTACTGCCCCAGTTGGAGGCGATCGTCGCCACGATGGCGATGCCGCGGCCCGACTCGTCGCCGGGTTCCGCGCGGCGGCGGCGGGGCAGGTGGTCGTCGCCGTCGGTGACCTCCACGATGAGGCGGCGGTCGGTGCGGCGCAGACGCAGGCGCATGGGCGGGGTGCCGTGCTGGAGGGAGTTGGCGACGAGCTCGCTGGCCGCCAGGACGCCCAGGTCGTGGAGTTCGGTGGGGAAGCGCCAGCTGGTCAGGACGCCGGAGGCGAAGGCACGCGCGCGGGGTGCCGCCTCGACTCCGCCGAGGAGTTCCAGGGCCGCGTTGCGGAACAGCTCGCTGTCCGCGCCGGTGCGGGCGGGGTGCTGGAGGACCAGGACGGCCACGTCGTCGTCGTGGTCGGCGGTGACGCCCGCCGAGCGGACGAGGCGGTCGCAGACCACCTGGGGGGTGCCGGTCGCACCGGCCAGGGCGCGCTCCAGGGAGGCGATGCCCTCGTCGAGGTCCTCGTCGCGGCGTTCCACCAGGCCGTCCGTGTAGAGGACGGCCGTCGAGCCGGGGCCGAGAGGGATCGAGCCCGAGGCGTGCACCCAGCCGCCCGTGCCGAGCGGGGGGCCGGTCGGCTCGTCGGCGCGCAGGACGGTGCCGTTGTCGCTGCGGACCAGGATGGGCAGGTGGCCGGCGGAGGCGTAGACGAGCCGGCCCTCGTTCGGGTCGTGGACGGCGTACACGCAGGTGGCGATCTGGTTGGCGTCGATCTCCGTGGCGAGGCCGTCGAGGAGCTGGAGCACCTCGTGCGGGGGCAGGTCGAGGCGGGCGTAGGCGCGGACCGCCGTGCGGAGCTGGCCCATGACGGCCGCCGCGCGTACGCCTCTGCCCATGACGTCGCCGATGACCAGGGCCGTGCGGCCGCCGCCGAGCGTGATCACGTCGTACCAGTCGCCGCCGACCGCGGCTTCGGTGCCGCCGGGCTGGTAGGTGGCGGCGATGCGCAGGTCGTCGGGCTCCTCCAGTTCCTGCGGGAGGAGGGAGCGCTGGAGGGTGACGGCGGTCTCGCGCTGGCGGCGCTCGCTGGCGCGCAGGCGTTCGGCGGCCTCGGCGTGGTCGGTGACGTCGGTGGCGAAGACCAGGACGCCGTCGTCGCCGTCGCCGCCCTTGGCGACCGGGGTGCAGGTGAACGTGTAGGAGCGGCCGTCGGGGGCCTTGCGGGACTTCAGCGTGCGGGGCCGGCCGCTGCGCAGGACCTGGTCGAGGAGCGGCAGCAGACCCAGTTCGCGCAGCTCCGGAAGGGCCTCGGCGGCGGGCGCGCCGGGCGGGCGGGTGCCGAAGGCCGTCGTATAGGCGTCGTTGACGTGGGCGAGGCGGTGGTCCGGGCCGTGGACGAGGGCGACGAGGGCGGGGACGCGGTCGAGGACCTCGCGCACCGGGAGTTCGTCGACCACGGGCGCGGTGGGCGGCCCGTCGGTGAGGTGTTCGGCGCGGGCCGCGGGCACGGAGCCGTCGCCCCGCCGGTCCGGGGTGACCTTGTGGTCGGTCCGCGCTGCGGCGCGGCGCTGCGTTCCGGGGAGCCGGGCGCTCCAGCGCGTGAAGTTCACGAATCCTTGCCTCGTGTAGTCGTCGTCGGCCGGCTCCGGACCCGGCCGGGGCTCCGGTGGCCGCGCGGCGGTGGCCGCACATTGTCGCAGCACCGTGAAATGCAGCACTGGGGGAACAGCCTCGTGGGTTCACGGGGCGAGCGGCGGGCTCGCCCGGGGCTCGGGGGTCAGTCTGGCAGGGTGGCCGTCCGGCCCGACATTCGTCAGACGCCGGGATGGCCGGGGAAGTTCCTGAGTCCGGTCAGGACGACCCCTTCGGGTCGTCGGAAGGCTTGCCACCGGCCGCCAGTTCGAACTCCGCACGAGGATGTTCGAGTGAGCCGAGTGAGACGATCTCCCTCTTGAAGAGCCCCGACAGCGTCCATTCGGCGAGCACGCGTGCCTTGCGGTTGACCGTCGGTACGCGGCTGAGGTGGTAGGCGCGGTGCATGAGCCACGCCGGGTAGCCCTTGAGCTTGCGTCCGTATACGTGGGCGACGCCCTTGTGCAGGCCTAGGGAGGCGACCGAGCCGACGTACTTGTGGGAGTACGTCAGCGGTGGCTCGCCGCGCAGGGAGCGGGCGATGTTGTCGGCGAGGACCTTGGCCTGGCGGACCGCGTGCTGGGCGTTGGGGGCGGTCTCCTTGCCGGGCTCCGCCGCGGTGACGTCGGGGACGGCGGCGGCGTCGCCCGCCGCCCACGCGTGCGTGACGCCGTCGACCGTCAGCTCGGCGGTGCACTTCAGGCGGCCGCGCTCGTCGAGCGGGAGGTCGGTGGCGGCGACGACCGGGTGGGGCTTGACGCCGGCCGTCCACACGACCGTGCGGGTCGGGAAGCGCTGGCCGTCGCTGAGTACGGCGACCCGGTCCGCGCACGACTCCAGACGGGTGCCCAGCAGGACCTGGATGTTGCGGCGGCGCAGTTCGGTGACCGTGTAGCGGCCCATGGCCTGGCCGACCTCCGGCAGGATGCGGTCGGAGGCCTCGACGAGGATCCACTTCATGTCCTCGGGCCTGACGTTGTGGTAGTAGCGGGCGGCGTAGCGGGCCATGTCCTCCAGCTCGCCGAGCGCCTCGACCCCGGCGTAGCCGCCGCCCACGAAGACGAAGGTGAGGGCCGCGTCGCGGATCGCGGGGTCACGGGTGGAGGAGGCGATGTCCATCTGCTCGATGACGTGGTTGCGCAGCCCGATGGCCTCTTCGACGGTCTTGAAGCCGATGGCGTAGTCGGCGAGACCCGGAACGGGCAGTGTGCGGGAGACGGAACCCGGGGCGAGGACGAGCTCGTCGTACGTCAGCTGTCGCGGGCCCGTTCCCTCCTCGTCCGTGGCGAGGGTGGTCACCGTGGCGGTGCGCTTGGCGTGGTCGACCGACGTGGCCTCGCCGATGACGATGTGGCAGTGGGGCAGCACCCGGCGCAGCGGTACGACGACGTGACGTGGGGAGATCAGGCCCGCGGCGGCTTCGGGCAGGAACGGCTGATAGGTCATGTACGGATCCGGCGTGACCACCGTGATCTCGGCCTCTCCCCGGCGGAGTTCCTGTTTGAGCTGCCGCTGGAGCCGCAGTGCCGTGTACATCCCGACGTAGCCGCCGCCGACAACGAGAATGCGCGCACGTTCCTTCACCGTCCCATGACGCACCCCCCGCCGGAGTTTGTCCACAGGCCCGGCAAATTGTGTGACCGCGCGTCCGAGCTGCCCCGAGTTGGCCGGATCGCCGGAGTTCGGAGAAGGTGCGCAGGTCAGGGGATGTGCGCCGGGGGCCGTAAGGGGTGGATTCAGGACGTATACGGCCCGTACTCCGATCGGGGGGCGCTCCGTGCGGAACCTGCCCCTTCTGAATTGACTCCCACTCAACTATGTTCGTGTATCGACGGGGTGCAAGGGGAGGCGCGCACCGGGCTCGCCGGGGCCGGCCGGTCCGAGAGGGCCGACGGGATTCCCGCAGGGCGGGGCCGGGCGCACGAGGCCTGTCCGTACGCTCCGGCAATTTCGATGGCGGGGAGAGTCTCCGGGGGGAGACGTCATTACCGGGGGATCACTTATGCACATTCAGGACTCTCATTGGTCGTCCGCATCCACGCTCGCCCCCGCGGCGAGCAACGGACGCGGGGACGCAGCGCGCACCACGCCGCTGCGTGTGGACGCACAGCGCAATCTCGAACACGTACTGCGGGCGGCCCGCGAGGTCTTCGGCGAGCTGGGGTACGGCGCGCCGATGGAGGACGTGGCGCGGCGTGCCCGGGTCGGGGTCGGCACCGTGTACCGGCGCTTCCCGAGCAAGGACGTCCTGGTGCGGCGGATAGCCGAGGAGGAGACCTCCCGGCTGACCGACCAGGCCCGTACGGCGCTCGGGCAGGAGGACGAGCCGTGGTCGGCGCTCTCGCGCTTCCTGCGCACCTCGGTGGCCTCGGGTGCCGGGCGGCTGCTGCCTCCGCAGGTCCTGCGGGTCGGGGTCGCCGACGAGCAGGCCGACTCCGGTGCGCTCGACGACACCCGGGTGCCCGCGCAGCGGACGCAGCCGGACGAGGGTGAGCTGCGGCTGGTGTCCGAGGACCTCGGGGCCGGCGCGGTCGACGACGCCGGGGCGGCGGCGCTGCTGGAGGTCGTGGGCCGGCTCGTGGAGCGGGCGCGGGCCGCGGGCCAGCTGCGTACGGACGTGTCGGTGTCGGACGTACTGCTGGTGATCGCGACGGCGGCGCCCTCGCTGCCGGACGCCGCGCAGCAGGCGGCGGCTTCGGCGCGGCTGCTGGACATCCTGCTGGAGGGGCTGCGGTCCCGGTCGGCGTGAGTACGCAACGGGGGATCCTGCCGGGCTTCGGCCCGGCGGGTGACCCGTGGAGGTGGTGCGGGGCGCGAGGCGCTGGGCGCGCGGCCTTGTTCTGGGGCAGTCTGCCCGCCCGGCTGTCCGGCTGTCCGAGCGGGGGAGCCGGCGACTCGGCTGCTCAGCTCTGCGGTGAGGCGGTCGAGTCGGGTATTCGGTTGAACATCCCCCGTTCGGGTGAGAGTTAGTACCGATTGGCGAAAGATCCCCACGGACGAGTGGATGCCCTGAATCGCAGGGTCCCGGCCGAGGCCGCCGTGGCACTCTGACGCGGTGGTCGGGACTGGCGGTGCAGGCGGCGGGGGCTTTCCGCGATGAGCGTTGACGGGCGGGACGAGGCACGCGAAGACGGTGACGCGCAGACCGACGGTCTGGCCGCGCCGCAGGTGCCGGCCCAGGGCGGCCGGACCGACGTGCCACCGGGCCGCGGCCCGGCCTCAGCCGAGGGCACGAGCCCGACTCCGCGGCAGGGCGGCCCCTCGACTCCCACGGAGAGCCGAGTCCGCGCTCCGGGCGAGAGCCGTGTCCCGGCTCCGGGCGAGGACGTAGGTCCGACGCCATCGCAGGGCGGTCCTTCGACTCCCGCCGAGAGCCGAGTCCCCCCTCCGGGCGAGAGCCGTGTCCCGGCTCCGGGCGAGGGTACGGGTGCGACGCCGCCGCAGGACGGCTCCCCGACTCCCACGGAAGGCCGTGGCCCCGCCTCGGTCGAAGGCCGTGGCGGGGCCACGGCGAAAGGCCATCGCCCCGCTTCGGTGGAAGGTCGCCTTCCGGTCCCGGGAGGAAGCGGGGTCCCGGTTTCCGGTGAGGGCACTGTTCCGGCGCAGCGTGATCGGCGCGTGGACGGGGCTCTTCCGCCTCAGGAACTGCCACCTCATACGCGGCCGCCGCTGTTCGTGGAGCTGCCGCCGGCCGACGCCGAGCTGATCGACCGGATGCGGGCGGGCGACGACACGGCCTACGAGGAGCTCTACCGGCGCCACTCGGGCGCCGTGCGCCGGTACGCGCGCACCTGCTGCCGGGACGCCCACACCGCCGAGGACCTCACCGCCGAGGTCTTCGCCCGCATGCTCCAGGCGGTGCGCGGCGGTTCCGGCCCCGAGTACGCCGTGCGCGCCTATCTGCTCACCTCCGTCCGCCGCGTCGCCGCGCACTGGACGCGGTCGGCGAAACGGGAACAGCTCGTGGACGACTTCGCGGTGTTCGCCGCCGGGTCGGCCCGCCCCGCGGACATGTCCGACGACGACACGCTGGAGCTGGGTGCCGACGTCCGCGCGCTGCACGAGGCCGAGCAGTCCATGGCCATGCGGGCCTTCCGGTCACTGCCCGAGCGATGGCAGGCCGTGCTGTGGCACACCGAGGTGGAGAACGAGTCGCCGAGCCAGGTCGCCACGCTCTTCGGGCTCGACGCCAACGGCACGCGCGTGCTCGCCAGCCGCGCCCGGGAGGGCCTCAAGCAGGCCTATCTCCAGGCCCACGTCAGCACCGCCCTCGCCGGCGACGAGGAGTGCGCCCGCTACACCGACCAGCTCGGCACCTACGCCCGTCGCAAACTGCGCACCCGCGCCGAGCGGGGGTTGCGCAAGCACCTGGAGGAGTGCGCCAGGTGCCGACTGGCCGCGACGCAGATCGAGGAGGTCGCCAGCGGCATCCCCGCGGTGGTGCCGATCGCCGTCCTCGGCTGGTTCGGCGCCGCCGGGTACGCCAAGGCGCTCGGGCTCATCGCCGGTGGAGCGGGAACGGCAGGCGCGGCCGGAGCGGCAGCCGCGAGCGGCGGGGCAGCAGCCGCGAGCGGCGGGGCGGCAGCCGCGAGCGGCGGCTCGTCCGGCGGGGCCGGGGCGGGCGCGGTGGCGTCGGAGGCGCTGGGCGCGCCCGTGAAGGCGGGTATCGCGGCCGGGGTGGTCGCCGTGGTGGCGGCCGCGGTGGCCCTCGCGCTCGTCGGCCAGGACAGTCCCGCGAAGAAGCCCGAGGCCGCGGCACGGCCCTCCTCCGCTCCGGCGGTCGCACCGGAACCGTCCGTCACGCCCGCGCCGTCGAAGAAGCCGCCCGCGGCCGAGCCGGTGGTGCTGGTGCCGACGCCCACCCCGCCCCCGGCGCCCACCGCCGAGCCGAAGCCGACCGCCACCCCTGCTGCTCCGGCCCGCCCGGCCCCGACGCCGACGGAAGCGGAGCAGGAGCCGGAGCCGGAACAGCCCCCGGCGCCCACACCGACCCCGACACCGCCTCCCCCGGCCGTGTACCGGTGGAGCGAGCTGACGTACGACGTCGGTGGCGACGGCTCCGCGCCGGAGATGCGGCTCGGTGAGAGCAGCTGGGTGTGGCAGCGCTCCGGCCTGTCGATCGCCGGCAGGCGGTACCCGACCGGCGTGAGCGTGCACGGCAGTTCCTCCGTCACCATCGACCTCAACCGCGCCTGCTCCGCCTACGACGCGTTGGTCGGCGTCGACGACAGGGCCCTGGGTCTCGGTGCGGTCCGCTTCTCCGTCTACGCCGACGAGGTGCGCCTGTGGAGGTCCGCGACGGTCCGGGGCGGCGAGACGGCCGTGCCCGTCCATGTCGACCTCTCGGGGCGCCACACCGTACGGCTCGTGGTGGAACCGCGCGGGCCGCTCGGCTCCGTGGCGCCGGCGGACTGGGCGGAGTCGCGATTCACGTGCTCGTAGGAGTGCGAGGTGCGGGGCTCACGGGACTCGTGAGCCGAGTTCGTCCAGGACGTCGGAGACGGTGAGGCGGGCGCCCCGGGTGCGCTCGGCGTCGTACGGGCCGGCGCCCAGGGCCTCGCGGGCGGCCGCCTGGATCCGGTCGGCCTCGGCGCGTTCCGGCATGAGCCGGGGATGGCCGCCGCGCCAGTGGTCGGCCGCGGCCAGCAGCCGCACCGCGTGCGCGTGGTCGCCGAGCCGGGCCAGCAGGTCCGACGCCAGATCCGCCAGCGCCGACAGGATCATCTCGGAACACCGCGTCTCCACGGCCACGCGCAGGGTGTCGGCCAGCATCGGCAGGGCGCGCTCCGGGCCCTGCTCGTCGGCCGTGACCATGGCGTCGAGCGCGTCCAGCATCGCCAGGAACTGTGGCGGCGGGGTGGCCCGGCCCGTCTCCGCGCGGGCCGCGTCGCACAGCTCGCGGGCGCGTGCGAAGTCCCCGTCGGTCAGGCTGAGCAGAGCCCGCAGCAGCAGGACGTAGGCGCGGGAGTCGGACACCCCGTACCGGTCGGCCGCCTCGGTGGCCTCGTCCAGGCCGGCCAGGGCGCCCGGCCGGTCTCCGGAGCGGTAGGAGATCTCCGCGAGCCGCGCGACGAGGAACGGCGACTCGGCGTACGCGCCGACCTCGCGGGCGAGCCGCAGCGCCTCCTCGTACTCGCCCCTGGCCTCCTCGAACCGGCCGCGCACCATCGCCGCCTCGCCGGCCACGCTGCACACCTGGGCCCGCATCCAGCGGTCGCCGACCCGCCGGCTGAGCGTCCGCAGCTCCGCCACGTCGCCGTCGACGCCCCGCAGGTTGCCCGGGGTGTCGACGACGAGGTGCGTACGGAACATCAGAGCGACCCCGATCTCCCAGTCACCGCCGTGGAGGCGCGCGTTGTCGACCGCCCGGTCCATGGCGGAGCGGACGTCGGCCGGACCGGACAGGGCGTACGTCGTGATCGGCCAGACGAGACCCGGCATGCGGGCCGACGCGGGACCGCCCGCCCTGAAGACGTCCTGCACCCGGGTGACATACCGCGCGAACCGTTCGTTCAGCAGCAGATGCACCGGCTCGGACTCGATCGTCAGGAAGAGGTGCAGCATCCGGACGTCCATCCGCAGCGCCCGCAGCGGGTGGTCTTCCTCCCCGTCCGGCGAGGAGAGGTAGACCTCGACCGGGTCGACGGAGTCGAGCGGGGGCAGGACGGTCGGCGCACCGTCCGCGGTGTCCAGGGCGGCCCCCAGGCGCAGGACGCGGTCAAGGTATCCCGTGGCCTCGTGGCGGTAGTTGCGCAGCCACCAGAACCAGCCCATGGCGAGGACGAGGGTCCCCGCCTCGGACTCGTCGGCGGCGGCCAGGGACCGGTCCAGCGCGGTGCGGATGTTGTCGAGCTCGGCCTCCAGCCGGGAGATCCACACGAGTTGCTCGGCGGAGCGCAGCAGCGGTTCGGCCCGCTCGGCCAGTTCGCGCGCCCAGGTCCGGTGGGCGCGCTCGGCGGCGGCGCGCAGTCCGGGTACCTCGGCGGCGCGTTCGGTGGCGTACTCGTGGATGGTCTCCAGCATGCGGTACCGCATGCCCGCGGTGCCGTCGTCCCGCTGCCACGGGGTGGCGACGACCAGGGACTTGTCGACCAGCGCCCCGGTGAGTTCGGCGACCGGTCCGCCGCAGACGGCCTCCGCGGCCTCCAGGTCCCAGCCGCCGGCGAACACGGACACCTCGCGCAGCAGGGTCCGCTCGGGTTCGTCGAGGAGGTCCCAGGACCAGTCGACGACGGCCCGGAGGGTCTGCTGGCGGGGCAGGACCGTACGGCTGCCGGAGGTGAGGAGGCGGAAGCGGTCGTCGAGGCGGTCGGCGATCTGCCGGGGGGTGAGCAGGCGCAGCCGGGCCGCGGCCAGTTCGATCGCGAGCGGCAGCCCGTCCAGCCGGCGGCAGATCTCCGCGACGGCCCGCGTGTCACGGAGTACGGCGTCGGAGTCGGGACGGACGGCGGCTGCGCGCTCCGTGAAGAGGCGGTGTGCCTGGTCGGGGACGAGCGGCTCGACCGGTCGCACGGACTCGCCGGGGACTCCCAGGGGTTCACGGCTGGTGGCGAGGATCGTGAGTCCCGGGCAGCGGGTCAGCAGCGTCTCCGCGAGGGCGGCGGCCGCGCCGATGACGTGTTCGCAGTTGTCGAGGATCAGGAGCTGGCCGCGCGGGGCGCAGTGCTCCACCAGCAGGGCGACGGGGTCGTCCTGCTGGGCCGCCAGTTCGTTGGTCATGAGCACGGTCTCGCGCAGACCGAGGGCACTGACCACCGCGCCCGGCACCGCCTCCGGCCGGTCGAGCGGTGCCAGTTCGACCAGCCACGCCTCCGGCAGGCCGGCGGCGGCCTCCTCGGCGAGACGGGTCTTCCCGGAGCCGCCCGGTCCGGTGAGGGTGACGAGACGGGCCCTGTGCAGGTCGGAGCGGATCGCGGCGAGTTCGGGTTCCCGGCCGACGAAACTCGTCAGCCGGGGCCGGATGTTGCCGGTGCGCCGGGCCGGCCGGGGCTCGGGTTCCGGCCGGGGCACGGGTTCCGGCCGGGGCACGGGTTCCGGCCGCGCGCCGTCCGCTGCCGGGAGCGTCGGGTGCAGCAGTTCGTCGTGCAGGGCGCGCAGTTGCGGTCCGGGGTCGGTGCCGAGTCCGTCGGCCAGGGCGCGGCGGGCGTGCTCGTACGCGGCGAGGGCGTCGGCGGTGCGGCCGGTGTCGCGCAGGGCGTGCACGAGGAGGGCGTGCAGGGCCTCGTCGTACGGGTGCGCCGCGGTCAGTTCCCTCAGCTCCGGTACGACCTCGTGGGCGCGGCCGAGCCGCAGGCTCGCCTCGGCGCGGGCCCTGGTCGCCTCCAGGCGCAGGGCTTCGGGCCGGGTCGCGGCGGCGGCGCGGTCGGGGAGGTCGGCGAGGGCGGGTCCGCGCCACAGGGCGAGGGCCTCGTCCAGGGCGCGGACGGCGCCGGGGGCGTCGTCGCGGGCCAGGGCGTCGGTGCCGTCCCGTACGAGCCGCTCGAAGACGAAGACGTCCACGTCGCTCGCGGGTACGGCGAGCCGGTAGCCGCCGGGTTCCGAGGTGACGGCGTCCCGGCCGAGCGCCCGGCGCAGCCGGCCGATCAGGGCCTGGAGCGCGGCGGGCGCGTCCTGGGGCGGGTCGTCCGTCCAGACCTCGTCGATGAGGGTCTCCGGGAGGGTGACGCGACCCGGTCGCAGGGCGAGGGCGGTGAGCAGGGCCCGCAGGCGGGGGCCGCCCAGGGGTACGACACCGCCGTGGTCGTCCTCCGCCTGGGTGACCCCCAGGATTCTGTACCGCACCGGGTCATTGTCCCTGGTGGGCCGGTGAGGGGCACGGGGTTTGCCGGGCCGCGTGGGAAGGGTGGTGCGGTGGCCGCCCGCTCTCCGTGCCCCCGCTCCGCGCCGCACGCACCCGCCCGGCGTCGCACGCACCGGTGCCCACGCCCGTGCGCCTGCACGCGCCCGTGCCCTCGACGACGGCACGCGCGCGTGCCCTCGCCATGCCGACGCACCGACGCACCCATGCCCTGGGCCGCACCGCACGCGCGCGTGCGTCGGCTACGTCAGGCCCCGGGCTCCCCGTACCGGTTCCACCGCCGGGATCACCCGGGTGATCCCGGCCGGTACCGCACGCGCGCGGGCCGGTGTCCCCGTCCAGCAGGTGCCCCGGCGGGCCAGCAGGCGGCGCAGCCACAGTTCCAGGGAGACCAGGTCGGCGAGGCCGTCGAGGGGGAGCGGCTCGCCGGCCGCGGCGCCGCGCAGGGCCTTGCGCACGACGCGCGCCTCGACGATCCCGGCCTGCGCCAGCAGGGGCGTGTCGAACAGTTCCATCAGCGGGCCCGCGGCCACCCGCAGTCCCGTGCGCGTGGCGGCGGCCGCCGACGCGTGGGAGGGGGCGCCCCAGCCGGGCGGGAGGTCGGCGATGCCCGCGCCCTTGAGGACCGTGCGCAGGATCTCGGCGCGGGCGCCGGGCCGTACCCGCAGGGTCTCCGGGAGGGTGCGGCAGGCGCGGACGACCTGGTTGTCGAGGAACGGCGCGTGCAGGCGCTGGAAGCGGATCTCGACGGCCTGCTCCAGGATGCGCAGGTCCGCCGCGTGCCGGGCGAGGGCGGTCCGCGCGCGGAAGTCGCCGGGGCGCTGGCCCGGCCCGCCCCCGGCGCGGTTCGTCGCCCCCTGGAGGCGGACCGACACGTCGGCGAGGGCCTCGCCGGTCAGCCAGCGGGCCGCCGGCCCCGGTCTGGCCCAGGCGAGGGCGGCGAGCGACGCCTCCGCGGCTCCGCCGGGCTCGTCGAAGCGGCGCTGGAGCAGGCGCTCGGCGAGGCCCTCGACACCCGCCCGGTACGGGGTGCGCGCCAGCCGTCGGGCGGCGCCGTACACGCGCGCGGGGACCAGCACCGAGCCGTCCGCCTTGGCCAGCGCGGCGACGGGGCGTACGAGGTGGCGCCGTTTGCGGTCCATCAGCAGGTCCGCCAGGCGGGCCGGGTGGGCGTCCAGGACCTGGCGGGCGCCGTACCCGGTGAAGTGGTCCGCGCTGCCGGAGGCGAGCCGGGCGCGGTGGCGGGCGGCCGTCACCAGGCACTGGCCGGGTTCGTCGGTCAGCGGGCCGTCCAGGTCGGCGTACGGCAGGGTCTCCTCGCCGCCCGCCACCACCACGTGGTGCAGTCGCGGGTTGGCCGCGAGCGTTCCCGCGCGTTCCACCTCGGCCTCCCGGCCGGCGGACGCCAGGTCGTTGAAGGTGACCGCCAGCAGACGCTCCCCCGCGCCGGTGCCGTGCCCCAGGACGGTCCCCGGCATGCCGGGCAGTCCGGCGGCCAGCAGCGCCAGGGTGCTGGAGGCGGGTCCGCCGGACAGGTCCGCGCCGATGCCGGGTACCGGCATCCCGCGCGCGGCACGCCGTTCGGCCGGACCCATGCCGGGCACCGGCCCGGGGTCGATGTCGGCGCCGGGGACGTGCCGGGGGGCGGCCAGCCGGGTCCGCACGGCCTCGACGAGCGCGTCGCGGACCGCGTCGACGGCGCTGTCCGGGTCGACCGGGGGCGCGGCCACGGCGAGGGAGGCGACCGGTTCGTAGCCCGCGACCTCGCGCGCTCCGGCGCGCAGGATCAGCGCGTGCCCGGGCGGAATGCGCCGGACGCCGGCGTAGGGGGTGGAGTCGTCCAGGGCGGCGGGGACGTCGGGCGCGGCCAGGAGGGCGGCGAGGTGTCCGAAGTCGAGGTTGGCCTCGATGAGGTCCGCGAGCGGCAGTGCGGCCGTGGCGTACGCCGTGCCGTTGGCCCACGGGGTGTAGAACACCGGCCGGGCGCCCGCGAGATCGCCGCAGACGGTGACCCGGCGGCCGACCTGGACGACGGCGGTGTAACTGCCCGGCCAGGCCGTCAGATGCCGAAGTGCCCCGCCGCGCGCGGTGAGCAGGCCGAGCCGCAGCTCCTCGTCGCTCGCGCCGCAGATGCCGAGGACCGCGATCCGGGTCTGGGGGTCGGCCTGGACCGTGCGGACCTCGTCCGGGCGCCAGTCGCCGACCGCCCACAGCGGATCGGGGTCGCCCCACAGGAGCTGGGAGCCCACCGGGTGCACGGTCTCGCCGTCGTATCCGGTGGCGCCCGCGGAGCCGATGCCGGCGGTCCCCGCGGCGGTGCTGCTCCATCCCACCAACCACCGCATGGACGCCTCCACAGGCTGTGGACAACCAGTGCACCGCACGAACGGTTCACATGCTGCCACGAAGAACGCGTCACAGAGAGGCGACGGAGCCGCTTACGGGCAGGGGAATGCGCCCCCGCACCGGTGTCCGCACCCCGCGAACACCCGTACGCGGTACGGGATCCGCGCCGTGGCGGCGATTCGTCCTCGCCGTGTCCACCACGCGTCCTCGGCACCTCGACGTCGCCACCTGCGACGCGAATGCGCCCCCTGCACGCTCCCCAAAAACACCCCGCGCGCCGTCAATTTCCATGGTGAGAGCGGAAATGACCCGCCGGGCACCGGGTCGATTTTCAGCCAAATAACGAAAGGGCCACGGGCGTTGGAGCGCGCTCGCACACGCTCCGTACAGGCCCCGCCGTCCGTCGGCGGCCGCGCAGCCCGGGAGGCGGAGCTCGCCTCCCGGACCGTTCCGCCGCCCGCGGGGATGAAGGCGGCGGTGTCCCCCAGCCCACTGGATCCAGTACAGCGGGCCGACCCACGCACGGCCCATGGAACCGCTCCCGCGATGGCCGGAGAAGAGCGCACGCGCAGGCGCACGGCCACACAACGGGAGCACGCCGCAACGGTGCGTACAGGGACCGTACTTCAGTGCGGACCACAATCCCGCCATCCGGAAGAATGCCCCTTAACGCTTGGGATGCGGCGAACTACGCTGGGTTTACGAATGCCGCATGGTTATGCCAGCGCGGCAGCCGTCTGTGTCGAGGGGTGGCGCATGTCCAGGGAGCAACGCGGGCCGAACGAAAAACTCGGCACCGTTCTCGCCCTCGCGGGAATCAGCAACGCAGGACTCGCGCGTCGCGTCAACGATCTCGGCGCTCAACGCGGGTTGACTCTTCGCTACGACAAGACGTCGGTGGCGCGCTGGGTGTCGAAGGGCATGGTGCCCCAGGGCGCCGCGCCGCACCTGATCGCGGCCGCCATCGGGCAGAAGCTCGGCCGCCCGGTGCCGCTGCACGAGATCGGTCTGGCCGACGCCGACCCCGCACCCGAGGTGGGCCTCGCCTTCCCCCGGGACGTCGGGCAGGCGGTGCGGTCGGCGACCGAGCTCTACCGACTCGACCTCGCGGGGCGCCGGGCCGGCTCCGGCGGAATCTGGCAGTCGCTGGCCGGCTCGTTCGCGGTGAGCGCGTACGCGACGCCCGCCTCCCGGTGGCTGATAACCCCGGCCGACAGTTCGGTCGCGCGCGAGGTGAACCCTGCCGAGGGGTCCGGCGCACCGCTCAAAGTCGGCCACAGCGACGTGCAGAAACTGCGGGAGGCCGCGGAGGACGCCAGGCGCTGGGACTCCAAGTACGGAGGCGGCGACTGGCGTTCGTCGATGGTGCCGGAGTGCCTGCGGGTGGAGGCGGCCCCGCTGCTGCTCGGCTCGTACTCCGACGAAGTCGGCAGGGCGCTGTTCGGGGCGAGTGCCGAGCTCACCCGGCTCGCCGGGTGGATGGCCTTCGACACGGGCCAGCAGGAGGCCGCCCAGCGCTACTACATCCAGGCCCTGCGCCTGGCCCGGGCGGCCGCCGACGTCCCCCTCGGGGGCTATGTCCTGGCCTCCATGTCCCTCCAGGCGACCTACCGGGGCTTCGGCGACGAGGGCGTCGACCTCGCGCAGGCCGCGCTGGAGCGCAACCGGGGCCTGGCCACCGCCCGCACCATGAGCTTCTTCCGGCTGGTCGAGGCACGCGCGCACGCGCGCGCCGGGGACGCCCAGGCGGCCGGCACGGCGCTGAAGGCGGCCGAGAGCTGGCTGGAGCGCTCCCGGGACGGCGACAACGACCCCTCCTGGCTGGGCTTCTACTCCTACGACCGCTTCGCCGCCGACGCGGCCGAGTGCTATCGCGACCTGAAGGCGCCGCGCCAGGTACGCCGCTTCACCGAGCAGGCGCTGTCGAAGCCGACGGAGGAGTTCGTGCGTTCGCACGGCCTGCGCCTGGTCGTCTCGGCCGTCGCCGAGCTGGAGTCGGGCAACCTCGACGCGGCGTGCGAGCAGGGCGTGCGGGCGGTGGAGGTCGCCGGGCGCATCTCCTCGGCGCGCACCACCGAGTACGTGAAGGATCTGCTGCACCGGCTGGAGCCGTACGGCGACGAACCACGCGTGGTCGAGCTGCGCGAGCGGGCGCGGCCGCTGCTGATGATGGCTCCGGCCTGAGTCCGCGACACACGCGGGCGCCTCCCGGGTTTGAGGGCGTTGTCAGTGGCGCAGTGCACTATCGGAGCCGGGAGGTGGTGCAGGTGCGGGAGATCGCCCACGACGGTCACGGCGGGTCCGACGCCCACGACGGTCACGGCGAGTACGCCGGTCCCGGCGGGTACGGCGCGTACGACTGCGACGTGCTCGTGATCGGCGGCGGGATCGTCGGGCTGTCGACGGCGTACGCGATCACGCGCGCCGCGCCGGGCACCCGGGTGACGGTGCTGGAGAAGGAGCCCGGCCCGGCCCGGCACCAGAGCGGGCGCAACAGCGGTGTCGTCCACAGCGGGATCTACTACCGGCCCGGCTCCCTCAAGGCCAGGTACGCGGTGCGCGGCGCCGCCGAGATGGTCAAGTTCTGCACGGAGTACGGCATCGCGCACGCGGTGACCGGCAAGCTGATCGTCGCCACCGGCCGCGAGGAACTCCCCCGGCTGCACGCGCTGGTCCAGCGCGGCCGGGAGAACGGCATTCCGGTGCGGGAGCTGGGCGCCGCCCAGATCACGGAGTACGAGCCCGAGGTGCGGGGCCTGGCCGCCATCCACGTCGGCACGACGGGCGTGTGCGACTTCGGGGCGGTCGCCCGCCGGCTGGCCGAGGCCTCCGGAGCGGAGATCCGCTACGGGGCGCAGGTCGTACGGATCGACCGGCGGCCGGAGCGGGGGGTCGCCGTGCGGACCGCGCGCGGGGACATCGTGCGAGGGCGGGTGCTGGTCAACTGCGCCGGACTGCACTGCGACGAGGTGGCCCGGCTGACCGGGGACGAGCCCGAGGTGCGGATCGTGCCGTTCCGGGGCGAGTACTACGAGCTGGCGCGGCCGGAACTGGTGCGGGGACTGGTCTATCCGGTGCCCGATCCGGCGTTCCCGTTCCTCGGGGTGCACCTCACCCGCGGGATCGACAGGGAGGTCCACGTCGGGCCCAACGCGGTGCCGGCGCTGGCCCGCGAGGGGTACGGCTGGGGGGTCGTACGACCCCGGGACCTGGCCGGTACGGCGGCCTGGCCCGGAACCTGGCGGATGGGCCGACGGCACTGGCGGTACGGCGTGGGCGAGCTGCGCAGATCGGTGTCCAAGCGGGCGTTCGTGCAGGCGGTGCGCAGGCTGCTGCCGGAGGTGACCGAACGGGATCTCGTGCGGGCGGCGCCGGGGGTGCGGGCCCAGGCCGTGCTGCGGGACGGGACGCTGGTGGACGACTTCCTGATCCGGGAGGGCGCGCGGGCCGTGCATGTGCTGAACGCGCCCTCGCCCGCGGCGACGGCCTCGCTGCCGATCGGACGGGAGGTGGCCCGCAGGGCGCTGACCGTACTGGGCTCGGTGTGAGGACGGGCACCGCACCGGCGCGGACGGCCGCCCCGGCCGGGGCTCTCGTCGGGCGCCGTAAAATCGACTCCACTGTGTCTGAGCTGAACACCTCCCCCGAAGCGCCCCGGTCCGCCCCCGACGCACATCGGCACCGGTCCGGCCCCGATGTGCCCGAACGGCCCGCCCGGCCGAAGGGGGAGCCCCGCTTCCCCGACGGCCCCCAGGCCGATCCCGCCGGGTCGCACTTCGAGCGGCGGATCCGCAGCTTCCAGCCGCGGCGCAGCCGGGTGACCACGGGACAGGCGGACGCGTTGCAGCGGCTGTGGTCCCGGTGGGGCCTCGACATCGACGGGCAGCGCGTCGTCGACCTCGGCGAGCTGTTCGGCAACGGTGACCCGGTGGTGCTGGAGATCGGTTTCGGGATGGGCGAGGCGACCGCGCAGATGGCCGCCGCCGACCCGGACACCAACGTGCTCGCCGTGGACGTGCACACCCCGGGCCAGGGCAACCTGCTCAACCTGGCCGACCACCACGGGCTGTCCAACGTCCGGGTGGCCAACGGGGACGCCATCATCCTGCTGCGCGAGATGCTCGCCCCCGACTCCCTCGCCGGGCTGCGCGTCTACTTCCCCGACCCGTGGCCCAAGAAGCGACACCACAAGCGGCGGTTGATCCAGCCGGAGTTCCTCGACCTCGCCGCGACCCGGCTGCGGCCCGGCGCGGTCGTGCACTGCGCCACCGACTGGGAGCCGTACGCCGAGCAGATGCTCGAGGTGCTCGACGCGCACCCCGACTTCGAGAACACCCGTGCCGACGGCGGTTTCTCGCCCCGTCCCGCGTTCCGGCCCGTGACCCGTTTCGAGGGCCAGGGACTGGACAAGGGACATGTCGTGAACGATCTGCTCTTCCGTCGCGTACAGCACCGCGAACCGCAGGAGCGGCGGCCGTCGTAGGCACGGCGGCCGTGGCGGCCGTGGTGGACACGGCCGCCACGGCCGCCGGGCCGGCGGCACAAAAGGAACAGCAGGACCAGCTCTCCCTCGTTAGGGTCAATGCCGTGGCGACCGTTCCCCCGTATCCGACGCACCCCTTCGGCCCCGCCGGAGGCGGGGTCCGGCACCCACGCTGGTGGCAGCGCACAGGGGTGCGGTACGGCGCCGTGATCACTTTGCTGGCGCTCTCCGGACTCGTCATCCTGGCGCTGGTGCGCCGTCAGACCGGCACGGAGGGATTCCTGGTCGGTCTCGGACTCGCGGTCCTGCCGGTGCCGTTGCTCGTCACCGCCTTCCGCTGGCTGGACCGGGTCCAGCCGGGCCCCTGGCGCAACCTGCTGTTCGCCTTCGCCTGGGGCGCCTGCGCGGCGGCGCTGATAGCGATCGTCGCCAACAGCTTCGCGACCGAGTGGATCGCGACGGCGACGGCGGATCCGTCGGGCGCCGACACCCTCGGCGCGACCGTGATAGCGCCCGTGGTCGAGGAGTCCGCCAAGGCCGCCGCCGTGCTGCTCGTCTTCCTCTTCCGCAGAAGGGACTTCACCGGCATCGTCGACGGGGTCGTCATAGCCGGGGTGACCGCGACCGGCTTCGCGTTCACCGAGAACATCCTCTATCTCGGCACCGCCTTCGGCACCGACCAGCTCAGCGGGGACCGGGGCATCGCCTCCGTCACCGCGGCGACCTTCTTCGTCCGCGTCATCATGTCGCCGTTCGCGCACCCCCTGTTCACCGTCCTCACCGGCATCGGCTTCGGCCTCGCCGCGCTCTGCTCGGACCGGCAGCGCGTGCGCCGGGTGCTGCTGCCGCCGTGCGGACTGCTGCTCGCGATGGGCATGCACGCGTTCTGGAACGGCTCCGCGACCTTCGGCGAGTACGGGTTCTTCGCCGTGTACGGGCTGTTCATGGTGCCCGCGTTCGGCCTGCTGACCTGGCTGGTGATCTGGACGCGCCAACGCGAACTGCGGACCGTGTACGAGGAGTTGCCCGCGTACGTCGCCGCGGGCTGGCTCAGCCCGGCCGAGCCGTACGCGCTCGGCTCGATGCGGGCCCGGCGGCTGGCCCGCGAGTACGCCGGGCACCACCTCGGCAAGCCGGCCGAGCGGACGGTGGCGGAGTACGAGACTTACGCGACCTCGCTGGCGGCCCTGCGGCGCAGGGGACGCAGGGGCCGGGCCGGCAGCGACTTCGTCGTACGGGAGCGGGAACTGCTGCACCAGCTGTGGCGGCGCCGGGAGGTCGCGCGGCCCGCGCTGGACTACGCGGCGCGGGCGACGGCACCGCCGGTACCGGTGATGGTGCCGACGCCTCCCCCGGCGGCCTGGCCTGCGTACGGCTATCCGGCGGCCGCGTACCCCGCCTACAACCCGTACCGGTCCTAGCCCCGGGGCAGCCGGGGAGGGCGGGCGGGCCGGATCAGGCCGACGCCTCCGTGAGGCGCGCGACCTCCGGCTCCGTCAGCTCCAGCTCCGCGACCCCGAGCAGGGCCGGCAGCTGCTCCACCGTGCGGGCGGAGGCGATCGGGGCGAGCACGGTCGGCCGGGCGGCGAGCCAGACGAGCGCGACGGTGGCGACCGGGACGTCATGGGCGCCGGCGATCTCGTCGAGGGCGGCGAGGACCTTGCGGCCGCGGTCGGTCTCCAGGTGCTTGGCGGCGCCGGTGGCCCGCGCGCTGTCGACCGTCGTACCCGGGCGGTACTTGCCCGTGAGGAATCCGGAGGCGAGGGCGAAGTAGGGGACGGCCGCGAGCCCGGACCGGGCCGCGAGGTCCTGGAGTTCTCCCTCGTAGGTGTCTCGCGAGACCAGGTTGTAGTGGGGCTGGAGGGCCACGTACCGGGCCAGGCCCTCGCTGTCGGAGAACTCCAGGGACTCGCGCAGCCGCGCGGGGGAGATGTTGGAGGCGCCGATCTGGCGCACCTTGCCCGCCCGCACCAGTTCGTCGAGCGCGCCGACGATCTCCTCCACCGGCACCTCGGGCTTGTCGAAGTGGGTGTAGTAGAGGTCGATGTGGTCGGTGCCGAGGCGGCGCAGCGAGGCGTCGGCGGCGGCCTTGATGTTGGCGGCGCTCAGACCGGGGAACTCGGGGTGCTGGCTGACCTTGGTGGCGATGACGACGTCGGCGCGGTTGCCGCGGGCCCTGACCCAGTCGCCGATGATCGTCTCGGACTCACCGCCCTGATTGCCGTCTACCCAGGCCGAGTAGGAGTCCGCGGTGTCGATGAAGTTGCCGCCCGCGGCCGTGTAGGCGTCGAGCACGGCGAAGGACCGGTCCTGGTCGGCGGTCCAGCCGAAGACGTTGCCGCCGAGGGCGAGCGGGAAGACCTCGAGGTCGGAGGAACCGAGCTTGCGAAGGGAAGTCATGCCCAATGTCAACGCCCGGCCTGGAAGGTGATATTCCGTACGGCCGTCCGGCACTCCCACCGCTTCCGTGAGCCGTCGCCCGTCTCCCGCGGCCCGGCAGCGGAAAAACCGGCAGTCCTGGCGTCGGGGGGATGTCGCCAGGACTGCCGGAGGTTCAGGAAAGCCGGGGGGACCGGGACGTCAGGGGGTGAGTCCCTTGCCGCGCAGCCAGGCCATCGGGTCGATCCCGTCCGCGCTGCCGCCCGGGTGGACCTCCAGGTGCAGGTGCGGACCGGTGACGTTGCCGGTGGCGCCCACGCGGCCGATGACATCGCCGGTGGCGACCTTCTGCCCGACGCTGACGCTGATCGAGGACTGGTGGCAGAACCACAGCTCGGTGCCGTCGTCGAGGGTGAGGATCGTGCGGTAGCCGTAGGAGCCGGCCCAGCCCGCCTCGGTGATCGTGCCGCTGTGGATCGCCTTGATGAGCGTTCCGGTGGGCGCGGCGAAGTCGAGGCCCGTGTGGTACCCGGAGGACCACATGGAGCCGGCCTCGCCGAAGGTCGAGGTGATCGTGTACGAGGAGGTCGGCAGGGTGTACTGCTTGGCGAGTTCGGCCAGGCGCTCGGCCTCGGCCTTCTTCGCGGCCTCTTCCTCCGCCTTCTTCTTGGCGGCCTCGGCCTTTTCCTTGGCCGCCTGCTCCGCCTTGGCGGCCGCGTCGGTGGCGGCCTTCTCGGCAGCGGCGGCGGCCTTGGCCTCGACCTGGGTCTGCTGCTGCTCGGCCTGGGCCATGATCCGGCTGCGCAGCGCCTCGCCGGCGTCGGTGGTGCCCTGGGCGGTGTCGGCGGTGGTCACACCGATGCCGCTGAGCGGGGTCGCGACGTCCTGCGCGGTCTCGGCGGGCTTCTCGTCCGACAGCAGGGAGCCGACGGAGGGAAGGTCGGGCATGGAGATGGAGACCGGCGGCTTGCCGGTGTTGGCGCTGGCCATTCCGCCGCCGGCGACGGCGGCTATGACACCGACGCCCAGGACGGTGGAGCTGCGGGCGAGTCCCCCGCCACGCTGCTTGGCGACGCGATGCTTGCCACGCGGGGGGCGAACGGTCTCCGCGGTGGGATTCCATTCCTCCCACGGACCCTCGTCGGCGCGGTAGCTGCCGAGGCCGAAGGGCTCGGTGCTGGTCTGGCTCGGCACGAACGGGGCCTCTGGGGCAGGCGGGTTGGACGCCACGTGGGCGTACTCCTTCCTTCCTTCTCGCCTACCGGGTTAGCTGACGGGTTCGGAGCAGGAAGGTCTCCTACGCGCGTATACCGCCTGTCACTGGTGTCACTGACAGTGGTGGCCGTGCGATTCACCCCAGGGTGTTGGTTCCCCGGTTCCCTTGCGGGATTCGGCGCGTGCGCACGGAGCCGCCTTGTGACGGCTGGGACGACCGCGCTGCGTTATCGAACGTTAATGGGCACGGGGTCAGGATTCCAAGCCGTTCCGCTTGATCAATAACATTTTTGGCCAGGACTTAAGGCGATGACCGGCGGAAATAGGGCGAGTTGCCCCTTGCGTGAAGCGCGCCGGCAACTCCTCAGGAGTCACGGAGGTTTTGATGGTGACTCAGATGTTATGCGCAGGGGGGTCGTCCGATCACTCCACGTGACGAGAGCGTGGTCAGGGCCGCCGGACGGCGAGCAGGGCCATGTCGTCCGCCAGTCCTCCCCCGCAGTGCCGGTGCACGTCCCGCGCGAGAGCGGCGAGCAGTTCCTCGGGATCACGGAAGGAGCGGCCGGCGAGCCGCTCCTCGGGGTCGTAGAAACGGCCTTGGACGTCACGCGCCTCGGAGACGCCGTCGGTGTGCAGAAGCAGGGTGGCGCCCCTGGGGAACCGGGTCTCCTCCGCGCGGTCGGGCCGGCTGTCCAGCTCGCCCATGCCGAGCGGCAGGGCGGGCTCCCGGGCGGGCAGGGGGCACACGGTGCCGTCCGGGTGCAGCAGCAGCGGCGGCGGGTGCCCGCGGTTGAGGATCCGCACCGTCTCGTCCCCGTGCGGAAGTTCGGCGAGTACGGCGGTGGTGAAGCCCTCGGAGACGTCGGGCCCGTCGCGCCTGGTGCCCTCGCGCGCCAGCGCCCGTTCCAGCCGCTGGGCGACCGCCTCCAGGGTCGCCTCCTGCTCGGCGGCCTCCCGGAAGGCCCCGATGACCACGGCCACCGCCGCCACCGCGCCCATGCCCTTGCCCCGTACGTCCCCGACGACCAGCCGTACGCCGCGCGGGGTGTCCTGTACGGCGTAGAGGTCGCCGCCGATGAAGGCGTCGGCCTGGGCCGCCTCGTAGCGGGCGGCGACGTCGTACCCGCCGATCCGGGCGGCGGGCTCGGGCAGCACCGCGCGCTGGGCGGCCTCGGCGATCTCGCGGGCACTGGCGAGGCGCTGGTCGCCGCGGCGCACGACACGGTTGATGACCGCGGCCATCGCGGCGACCGTGGCCACGGTGACGATCTCGGTGACCGCGTCGGCGTCCGGGACCCGGGTGAACCGGGCGTGCACGGCGTACGCGCCGACGACGGCGGCCACCCCCGTGACGGCGGTGCCGAGGAAGGAGTACAGCGGGGCCGCCACCAGCGGGGCGGCCGTGAAGAGGGGCGCCGCGGTGAAGCCGCGGGGCGTGCAGATGCCGTAGCCGGCCCCGCCGACGGCCAGCAGCGCGGGAAGCAGCCTGAGGAGCGACCGCAGGAGGCAGATCCGCCGCTCCTCGCCGGAGGCGTCGGCGGGCACGGGCTGCACGGGCGCCCCGGACGCCCCGGACGCCCCGGACGGCACGGGGGCCCCGGACGGCACGGGGGCCGCGGGGGCGATGGGCAAGGCGGGCGAGGCGGGCGAGGCGGGTGCCTCGCCGCCGGGACCGTGGTCCGGGTGCGGGACCGAGTCCGGGTGCGGGACCGAGTCCGGGTGCGGGACCGAGTCCGGGTGCGGGACCGAGTCCGGGTGCGGAGCCGAGTCCGGGTGCGGGTCCGCGTGCAGGTGGGGGTCGGAGTGCAGGTGCGGGTCGGAGTCCGCGTCCGGGTCGGACACCAGTTCGGGATCCGGGGTCGGGTCGGGTCGAAGGCGGCCGCCCGCGCGTGCGTACGGGACGAGGTGGTCGTCGGCCGTGCCGGACCCCCCGGCCGCGCCGGGTTCCTCGTGCGGCCCCTCACCCGTCAGGTCACCAGAGCGCACCACTCGTCTCCCGCCGTCTCCAGCCACGAAGGTCCAGGTTCGCCGGAGTCGGCGCGCTGGGCGAGTGATGTTGGGCCGACCGGATGACGGCGACGCGGGACAGCGCCGCGCGAACGCCGGGAGCCGCGGTGAAAACACTCAGGGCCGGAATCCGTGAACTGGATTCCGGCCCTGAGTCTTCAGTAGCGGGGACAGGATTTGAACCTGCGACCTCTGGGTTATGAGCCCAGCGAGCTACCGAGCTGCTCCACCCCGCGTCGGTAGGACCAGCATACGCCATTCGCGGGAGGGAATGCACCGCGATTGATTCCGGGGCCGCCCGCAGGGCGCGGCCCGGCCCCGCTCCGGTCGACGCGGCCCGGTCGGCTCAGCCCGGCAGGAGGTGACGGTTCGGCGCCGTGGCGGCCGTCTCGTACTCCCGCAGGACGACGACGTGCGCGCCCTCGGCCGCCAGCAGCCCGCTGCCGTCGGCGCCCGCGACGAAGGTGTCCGGCTCCCGCCAGGCCGTGACCACCCGCCGCACCCCCGCGCCGAGGATCAGCCGCGCGCACGGGGCCGGCCTGGACGCCCGCCGGGCGCACGGCTCCAGGCTGCTGTAGACGGTCGCGCCGGGAAGCCGCGGATCGGCCGGGTCGATCTTCGCCAGGGCCGCCTCCTCCGCGTGCGCGAGGGGATCGCCGCCCTCCCGGGAGTGGCCCCGGGCGAGTTCCGTGCCGTCGGCGGCCACCACCACCGCGCCCACGCTGAACGCGGTCCGCGACGGCGGACACAGGGCCGCCAGTTCGCAGGCGAGCGCCAGCCAGTGCCGGTCGGCGGCCGAGACGGCGCCCGCGGTGCCGGGCGCGGTGGGCTCGTAGCGCATGAGGACGACGTCCTCGATCCGCCGGGTCTCCGTCAGCCGCAGCCGGCCGCCCTGGTACGCCCCCGGGCCGAACAGCCGGGGCGCGTCCGGGTCTCCGACGAAGAGCGGGGCGAGGACGAGCTGGAGTTCGTCGGCGAGTTCCTGCTGGAGCAGCTGGGTGTGGACGGTGCCGCCGCCCTCGACCATGAGCCGCCGCACCCCCCGCACGTCGTGCAGGTGTTCCAGCAGCGGCCGCCAGTCGAGCTCGGGGCCCAGCGCGACGACGTCGGTCGCGAGACCCGCCCGGCGGGCGCGTTCGGCGCCCCGGTCGGTGGTGTAGAGGACCTTCTCGCCGCCGGTGTGCCAGAAGTTCGCGGCCGGGTCCAGTTCGCCGGACCCGCTCACGGTGACCTTGAGGGGGTATTCCGGCCGCCCCGCCGCCACCCGCGCGGCCCGCCGCTCGGGCGAGTTCACCAGCAGTCGCGGGTTGTCGGCGCGGATCGTCCCGGCCCCGACGAGGATCGCGTCGACGGAGGCCCGTACCTCGTCGACCCGGTCGAAGTCGGCGGGACCGGAGAGCAGCAGCCGCTCGGGGCCGGTGTCGTCGAGGTACCCGTCGAGGGAGACGGCGGCGGACAGCAGGACGTACGGGAACGGCATCGGCGCGCTCACTCTCGGCGGCGGGGCGGGACTCGGGACACTTGGTTCAAGTTTGAAACAAACCTACACTGGCGGCATGACGACCCGCTGGCTCACTCCCGAGGAGCAGCGCGCATGGCGCGCGTACCTGGCCGCGACCCTGCTCGTGGAGGACGCGCTCGACCGGCACCTCCAGCAGGAGGCCGGCATGCCGCACCTGTACTACTCCATCCTGTCCCGGCTCTCCGAGGAACCCGGACGCCGGCTGCGCATGACCGACCTCGCCGAGCGGCTGAAGATCACCCGCAGCCGGTTGACGTACGCGGTGACGCGCCTGGAGAAGGACGGCCTGGTGCTGCGCGAGGGCTGCCCCTCGGACCGACGGGGCAGCATGGCGGCCCTGACCGACGCCGGGATGACGGTCGTGGAGCGGACGGCGCCGGGCCATGTCGAGAACGTCCGCGCGACCCTGTTCGACCACCTCGCCCCGGAGCAGGTACGGCAGCTGGAGGACATCTTCACCGGGGTCGCCCGGGCGCTCCAGGGCGGCGGCGAGGCGCCCGGGGCGCCGGAGGACGTGCCGTGGCGCCGCCGCTCGCCGAAACCCCCGTGCGCCTGACCGGAACGGCGTGAGCGGCACACCGGCCCCACCCGCCCGAGGAGCACCGCCGACCCGCCCGAAGAGCAACGCGCACCCACCCATTGCTTCAAATTTCAAGCATGAGTTAGGGTCGGGGTCACAGGTTCTGCTTCAAAACTGAAGCAGATGTTCCCTCCGGACCCGGAGAACCCGCATGCCCGACCTCCCCGCCGCCACCCAGCGCTCCCGCGTCCGGGTCCCGCTGCGCTTCCACGACGGCTACGGCGTCGACGCCGAGCTGGTGACCTTCCACGGCCTGACCGACGGCCAGGAACACGTCGCGATCGTCCTCGGCGACCCCGCGCCCGGTACCACCCCGCTGGTCCGCCTGCACTCCGAGTGCCTGACCGGCGACGTCCTCGGCTCGGCGCGCTGCGACTGCGGCCCCCAGCTGCGCGAGGCGGTCGAGCGCATCGCCGAGCGGGGCGGAGTGCTGCTCTACCTCCGCCAGGAGGGCCGGGGCATCGGCCTCTACAACAAGCTCGACGCGTACGCCCTCCAGGACCAGGGCCTCGACACCTACGAGGCGAACGCGGCCCTCGGCCTGCCCGAGGACGCCCGCGACTACACGCCGGCCGCCCAGATGCTCCGCGCCCTCGGTGTCGGCGCCCTGGACCTGCTCTCCAACAACCCCGACAAGGCCGACCAGCTCCGCTCGCTGGGCGCCGACGTCCGCGACCGCGTCCCCACGGGTGTCTTCACCACTCCGCACAACGTCCGCTACCTGCGCGCGAAGGTCCTCCAGACCCAGCACACCCTGCCGCTGGCCGACCTCACGGAACTGACGGAACTGCCCACGGGCTGAGGCCGCTTCCCGCGACGGCCGGACCGCGTCACGAAGGGCCGCGCACGAAGGGCCCGGAACAGTCACGCCCCCAGCTCGAAGTACCTCTGAGCTGGGGGCGTTCCGGTAGGCCCTGTGGGACTCGAACCCACAACCAATGGATTAAAAGTCCACTGCTCTGCCAATTGAGCTAAGGGCCCAGGCGATGTTGCCTCCCCGAGCATAGCCGGACAGGGCCGGGTCTCCGATCGGGTATCGGGGACCCGGCCGCGTCGGACGGCGTGGCGGCGCCGCGGTGAGCCGGGAGTGTCATGGATCGACCGGTTCGGGAGCCCCCTCGGCGGACTCCGCGCGGGCGATGGTGCGGGCGTGTTCGGGGTTGAGGAACCAGTGCCGGGCCGACGCCAGCCACCAGGTGGCGGCGAAGCCCAGGACGACGAGGACGGCGACGGGGGCGTAGTTGAACGTCTCCCAGGTGACCGGGGAGACCTGCGGGAGCATGAAGAGGACCGTGATGGCCAGCACCCAGACCACCGCGACCACGCCGATCGCCCGCGACCAGCGGCCCAGGTGCCACGGACCGCGCTCGAACTCCTCGCCCTTGCGCAGCCGCAGCAGGGTCGGCACGACATAGGCGATGTAGAGGCCGATGACGGCGATCGAGGTCACCGCCGCGTAGGCCGTGACGTTGATCAGATAGGGCAGGCCGAGGACGAGCGCGCCCGCCGCCGCCAGCCAGACCGCCGCGACGGGGGTGCGGGTGCGCGGACTGACGGTGTGCCAGACGTGCGAGAACGGCAGGGCGCCGTCCCGCGAGAAGGCGTAGATCATGCGGCTGTTGGCCGTCACCGAGGCCATGCCGCAGAAGAGCTGCGCGCCGATCACGACCAGCAGGAGCAGCTTGCCGGCCGTCGCGCCCAGCGCGTCGAGGAGGATCTGGGCGGGCGGCGCGCCGGTGGGCGAGGCGAGTTCGGCGTCGTAGGACTGGATCGCGTAGGTGAAGCCCAGCAGGAGCACGAAGCCGGCGATCCACGAGGTCCAGATCGAGCGGACGATGCCCTTGGGGCCGGCCGTCGACGCCTCGTGGGTCTCCTCCGTCATATGGGCGGAGGCGTCGTAGCCGGTGAAGGTGTACTGGGCCATCAGCAGGCCCAGCAGGACGACGTAGACGCCGCTGCCCCAGCCGGTGTTGTTCACGAACTTCGTGAACACGAAGGAAGTCGACTGGTGGTGGTCCGGCACGAAGGCCAGCGCGCCGACGATGACCGCCACGCCGATCACGTGCCACCACACGCTCACGCTGTTCAGCAGCGCGACGATCCGCACGCCGAAGGTGTTGAGCAGGCCGTGCAGCAGCAGGATCGCGGCGAAGAGCAGGACCGTGCGGCCCGGCGTCACCTCGAAGCCGAACTGGAGGTTGAGGTAGGCGCCCAGGAAGGAGGCCGCGCCGAAGTCGATGCCGGCCGTCACCGCCACCTGGCCGAGCACGTTGAACCAGCCCGTGAACCAGGCCCAGGCGGCGGCCGAGCGCGGGGGCGCGAGCCGGTGCGCCCAGAAGTACAGGCCCGCCGACGTCGGGTAGGCCGAGCAGATCTCGGCCATCGCCAGGCCGACGAAGAGGGTCATCAGTCCCACGGCGCCCCAGCCCCAGGTGATCACGGCGGGGCCGCCGGTGTTCATGCCGAAGAGGTACAGGGTCAGGCAGCCCGACAGGACCGAGATGATCGTGAAGGAGACCGCGTAGTTGGAGAACGCCGACATCCGGCGCGCCAGCACCTGCGTGTACCCGAGCTGGGCAAGCCGTTCCTCGTCCGAGAGCCCGCTCTTCTTGCCGTCATCTGTCATGCCCCCAGCGATTCCCTCGCCGAGGGCATGACATGCGTCACACCGTGGCTAGAAAATGCCCTTGTATACGCCCCAGCCCGAGCCGATCTTCGTACGCGCTCCGAACGACCCCTTGCCGGTGCCGTTGTTGCGGTACAGGTTGCCCGCGGTGTCCCGCGAGACCAGGTCCGCGTGGCCGTCGCCGGTGATGTCGCCGACGCCGACGACGACGTTGTACGACGCGCCCCAGGCGGCGGCGGCCTTCACCCGGGCCTTGAAGCCGCCGGAGCCGTTGCCGTCGTAGCGCCACAGGGTGTTGGCCTTGTCCTGGGCGAGCAGGTCGCCGACGCCGTCGCCGTTGAAGTCGCCGACGCCGACGATCTTCTTGTAGCCCTTCCAGTTGTCGTAGAGCTTCACCCGGGCGGCCAGCTTGCCCGCGCCGGTGGACTTGTACAGGTAGACCGTGCCGGTGGTGGCGTTGCGCGCGATCAGGTCGGGCAGCCCGTCCTTGTTCACGTCGCCGGGCGAGGTCAGCACGTCGTACTGCTTCCAGCCGGTGCCCAGCGACACATGGCTGCTCGCCGGGGTGTACGAGCCCGCGCACCGGCCGAGGTAGCGGCGCAGTTCGCCGTTCGGCATCCGGACCAGGGTCTCGGCGCACCGGTCGCCGGTCATGTCGCCGAACGGGACCGCCACGGTCCCGGCGGCCCAGCCGGAGGCGGAGACCGCCGCGGCCACGGTGCCGTTGCCCGGGGAGTAGCGCACGCCGAGCCGGCCGGACGCGTCGAGCGTGACCAGGTCGCCGTAGCCGTAGCCGCCCAGGTCGTGATGGACCGGCAGACCGCCGGAGAGCACGACCGAACCGCCGCCCGTGTAGGTGCCGGTGCCCTCGGTCGCCGTGGCGGTCAGGGTCCAGGTGTAGCGGCCGTTGTACGGGACCGCCCCCGTCTCCGTCCTCGCGTTCCAGCCGGCCTCGGGGGCCGTGCCGGTCCCGGACTTCGTGCGCACCGTACGGCCGAGGACGTCCTTCACGGTGAAGGTCCAGGTGGCCGGCTTGCTCAGCTGCCAGACGCTGTTCCACCAGTCGTCCCGGACATCGACCGAGTTGTCGTCGACCTCGGCCTCGACCAGCGCCAGCGGCTGGGACGGCACCCCGCTCTGCACGACGTGCACGGTGTGCTCGGCGTCCACGTAGGCGATGTCGCCGCCGAACTTGTCCACCGACCAGGTCAGCCGCCGCTGGTCGGCGGTGTTCCCGGCGGGCAGGTCGGCGATCTCCCGCGGGGCCGCCGCCGTACCCGTGTGGAAGTCGGTGAGCAGCAGCTTCCCGGCGGTACGGTCGTGCTGGACGAGATAGCCGTCGCCGACCAGGGCGGGCCCGGACGGCACGGTGATGTTCTTCCCGGCCGTACGGTCGTACACGCCCGCCGGGCCGGTGGCGCCGCAGTTCCAGTAGACCCAGCGGCCCACCACCTGGAGCTCCTTGACCGTGCAGGGCGCGCCGGTCGCGAGCGTCTCGACCGTCTTCTTCTGCTCCAGGTCGTACGCGGTGACCGTGCCGTTGCCGGTCCCCGGCGTGTACAGCCGTGAGCCCCACACGGAGGCGGCGGTGACGGCGCGGGTCAGGCGCACGTCGTGCACGAGGTAGGGCTGCGTGGCGTCGACGTACTGCTTGCCCGTCGAAGCCGCGTTGTAGACGAAGTAGCGGCCGGTGATGTCGACGAAGCGGCCGCCCGTGACGACGGGATCGGCGCCGTGGTCGAGGTAGCCGTCGCGGCTGTCCCAGATCTGAGCGCGTTCCTGGCCCTCCTGCCCCTCGGCGTTGCCGAAGAAGACGCCGACGTTTCCGTTGCCGGCCGCGCGCACCGCCGTGCAGGAGCCCGCGTCGCAGGGGACCCACTGCATGTGCGCGCCGTACGCGTACGTGCCCGCATAGCCGCGGGTGTCCCGCCCGCCCGCCGCGGTGCCGTCGGCCGAGACCGTGCGGTTGGTGACGTAGCGGTCGCCGTTCGGGGCGTTCTCCACGGTCGTCAGGACACCGCCGGCGTAGTCGAGGCCCCACACCCCGCCGGTCGTCAGGGGCATGGGGGTGGTGTCCGCGGCCGCCGGGCCCGCGGTGGTCAGAGTGCCGGCGCCGAGGGCGGCCAGGCTCGTCAGGGTGAGCGCGATCCGGGCACGCCGGTTCGCGGTGATGCGTGAGTGCACACGCCGAGACAAAGGTCCCTCCCCAGGGAAAAGAACACCGAGGCGGCGAGAGGAGGGAAACCTCATCGCCCGGAGCGCGCGGCCGCGCCGAGGACCCCCTCGTCCGCGCCCCGTCGAGCCAAGTCGAAGCCAAAGGATGTTAACAGTCGTCACATGTTGAACGGTATTGAAAATAAAGGCCGTTGGCGTCTCAGGTGGAGCACGGCGACGGGCCCGGAAAAGGCCGAAGGGCCCGTACGACCGGAGTCGTAGGGGCCCTTCGTGGGTCGGTCGGCGGACGTCAGCCGTTGCGCTTCCAGCGCGGCTTGTCGTCGCGGCGGCCGAAGGAGGAACCGGAGCCGGAGCCGGTGCCTCGGTGGTCGTCACGACGGCCGTGGGGACGGTCGTGACCGGCGGAGCGGAAGCCCGGACGGTCGTCGCGGCGGTCGCGGTTGAAGGGGCGGTCGCTGCCACGGTGGCCGGGGCGCTCGTACG